>NZ_JBEAID010000031.1:0-90742 GCF_040064585.1 Klebsiella sp. CN_Kp113 | reverse complement strand
AATTCACACTTCGCTCAGTGCCCCATATCCATCCCATGCGGGAAGGATGAGAAGCTTCGACTAAGGTTCGAGCGGAGCGAGAAAGCGTTGCCGCAGGCAACGACCCGAAGGGCGAGGCGCAACGCGCCGAGTAATCCTTCCCCCACCACCATCACTTCCTTGCAGTACCTCAGCAAAATCAAATTATCAAAACCGTCTTAGTTAGCTCTTTTATTTCTCCAGAACTGATTCTGTATTTCTGCCATATGTGCCCCGCCGGGAGCAGACCGCACAAATGAAAAACCCTGCCGCAGCAGGGTTTAGCTTTACTCGAAATAGAATTAGCGACGGGCGCGAACAATCTGGTATTTGCGCGTCAGGTACTCCACCGGCGCGCTCCAGATATGCACCAGACGGGAGAACGGGAACAGCACAAACAGCGTCATGCCCAGCACCAGGTGCACGCGGAAAATAAACGCCACGCCGTCCAGGTGCGAAGATGCTCCGCCGTGGAAGGTCACCACCGACTGCGCCCAGCCGACCAGCTTCATCATTTCGCTACCGTCCATATGCTGAGCGGAGAACGGAATAGTCAGCAGGCCCAGGGCGCACTGCACCATCAGCAGGGAGAGGATCAGAATATCCGCTCCGGTGGTGGTGGCGCGCACGCGCGGGCTCAGCAGACGACGTTTCAGCAGCAGCAGACCGCCCACCAGCGTCATCACGCCGCAGGCGCCGCCCGCAATCATCGCCATCTTCTGCTTCACGTCGACCGGCAGGAAGGATTCGTACATCCAGTGCGGCGTCAGCATACCGAGAAAGTGACCGGCAAAGATCCCCAGAATCCCGATATGAAACAGGTTCGAAGCCAGATTCATCCCTTTACGGTCCAGCATCTGGCTGGAGGCCGCACGCCAGGTATACTGCCCGTAGTCATAACGCAGCCAGCTTCCCACCAGGAACACCGTACCGGCGATATACGGATAGATGTCAAAGAAGAACATATTCAGGAAGTGCATTATTGCTGTCCTCCGTTAGAGATATTCAAATATTGCGGGGCAACGGCTCCGGCAAAACGACGCTGGTGAGCGGAGATCTCCGACTCGCCGCAGCCCTGATCGGCAAAGAATTTCACCTGTTCTTCTTCCCAGACGGCGTCCAGCGCCTGCGGCGTATCGTCGCGGGCTTCATCGGCGATTTTTTCCGCCACTTTCTGGCTATCGACCTGCGCGTTAGCCAGCTTGAGCAGCAGCTCAAACAGCGCCGCGTAGCCGCTCTCGCGCTGCTGCAGGCGAGCGCTGAGCAGGCCGAGAATCGGCGCGACGTCCTGCAATCCGCCGAGCGCTTCCGCTTCCGGCAGCTGCGCCAGATACTCCAGGTACAGCGGGAGATGATCCGGCAATTCGCGGCTATCCAGCTGCAGACCGTGGCGCTCATACTGCGCCATCAGGTCAACCATTGCCTGGCCGCGATCGCGGGATTCGCCGTGCACGTGCTCAAACAGCAGCAGCGAGGTCGCGCGGCCGCGATCGAACAGTTCGCTATAGCGAGACTGCGCGTCCAGCACATCCTGAGCGGTCAGGTCACGCAGGAAAACGCTCAGCTTATGGGCATCCTCCGGCGCGAGCTTTTCCGAAGCGGCGATAGCGTCAAACAGCTCCTGCTGATGCTGCCATAAGGCAGCGTCAGGGTACTCGAGAAGGCGCGACACAATGACGAGTTCAATCATGGGTGCGGCTCCGTTTTGCTGGTGACGTCGATAGCATCGATACGGCGGCTGTTAAACAGATTGAACTGGCTGTCAGAACCGTGGCAGCCGTCGCCGAAGGTAAAGCCGCAACCGTTTTTCTCCGGGAAGGCGTCGCGGGCCTGCTCGCGGTGGCTGCTCGGCACCACGAAACGGTCTTCGTAGTTAGCGATAGCCAGATAGCGATACATCTCCTGCGCCTGGGCTTCAGTGAGGCCTACCTCTTCCAGCGCCCGGGTATCCAGTACGCCGTCGACGGTTTCCGCGCGTTTGAAGTGGCGCATCGCCAGCATGCGTTTCAGCGCCAGCAGCACCGGCTGGGTATCGCCCGCGGTCAGCAGGTTGGCCAGATACTGAACCGGGATACGCAGGCTTTCCACGTCCGGCAGAATACCGTTGCTGCCCAGTTCCCCCGCGTCGGCGGCCGACTGAATCGGCGACAGAGGCGGCACATACCAGACCATCGGCAGGGTGCGATATTCCGGATGCAGCGGCAGCGCCAGCTTCCAGTCCATCGCCATTTTGTACACCGGCGACTGCTGGGCTGCGTCGATAACGCCCTGCGGCACGCCGTCTTTCAGCGCTTGCTCAATCACTTTCGGGTCGTTCGGGTTGAGGAACACGTCCAGCTGACGCTGATACAGGTCTTTCTCATTCTCCGTGCTGGCGGCATTTTCAATGGCGTCCGCGTCATACAGCAGCACGCCGAGGTAGCGAATACGCCCCACGCAGGTTTCCGAGCAAACGGTCGGCATCCCGGATTCGATACGCGGGTAGCAGAAGATGCACTTCTCCGATTTCCCGCTCTTCCAGTTGAAGTAGATTTTCTTGTACGGACAGCCGGTGATGCACATACGCCAGCCGCGGCACTTGTCCTGGTCGATCAGTACGATGCCGTCTTCTTCACGTTTGTAGATGGCGCCGCTCGGGCAGGTCGCCACGCACGCCGGGTTCAGGCAGTGCTCGCACAGACGCGGTAGATACATCATGAAGGTGTTTTCGAACTGGCCGTACATCGCCTTCTGCATGTTCTCAAAGTTCTGGTCTTTGGCGCGTTTCTCGAACTCGCCGCCCAGAATTTCTTCCCAGTTTGGACCGCTGGTGATTTTATCCATCCGCTGGCCGGTGATCAGCGAGCGCGGGCGGGCGATCGGCTGGTGTTTGCTTTCCGGCGCGTTGTGCAGGTTCTGGTAGTCGTAGTCAAACGGCTCGTAGTAGTCGTCGATGCCCGGCAGATGCGGGTTAGCAAAGATTTTACCGAGCAGCATCGCGCGGTTGCCCATGCGCGGCTGTAGCTTGCCGTTGATCTTACGGATCCAGCCGCCCTTCCACTTCTCCTGATTCTCCCAGTCGTTCGGGAAACCGACGCCCGGTTTACTTTCAACGTTGTTGAACCACGCGTACTCCATACCCTCGCGGCTGGTCCAGACGTTTTTACAGGTGACCGAGCAGGTATGACAGCCGATGCACTTATCGAGATTCAGCACCATGCCGACTTGTGAACGAATTTTCATTTTACGCTCTCCTGTACCTGGTCATTACCTTCGCCATCTAACCAGTTAATATTCTTCATCTTACGTACCACCACGAACTCATCGCGGTTAGACCCTACCGTGCCGTAGTAGTTAAAGCCGTAGGCCAGCTGGGCATAGCCGCCGATCATATGGGTCGGCTTCGGCGTAATACGGGTCACGGAGTTGTGGATCCCGCCGCGCTGCTCGGTGATCTCGGAACCCGGCAGGTTTACGATACGCTCCTGGGCGTGGTACATCATGGTCATCCCGGCCGGCACGCGCTGGCTGACCACCGCGCGGGCGGTCAGCGCGCCGTTGCTGTTGAACACCTCGATCCAGTCGTTATCCTCAATCCCCAGATCTTTGGCGTCCGCTTCGCTCATCCACACAATCGGCCCGCCGCGCGACAGCGTCAGCATCAGCAGGTTGTCGCTGTAGGTGGAGTGAATACCCCACTTCTGGTGCGGCGTCAGGAAGTTCAACGCCTTCTCCGGGTTGCCGTTGGATTTCGCCCCCATCACCGTTTTCACCGAACGGGTATCAATTGGCGGACGATAGACCAGCAGGCTTTCGCCGAAATCACGCATCCACTGGTGATCCTGATACAGCTGCTGGCGGCCGGAAAGCGTACGCCACGGGATCAGTTCGTGAACGTTGGTGTAGCCGGCGTTATAGGAAACGTGCTCATCTTCGAGTCCGGACCAGGTCGGGCTGGAGATAATTTTGCGCGGCTGGGCCTGAATATCGCGGAAGCGGATTTTTTCCTCTTCTTTATTCGTCGCCAGATGCGTATGGTCGCGACCGGTAAATTCGCTGAGCGCCGCCCAGGCTTTCACCGCCACGTGGCCGTTGGTCTCCGGCGCCAGGGTCAGGATCATCTCTGCCGCATCAATTGCGGTGTTAAGCATCGGCTGGCCTTTCGCCGGGCCGTCCGCTTTGGTGTAGTTGAGCTTGCGCAGCAAATCCATTTCGCTCTGGGTATTCCAGGCGATGCCTTTCCCGCCGTTGCCGATTTTCTCCATCAGCGGGCCGATAGAAGTGAAGCGTTCGTATGTCGCCGGATAATCGCGCTCGACGGTCAGAATATGCGGCGCGGTTTTCCCAGGAATCAGGTCACATTCGCCTTTTTTCCAGTCCTTAACGTCCAGCGGCTGCGCCAGTTCGGCGGCGGAGTCGTGCTGGATAGGCAGCGTCACCACGTCGGTCTCTTTGCCGAGGTGCCCCACGCAGACTTCAGAGAATTTCTTCGCGATATCTTTGTAGATATCCCAGTCGCTTTTCGATTCCCAGGCCGGGTCGACGGCGGCTGATAGCGGATGAATAAACGGATGCATATCCGAGGTATTCATGTCGTCTTTTTCATACCAGGTGGCGGTCGGCAGCACGATGTCGGAATAGAGGCAGGTGCTCGACAGACGGAAATCGAGTGTCACCACCAGATCCAGCTTGCCGTCGAGACCGTTGTCTTTCCACTCCACTTCTTCCGGCTTCACGCCGCCCTGCTTACCGAGATCTTTGCCCTGAATACCGTTTTCCGTACCCAGCAGGTACTTCAGCATGTACTCGTGGCCCTTACCGGAAGAGCCCAGCAGGTTAGAACGCCAGATAAACAGGTTGCGCGGATGGTTTTTACCGTTTTCCGGCTGCTCTGCGGCAAAGCGAATGGAACCCTCTTTCAGGGATTTGACGGTGTAATCGACCGGCGTCATGCCCGCTTTCTTCGCCTCTTCCGCGATGCGCAGCGGGTTGGTGCCCAGCTGCGGCGCCGACGGCAGCCAGCCCATACGTTCAGCGCGCACGTTGAAGTCAATCAGGTGGCCGCTGTAGCGGGATTTATCCGCTAACGGCGACAGCAGTTCCTGTGCGGTCACGGTTTCGTAGCGCCACTGGCTGGAGTGGTTATAGAAGTACGACGTGCTGTTCATATGACGCGCCGGACGCTGCCAGTCGAGAGCAAACGCCAGCGGCTGCCATCCGGTCTGCGGACGCAATTTTTCCTGGCCGACATAGTGCGCCCAGCCGCCGCCGCTCTGACCGACGCAGCCGCAGAAGATCAGCATATTGATAAGACCGCGATAGTTCATATCGAGGTGGAACCAGTGGTTCAGACCGGCGCCGACGATAATCATCGAACGGCCGTGGGTCTTATCGGCGTTATCGGCAAACTCCCGCGCGGTACGGATAATGTGCGCCCGGGAAACGCCGGTGATTTTCTCCGCCCACGCTGGGGTATACGCTTTGACGTCATCGTAGCTGCTGGCGCAGTTTTCATCGCCAAGACCGCGATCCAGACCGTAGTTCGCCATGGTCAGGTCGTAGACGGTGGTGACCAGCACGCTAGAGCCATCGGCCTTCTGCAGGCGTTTGACCGGCAGTTTGTGCAGCAGCACGTTTTCCAGCTCGACTTTATTAAAGTGCTCGGTGCCTTCGCCGCCAAAATACGGGAAGCCGACGTTGGCGATATCGTCGTGGCCGCCCAGCAGGCTCAGGCGCAGCTCAACGTCTTCGCCGGTTTTGCCGTCGCGCTGTTCCAGGTTCCACTTGCCTTTGTCGCCCCAGCGGAAGCCGATAGAGCCGTTCGGTACGGTGATTTCGCCCTTCTCATCAAAAGCGACGGTTTTCCATTCCGGGTTCGTTTCCTGACCTAATGCATCCACCAGGTCAGCCGCGCGCAGCATGCGGCCCGCCGCGTAATAGCCGTCGCGCTCTTCAAGCATCACCAGCATCGGCATGTCGGTGTAGCGGCGCACGTAATCGGTGAAATACTGGCTCGGTTTGTCGAGATGGAACTCGCGCAGCATGACGTGGCCCATCGCCAGCGCCATCGCCGCATCGGTACCCTGCTTCGGCGCCAGCCACAGATCGCAGAGCTTGGCGATTTCGGCGTAGTCAGGGGTGATGGCAACGGTTTTGGTACCTTTGTAGCGCACTTCGGTAAAGAAGTGGGCATCCGGGGTACGGGTCTGCGGAACGTTGGAACCCCAGGCGATAATATAGCTGGAGTTATACCAGTCGGCGGATTCCGGCACGTCGGTCTGCTCGCCCCAGGTCTGCGGTGACGCAGGCGGCAGGTCGCAGTACCAGTCGTAGAAGCTCAGGCAGGTGCCGCCGATCAGCGACAGATAGCGCGCGCCGGAGGCATAGGAGACCATTGACATCGCCGGAATAGGCGAGAAGCCGGCCACGCGGTCCGGGCCGTAGGTTTTGACGGTGTAGACGTTAGAGGCGGCAATCAGCTCGTTCACTTCCTGCCAGGACGAACGCACGAAACCGCCGCGGCCGCGCGCCTGCTTAAAGCTTTTCGCTTTGTCGGCGTCTTCAATAATAGAGGCCCAGGCATCCACCGGATCGCTGTGCTGAACTTTCGCTTCACGCCACATTTTCATCAGGCGTTTGCGCATCAGCGGATACTTCAGGCGGTTGGCGCTGTAAAGATACCAGGAGTAGCTGGCACCGCGCGGGCAGCCGCGCGGCTCGTGGTTTGGCATATCCGGACGGGTGCGCGGATAGTCTGTCTGCTGGGTTTCCCAGGTAACCAGGCCATTTTTGACATAAATCTTCCAGCTGCACGAACCGGTGCAGTTGACACCGTGGGTGGAGCGCACAACTTTATCGTGCTGCCAACGTTGACGGTATCCATCCTCCCAGTCCCGGTTGGTTTTTAGAAGCTGGCCGTGCCCATCGGCAAAGGTTTCACCCTTCTGTTTGAAGTAGCGAAACCGGTCCAGGAATTTACTCATCGGGTCTCTCCTGTGTGGAGCCTGACGGCTCTCTGATAAATCGACATTGCTGGATTTGCAGCGAAGGTAACGCTATGAAAGAGGGAGAGAATTGATAACGATCAAGACGATATGGCTTATAAAAACGGGTTAACACAGTAATTACCACCAAAGTAGTATTTATTTCTATTTTTTATTTTATTGATTAACAAAGATATTTTTCATAAAAGCCTGCAGAAAATAAGGATTAGCGATCCGCCATGGTATTAAGGGGTAGATACCCCTGAAGTCATTTTTTCTGTGACTTCAGGGGGCTTTTAAAATTACCCTATACCATTAGTATGTTGTAACTAAAAAATAAACGCTAAAAAGGGCGCAAATACCGTTGCGCCCTTTGCAGAAACTCAGAAAGAAATATTATTTCTGCTTGCGTCCGTAGACTGCCCAGGTAATCACCACGCAGGCGATATAGAACACCAGGAAGACCTTCATAGCGCCGGCCGGTGAGCCGGTTAAATCCAGCGAAATACCAAACGCTTTTGGAATAAAGAAGCCGCCAATCGCGCCAATCGCCGAAATAAAGCCCAGCGCCGCCGCCGTATCGGTCGCCGCTTCACGCATGGCCTGCGCTTCGCTGCCGCCCTGCGCCTTAACGCGATCCATGGTCATTTTGCGGAAGATAACCGAGATCATCTGGAAGGTAGACGCGCTGCCCAGACCGGCGGTCAGGAACAGCACCATAAATACCGCGAAGAAGGCAATAAAGTTGCCGCCCTCGCCGTGGGTCGGCAGCGTCAGGAACAGCAGGCCGCAGAAGATAGCCATAACCACGAAGTTCACCAGCGTCACGCGAGTCCCGCCGAGGCGGTCGGAGATCGCCCCGCCGGTCGAGCGCGCCAGGGCGCCGATAAACGGCCCGAAGAACGCGTAATGCAGAATCTGCACATCCGGAAACTGGGTCTTCGACAGCATGGCGAAGCCCGCCGAGAAGCCGATAAACGAGCCGAAGGTGGCAAGATAGAGCAGCGCCATAATCCACAGATGGGCGCGCTTCAGTACCGGTAGCTGCTCGCTCAGCGACGCCTTCGACGCCGACAGATCGTTCATAAAGAACCACGCCGCCAGGGTGAAGATAATCAGGAACGGCACCCAGATCCACGCCGCGTTTTCCAGATACAGCATGGAGCCGTCCGGCTGCTCGCTGCCGGTACCACCAAAGACGGCGAAGATCGACAGCGAAATCACCAGAGGGGCAACCAGCTGCATTACGCTGACGCCCATGTTCCCGAGGCCGCCGTTGATGCCCAGCGCGCCGCCCTGCTTCTGTTTCGGAAAGAAGAAGCTGATGTTAGCCATACTGGAAGCAAAGTTCGCCCCCGCAAAACCGCAGAGCAGAGAAATAATCACGAAAACGCTGAAGGGCGTAGAGGTATCCTGTACCGCGAAGCCTAACCAGACGCAGGGCACGATCATGATCCCGGTACTGAACGCGGTCCAGCGACGTCCGCCGAACAGCGGCACCATAAACGCGTAAGGCACGCGCAGCAGCGCGCCGGAGAGCGCCGGGAGCGCGGTCAGCATAAACAACTGGTCGGTGGTAAACTGAAAGCCGACTTTATTCAGGTTGACGGCAACGGCGCTGAACAACATCCAGACGCAGAATGCCAGCAAAAGACACGGGACGGAGATCCACAGATTGCGGCTGGCGACGCGATGACCGCGCTGCTGCCAGAATTCAGGATCTTCGGGACGCCAGTCGCTAATGACTGAACTGTTAGTCTTCTCCGGGATTGAAGAGTGACTCATAGACACCTCTAATAATTCATATTAACCCTGGCTACCTTATGGGTTACAGACGGCGGTAAGTTGATATAAATCAAAGGAAAAGTTGGCGCTAATTTGGCTAAAAAAAACGCATCACCCGAAGTGAGTAGCTATTTCTGCGTAAAAAAGTGTGGTTTTTCACGCCAGTGCTGGCATTGTCCGAACGTCTGCCACCAGCCCATCACACCCTGACAATTAAGGGGTAATCCTTTAGGGGTATGGGTATACTCCAGGGGATGTCCGAGAATAAGCGCCACTCCCGGATGATTTGCCGGTCAGGAGCCTCATACCCCATGTTGAAACGTCTTTTTACGCCGCTAACGCTTGTTAATCAACTCGCGTTAATCGTTCTGTTAGCCACGGTCATCGGCGTCGCCGGAATGGCGATCTCTTCTCGCCTGGTGCACGGCGTTCAGGGCAGCGCGCATGCGATTAACAAAGCCGGCTCGCTGCGCATGCAGAGCTACCGCCTGCTGGCGGCAGTACCGCTGGGCGAAAGCGATCAAAAGCTGCTTGATGAAATGACGGCCACCGTTTTTAGCCCGGAACTGCAGTACGCCGCTCGCCATGACGATCAGCAGCGCCAGCTTCAGGCGTTACAGCACTACTGGCAGCTGGAGCTGGCGCCGGGGATGCGCAGGGCGCAAAATCAGGCCTCGGTCGCGACGGATGTCGCCGGCTTTGTCGATCGCATCGACCAACTGGTGACCGCTTTCGATCACACCACCGAGGAGCGGATTAAACACGTGGTCTGGATCCAGCGCATCATGGCCGTGGGGATGGCGCTGCTGCTGGTGTTTACCATCGTCTGGCTGCGCGCCCGTCTGCTACGCCCGTGGAAACAGCTGCTCGGCATGGCCCGAGCGGTGAGCCGACGCGATTTTACCCAGCGCGCGCAGATTAGCGGGCGCAACGAGATGGCGACGCTCGGTATGGCGCTGAACAATATGTCTGAAGAGCTGGCGGAGAGCTATTCGGTGCTTGAACGCCGGGTGCAGGAAAAAACCGCCGGTCTGGAGCAGAAAAACGAGATCCTCGCCTTCCTGTGGCAGGCCAACCGCCGACTGCACTCGAACGCGCCGCTCTGCGAGCGCATTTCGCCCGTTCTTAACGGGTTACAGGGGCTAACCCTGCTGCGCGATATTGAAGTTCGCGTTTACGATATGGAAGATGAAGACAACCATCAGGAGTTTTCCTGCCACTCCGATATTCAGTGCGACGACAGAGGCTGCTATCTGTGTCCGCGCGATCTGCCGCCGCTGCCGGATACCGGCACCACCTTAAAATGGCGGCTGTCGGATGCCCATAATCAGTACGGTATTTTGCTGGCCACCCTGCCCGCCGGGCGGCATCTGAGCCACGATCAGCAGCAGCTGGTGGATACGCTGGTTGAACAACTCACCGGCACCCTCGCCCTCGATCGCCATCAGGAGCGCCAGCAGCAGCTTATCGTGATGGAGGAGCGCGCCACTATCGCCCGCGAGCTCCACGACTCCATCGCCCAGTCGCTCTCCTGTATGAAAATGCAGGTTAGCTGCCTGCAGATGCAGGGCGACGATCTGCCGGAAGCGAGCCGCCAGCTGCTGGGGCAAATCCGTAATGAACTCAATACCTCCTGGGCCCAGCTGCGCGAACTGCTGACGACCTTCCGGCTACAGCTCACCGAACCGGGGCTGCGCCCGGCGCTGGAGGCCAGCTGCCGGGAATACAGCGCCCACTTCGGTTTCACGGTACGCCTGGATTATCAGCTGCCGCCGCGTTTTGTTCCATCGCATCAGGCCATTCATCTGCTGCAAATCGCCCGGGAAGCGCTCAGCAACGCGCTGAAGCACGCCAATGCCACCGATGTCAGCGTTACCGTGGCGTTGCGGGACAATCAGGTCCGGCTGACGGTGGCCGATAACGGTCGCGGCGTGCCGGATCACGCGGAGCGCAGCAACCACTACGGCCTGATTATCATGCGCGATCGCGCGCAGAGCCTGCGCGGGGACTGTCAGGTTCGGCGTCGGGAAACCGGCGGTACCGAAGTGGTGGTCACTTTTATCCCTGAAAAATCGTTTTCAATCCAATAAGGAGAACTTCATGAGTCAACAGGAACGGGCAACCATCCTTCTCATCGACGATCACCCGATGCTGCGCACCGGCGTCAAACAGCTGATCAGCATGGCCCCGGACATCCAGGTTATCGGCGAAGCCAGCAACGGCGAGCAAGGGATTGCGATGGCGGAATCATTAGATCCCGATTTGATTCTGCTGGATCTCAATATGCCGGGCATGAACGGTCTGGAAACCCTCGACAAGCTGCGCGAAAAGTCGCTTTCCGGCCGCGTGGTGGTATTTAGCGTCTCCAATCATGAAGAAGACGTGGTGACCGCCCTGAAACGCGGCGCCGACGGCTATCTGCTGAAGGATATGGAGCCGGAAGATCTGCTGAAGGCGCTGCAGCAGGCTGCGGCAGGCGAAATGGTGCTCAGCGAAGCGTTAACCCCGGTGCTGGCTGCCAGCCTGCGCGCTAATCGCGCCACCTCGGACCGCGACATCAGCCAGCTGACCCCGCGCGAGCGCGATATTCTCAAGCTGATTGCCCAGGGCCTGCCGAACAAAATGATCGCCCGCCGTCTGGACATCACCGAAAGTACCGTCAAAGTCCACGTCAAGCATATGCTCAAGAAAATGAAGCTGAAATCGCGCGTGGAAGCGGCGGTTTGGGTCCATCAGGAGCGCGTATTTTAGGGCAGATGCTGCCACGACACGCCCTCGGCCGGTACCCGTACCAACGGCTCAGTCAGCGCCAGTGCGATCTCATTGGATGAGACGCGCTGACCCGTTTTATCCTCCACCACCAGCGAAAGATGCCAGCGGTTGCTCGCCCCGGCTTCGCTGCTCCAGCGCGGCATAATCACGGTCCAGCCGTCCGTACTGTTCGCCTCAATTGGCGAAGTCAGGCTTAGCGCCTGGGTATCCCCCTGCCAGCTCAGCGACTTAATGCCGTGCAGGCTGCGAATCTGCAGTTTCAGCTGCACCGTTTCCCCGGGCTGAAGATCCCAGGGCGGCGTCGCCAGATAAACCGACAGCGTTTTACGCTGGCGATATTCAACGACCGGCAGGTTATCCCGTTCCGGGCTGTCGTAGCGGCTGCCGCGAAGCGATCGGCTAACGGCGACTTCATCGGCCGCCAGCTGCTGCTTCAGCGGGACGCCGAAGCGATAGTTCAGCTTCAGCCCGACATCATTTTGGCTGACGCCGCTCTCGCCCTGCTTATGCTTCGCCGTGACCGTCACCAGCGGAACGGGAGTGTAATTCAGCCCCACCGACACCGCGACCGGGTTATGGTAGCCGGTACCCGAATGGAACAGATCGACGCTATCGCCAAAATACTGCTCCACGCTGACGCTGGTATTAATGTGCTGATAAAACGGCAGCCGCGCCTGGGCGGTCACATCGTAGCCGCTCGCCATACGCTGCTGCTGGGTCAGGCTACTCCCCTGCTGCCAGCCGCCGAGCGGCTGGTAGTAGTTCGCCGACAGGCGCAGCGACTCGCCCCAGGCTTCGGCCCCGACGCTGCCGCGCGCCATCCGATCGTCCAGGGCTTTATCGTAGAAAGAGTTGTAGCCCAGCAGCCAGGAGCCCATCCGCCAGCGCTGGCCGAGACCAATATTGCCGACCAGACCCGTATCCCGCTGGGTGACCGAGTACTGATTCCAGGTAAGGTAGTCGCCGTTATCCTGCAGAGGGACAAACCAGCTCCCTTTGCTGCCGGTAAAATTGCCCTCTTTATCCACCAGCAGATCGACGTTGGCGTTGCCCCACGGCGAAAGCCAGTTCTCCAGCTGGTGGCTGACCTCGTTCCCCAGTTTACCGATGGCAAATACTCGCGCCTGTTCGCTGGTTGTCAGCCCGTTATCGCTCATACTGGCTTCGCCAAATTTCTTCGCCATCTCGGCAAAGTGCTTTGCGTCGTCGTCGACCTGCGGCGCCAGGCCGAGGTCGGGTAAGCTCTCAGGCGCGCCGGAGAACGCCTGATTATCCTGCAGCGCGCGGGCGGGCGCGCCTGCCAGCAGCAGAAGAAGCGGTAAATACTGGATTATGCGGAACGACAAGGAGCTCAAATCGGTTACGTCTACTCACGAAGTGGTGGCGGCAAAACCTAAGTTTATCGTTTTTTGCCCACCCTCGCAGCCTCTGGCGCGATTCCAGGAATATGCTGAATCTCAGGCCTGAACCCGCTTCGCCGCCAGCAGCGCCTTAAGCTCCGGGAGACAGGAACCGCAGCTGGTGCCGCATTTGAGCTTCGCCCCCAGCGCGGCAGGCGTACGGCAGCCGCTGGCAATCGCTTCGCCTATCGCCCGTTCGCCCACGCTAAAGCAGCTGCAGATAATGCGCCCGCGCGGCATCTCATCGCCGCCTTTTCTGCCGCTTAATAGTGCATGGCGCCGGGCGGCGTTCTGCGGCGGAGTGCGAAACGCGGCGTGAATCCACTCGGCATCAATAGCCGGCTCGCTGGCGTCGCTCCACCAGCCGAGCATCAGCTCTCCCCCCTGCCACGCCAGCAGGTTCCAGACGTTGCCGCCTTCGGCTACCTGCATCTGCCATCCCTGCCGCTGACACCAGCCCACAAGCCAGTCGCGGGAGCGGGTATCCCCCGCCAGCGAAAGATGGATAACGCCCTGCGCCGCCCGCCGCCGCCAGTGCAGCGAGGCGGGGAGCGGAACCGGCTGGCGAGCAAAAAGCTCGCCTTTCCACGCCGGCAGCCAGGCGGCTATCGCTACCGCCGCCTGTTTACTTTCCGGCTGCCCGGAGTGCGGGTCGGTGACCGCCCTCAGCAGGTTATTCACCCGTCCCTGGCGAGCATACTGATCATTCCAGTGCATCGGCACAAACAGCGATCCGGGACGCTGGCCAGCGCTGATTGTCACTTTTGCTACCATCACCCCATTCGGTGAGCGGACCCGCGCCAGTTCACCTTCCAGCAGCTGATAGCGCGTCGCGTCCGCTGGCGCGACTTCCACCACCGGTTCGCTAATATGCTGCATCAGACGCGGCACCGCGCCGGTGCGGGTCATGGTGTGCCACTGATCGCGGATCCGCCCGCTGTTGAGGATCAGCGGATAGAACGCATCGGTGACCGCCCGAGTGGGCTGTGGGGTCACCGGGACCATGCGCAGTTTGCCGCTGCGGTGCCACCCCTTGAGCAAACCCCAGCTTGCATGACTGCGGCTCACCGGCCAGCGCACCGGCTCCAGCGCATCCCACGCTTCGCGGCTGAGATCCGCCAGTCCGCCGATGTCAAACGCCCGCTGGCCATCGTTTTCATATCCTGAAAGCGCGGCGTGTTCGCTGAACACCTCATGCGGATGCTGCCAGGCAAAGGCGGAGCCGAAGCCCAGCGCCTGGGCCACGCGGGCGACGATCCACCAGTCAGCTCTGGCCTCCCCCGGCGGCGGCATGAAAGCGCGCTGGCGCGAGATCCGCCGTTCGGAGTTGGTTACCGTGCCGCTCTTCTCTCCCCACGCCAGCGCGGGAAAGCGGATATGGGCAAAGCGTCCGGTATCGGTAGCGGCGGCGACGTCGGAAACGATGACCAGCGGACAGGCCGCCAGCGCTTCGCTTACCGCATGGCTGTCCGGCAGCGACACCACCGGATTGGTGCCCATAATCCACACCGCTTTCACCTCGCCGCGGCCAATGGCGGCGAACAGATCCACCGCCGTCAGCCCCGGCGTTTGCGCCAGACGTTCGGTCCCCCAGAAGCGCGCCAGACGCCGTAAATCATCGGTTTCAAAATTCATATGCGCCGCCAGCATGGTCGCCAGCCCGCCCACCTCGCGCCCGCCCATGGCGTTAGGTTGTCCGGTCAGCGAAAAAGGCCCGCAGCCCGGGCGGCCAAATTTCCCGCTCGCCAGGTGAACGTTGATGATAGCGTTGCATTTATCGCTGCCGCTGGCGGATTGATTAATCCCCATGGTATAGAGCGTGATGGCGCGCGGAGCGGCGATAAACTCGCTGTAGAAATCGGCGACCTGCTGTCGCGGCAGGCCGCAGAACTGCGCTACTTTGTCGAGGTCCCAGTTCCGGGCGATAGCCAGCGCCTGCGGCGCATCGCTGAAATCACCGCTGATGGCGCCGCTGGCGGCAATGGCGTTCAGCAGGCCGACAAACAGCCCGCCGTCGCTGCCGGGAGCCAGCGCCAGATGCCGGTCCGCGATATCGCAGGTGGCGGTCCGACGCGGATCAATGACCACCACCCGCATCTGCGGATTGTCGCGCTTCGCCTGCGCCAGCCGCTGATAGAGTACCGGATGCGCCCAAGCGGCGTTCGACCCGACCAGCACCACCAGATCGCTGTTTTCCACGTCCTCATAGCTGCACGGCACCACATCAGCGCCCAGTGCCCGTTTGTAGCCGGTAACCGCTGAAGACATGCACAGCCGCGAATTGGTATCGATATTTGCCGCGCCGATAAACCCCTTCATCAGCTTATTCGCCGCGTAGTAGTCTTCGGTCAGCAGCTGGCCGGAGGCATAAAACGCCACCGCCTGCGGCCCGTGACGGTCGATGACCTCCCGCAGGCGCGAACCCGCCGCCGCCAGCGCCTGGGTCCAGGTTGCGCGCTCGCCGTCGACTTCCGGGAAGAGCAATCTTCCCGCCAGGCCGACGGTTTCGCCCAGCGCCGCCCCCTTCACGCACAGGCGGCCAACGTTTGCCGGGTGCTGCTCATCCCCGCGTACGGTAACCTGGCCATCGGCATTCAGGCTGGCGATAACGCCGCAGCCGACTCCGCAATAGGGACACGTGGTCCTGGTTTCCGTCATCAGGAGGCCTCCGCGCGCGCCAGCAGCTGCTGGTTGCCAACCCACACTTTACCGTTCTCCACTTTGACCGGCCAGGCGCGTACCGCCAGTTCGCCGCCGTCGCACTGGCGACCATCGCGCAGGCGGATACGCTGCTTATACAGAGGCGAAATCACGATCGGTTCGCCGCCCGCATCGCCAAGCAGGCCGCGCGACAAAACGTTGGCCTCGCTGCCCGGTTCAAGGTTATCGAGGGCATACACCTGGTCGCCGAAGCGGAACAGCGCAATCTGCCGCTCGCCGAGCCGCGCGCCAATCCCCGCCTGCTGAGGAATGGCGTCGAGATCGCAAATGGCCTGCCACGGGCGGGACGGCAGCGCCGGTTCGGCCTGCGCCGCGAACGGGGCCAGCTGCGGCTGGCCGCGCAGGGTTTGCCGCTGTACGCTTTCGTCCGGCTCATCGCTGTTCACGTAGGAGCGGAACAGCGCCAGCCGCTGCGGATCGTTAAGGGTGGTTTGCCATTCGCACTGGTAGCTCTCGACCACCCGCGCCATCTCCTGCTCCAGCTCTTCGCCGATGCCGAGGCTGTCTTCGAGGATCACGTCGCGCAGATAGTCGACCCCGCCCTCAAGGTTATCCATCCAGGTACTGGTGCGCTGCAGGCGATCCGCGGTACGAATGTAGAACATCAGCAGCCGATCAATACTGCGAATAAGGGTGGCCTCATCAAGATCGCTGGCGAACAGGTCGGCATGGCGCGGCTTCATGCCGCCGTTGCCGCAAACGTACAGGTTCCAGCCCTTCTCCGTGGCGATAACCCCAATATCTTTCCCCTGGGCCTCCGCGCATTCGCGGGTACAGCCGGAGACGGCCATTTTAATTTTGTGCGGCGCGCGCAGCCCCTTGTAGCGATGTTCGAGGGTGACCGCCAGGCCGGTGGAATCCTGGACGCCGTAGCGGCACCAGGTCGAACCGACGCAGGATTTCACCGTCCTCAGGGATTTGCCGTAGGCGTGGCCGGTTTCAAATCCCGCCTCTGCCAGCTCGCGCCAGATTGCCGGGAGCTGCTCCAGGCGCGCGCCGAACAGGTCGATACGCTGGCCGCCGGTCACCTTACTGTATAGCTGATAGCGTTTGGCGATCTGGCCGATCGCAATCAGCCCGTCCGGCGTCACCTCTCCCGCCGCCATGCGCGGCACCACCGAATAGGTACCGTCTTTCTGAATATTGGCGAAGTAGCGATCGTTGGTGTCCTGAAGCGGCAGATGCGCCGGCTTCAGCAGATATTCATTCCAGCAGGAGGCCAGCACCGAGGCCACCAGAGGTTTACAGACTTCACAGCCGTGGCCGTGTCCATAGCGGGCAATCAGCTGTTCGAAGGTGCGGATATGGTTGACGCGTACCAGGTGATAGATCTCCTGCCGCGACCACGGAAAGTGCTCGCAGATATCCTTTTTAACTTCGACGCCCTGCTCGGCAAGCTGGTACTCCATCACCTGTTTCACCAGCGCGCTACAGCCGCCGCAGCCGGTTGCCGCTTTAGTGCAGCTTTTTATCGCCGCCATATCGCCCGCGCCGCCGCTCACCGCCTGGCAGATATCGCCTTTGCTGACGTTGTGACAGGAGCAAATCTGCGCGCTGTCCGGCAGCGCCGCTACCCCGAGCGCTTTTGGCGCGCTGCCCTCCCGCGCCGGAAGGATCAGGCTTTCCGGGTGTTTGGGTAAAGCCATCCCGTTAAGCATCATCTGTAGCAGCGTGGCATAGTCGCTGGCATCCCCGACCAGCACCCCGCCGAGCAGTTTTTTGCCCTCCGCGCTGACCACGATTTTTTTGTAGATCTGCTGCGGCCCATCAGTCCACTGATAGCTCTGACAGCCCGGCGTGCGCCCCTGGGCGTCGCCGAACGAGGCGACATCGACGCCCAGCAGCTTCAGCTTAGTGCTCATATCCGCGCCGCTAAAGCAGCCCGCCTCGCCCGCCAGGGTGGCCGCCGCGGCGCGCGCCATCTGATAGCCGGGCGCCACCAGACCATAAATTTTGTTTTCCCACAGGGCGCATTCGCCGATCGCCAGTACGTCCGGGTCGGAGGTACGGCACTGGTTGTCGATGCATATGCCGCCGCGTTCGCCTACGTTCAGTCCGCCGCGGCGCGCCAGCGCGTCCTGCGGACGAATACCGGCGGAGAACACCAGCATATCGGTCGCCAGCGAGGTGCCGTCAGCGAAGTTCAGCTGCAGCCCCTGCTCATTGCGAACAATTTCCGTCGTCGCCTTGCTGGTATGCACCCCGACGCCCAGTTGGCTGATTTTTTCCCGCAGCATCGCAGCGCCGCCGTTGTCCAGCTGCACCGCCATCAGGTTCGGCGCAAACTCGACAACGTGAGTTTCCAGCCCCAGCTGCTTCAGCGCGTTGGCCGCTTCCAGCCCGAGCAGGCCGCCGCCGATCACCACACCCCGTCGGGCGGTTGCGGCGCGGGCGGCAATCTGGTCGAGGTCGTCTAGCGTACGATAAACAAAACAGCCCTCGAGATTATGACCCGGCACCGGCGGAACAAACGGGTAAGACCCCGTCGCCAGCACCAGCTTATCCCAGTGGGTTTCGTGGCCGAAGGCATCGCGCACCACCCGCGCTTCGCGGTCGATGCTGGCGACCGATTCGCTCAGGCGCAGCTCAATACCGTGCTGAGCGAAAAAATCGCCCTCAACCAGCGACAGCGATTCCGCGCTGCGTCCGGCGAAATATTCAGTCAGATGAACCCGGTCGTAAGCGGCATAGCGCTCCTCGCAGAACACCACAATCCGATACTGTTGATGAAGGTGACGGTCGACGCATTGCTCAAGAAAATGGTGGCCGACCATACCGTGTCCGACCAGCACTAATACAGGTTTTGTCATCGTAGTTTGTCCCGCAGCGCGCGGCTGCATCGTTGAAGAGGGATCGAAGAGCCACTCTGCCGGCGCCGGCGCATGCGCCCCCAGCAGAGCGGTGAGGGGCGCGGCGCTGCTGCAATCGCCCAGCAGCAGTACGCCGCGCAGCTTGCCGTCGCGCAGCAGCAGGCGACGGTAGTGGCGGTCCAGCGGATCCCAGCTGGTATATACGTCATCCTGTTCGGCGGCCCGCAGCTCGCCGGCGCTGAAGAGCTCAATGCCGGTGACCTTCAGGCGAGTGCCGCTGTCCTGCCAGCTGAAATCCTCGCCAGGGGTCGCGCACAGGCGGTCCGCCAGCACCTCCGCCTGGCGCAGACACGGCGCCACCAGCCCCCAGGTCTGACCGTCGATTTCACAGCACTCGCCGATGGCGCTGACGCCCGGCTGCGCGGTTGCCAGCTGGCGGTCAACGAGGATGCCGCGGGCGCAGGCCAGCCCGCTGCGCTCGGCCAGCCGTTTGTTCGGCTGCACGCCGGTCGCCACCACCACCCGCGAGGCGGCAAACGCGCGCCCGTCCTCCAGCCGCACCTGATGTTCATCAATGGCGGCGATACGGCTCTCCATCACGCAGCGAATCCCGCGCTCGGCAAGCAGCATTTGCAGCTGCTCGCTGGCAAAAGCATCGATTTGCTGCTCCATCAGCCCGCTTCCGCGATGGAGTAAAGTGACACTGTCACCATGACACCGCAGCGCCGCGGCGGCCTCTACGCCGAGTACGCCGCCGCCAATGACCACCGCCGGGCCGTCGATGGCCAGGATGCCCTCAACGTCCGCCAGGGTGCGGAAAGCAAAAACGTGCGGCTGGGTGATGCCCGGCAGCGGCGGCAGAAACGGCAGTGAGCCGGTGGCGAACACCAGCTCATCCCAGCCCAGTTCGCCTGCGGTGGTTTGCAGCGTACGGGCCGCAATATCCACCGCCGTAACCGTTTCACCGGCGCGTACCGTCACGTTATGCCGCGGATACCATGACGCGGGCAGCAGCAGCGTCTCGCTTGCCGCTTTTTCGGCGCCAAGCACCGGCGACAGCTGAATGCGGTTATAGGCCTGGCACGGCTCATCGCCGATGAGGGTGATGCTAAACCGCTGCGCATCGCGCTCCACCAGCGCCTGCGCCAGGCGCGTGGCCGCCATACCGTTGCCAATAATCACCAGTTGCCGCCTCATCGCCGCCCCCTATGCCGCTTTCGGCTGTTTTTCATAGAGGAAGTGCAGGATCTGCTGGCGCAGATGGTGATAGCGGCTATCGTCCGCCAGCTGCACGCGATGGCGCGGTCGCGGCAGATTGACGTCGAGGATCTCCCCGACCGTCGCCGCCGGACCGTTGGTCATCATCAGCACCCGGTCGGAAAGCAGCACCGCTTCATCAACGTCATGGGTAATCATGACGATGGTGGTATTCAGCGACTGCTGGATCTGCATCACCGCATCCTGTAAATGCGCCCGCGTCAGGGCATCAAGGGCGCCAAAGGGTTCATCCAGCAGCAGCACTTTCGGTTTCATCGCCAGCGCCCGGGCAATGCCAACGCGCTGCTTCATGCCGCCGGAGATTTCTCCCGGGCGCTTGTGCAGGGCGTGCCCCATCTGTACCCGCTCGAGGTTGTGCTCAATCCACTCTTTGCGCTCGCCTTTGCTCATGCTGCGGCGAAAGACCTGATCCACCGCCAGCGCCACGTTGTCAAAACAGGTCAGCCACGGCAGCAGGGAGTGGTTCTGAAACACCACCGCGCGTTCCGGCCCCGGCCCGGCGATTTCACGGTTGTCGCACAGCAGGCCGCCTTCCGTCGGCAGGGCTATCCCGGCTATCAGATTCAGCAGGGTTGATTTACCGCAGCCGGAGTGGCCGATCAGGCTGATGGTCTCCCCTTCGTAGATGTCGAAGGAGACGTTCTGCAATGCCAGGAATTCGCCGCTGGCGGTGTTAAAACGCTGGCTGACGCCCTGGACCTGAATTAATGGTTTCATCTGCGACTCCCTATTTTTCCTGCCAGCTAAAACGACGGGCGAGCAGCATCAGCCCCTGTTCCAGCAGCAGCCCGACCACGCCGATAATGACGATGGCGATGATGATGTTTTCGACGTTGAGGTTGTTCCACTCGTTCCAGATCCAGAAGCCGATCCCTAAGCCGCCGGTGAGCATTTCGGCGGCGACAATCACCAGCCAGGCGATACCGATGGAGAGACGAACCCCGGTCAGCACCGCGGGCAATACCGCCGGAAAGAGGATCTTGCGCATCACCGTCCACTCCGACAGCTGCAGCACCCGGGCGACGTTGAGGTAATCTTCCGGAATACGCCGCACGCCCTCGGCGGTGTTAATGACCATCGGCCAGATCGAGCAGATAAAAATGGTCCAGCTGGAGGCGGGTTCCGCTTTCTGGAACAGCAGCAGGCCGATGGGCAGCCAGGCCAGCGGGCTGACCGGGCGCAGCAGCGCGATCAGCGGGTTAAACATGCGGGCGAAAAAGAGCGAGCGGCCAATCAGGAAGCCGAGCGGAATTCCCGCCAGCGCGGCAAGGCCAAATCCCACCGCCACCCGCTGCAGTGACGCCAGCACGTTCCAGCCGATGCCCATATCGTTCGGCCCGTCCTGATAAAACGGGTCGGCGAAAAGGGTTAGCGCGGAATCCAGCGTGCTGAGCGGCGTCGGAAAGCCTTTGCTGTTCATCGCCGCCAGCTGCCAGCCCAGCAGCAGCAATCCCAGCCCGAGCAGCGGCGGCAGAAGACGTTGGGTGACATCCCGCAGCCAGCGGCTGAGCGGAGGCGTGGTTTTGCGCACCTGCAGCGGCGGCAGGGTAATGACTTCGCCGGGCGCGCTGTCGGCGCCGGCCTGCGGTTGCGGTTTATATGCGTGTTTCATCTCATGCCCCCTTACGTTGAATCGCGAAACTGCGGGCGTAGCCTTCCGGATCGGTCCCATTCCAGACCTTGCCATCGATCAGCGTGCTGCTGCGCATCGCCTGCGTCGGCGCGCTGATGCCGCCGACCGCCTGCGCGGCCTCTTTCCAGACGTCAATCCGGTTAATGCGCTGGGCCACCGCCAGATAATCCGGCGCCGACTTCAGCAATCCCCAACGGCGGAACTGGGTCAAAAACCACATGCCGTCCGAGAGCCACGGAAAACTCACTTCTCCCCGTTCGTAGAAGCGCATCGGGTGCGCGTCCTGCCAGCGGCGGCCGATACCGTTGTCGTATTCGCCGAGCATGCGCCCGCTGAGGTACTGCTCTTTGGTGTTCAGCCACGCGCGTCTGGCGAGAAGGCGCGCCGTTTCGCGGGTGTTCTCGGCGGATGCGTCAATCCAGCGCTGGGCCTCTATCAGCGCCGCCACCAGCGCGCGCGCGGTGTTGGGATGACGCTCAACCCATTCGCTGCGGGTGCCGAGAATTTTTTCCGGATGCTCCGGCCAGATATCCTGCGAAGTGGCGGCGGTGAAGCCGATACGATCGTTTATCGCGCGCGCGTTCCACGGTTCGCCAACGCAAAAGCCGCTCATATTGCCGATGCGCATGTTCATTACCATCTGCGGCGGCGGCACCACGACGGTGCGAATATCGTCAAAGGGATTAATTCCACCGCTCGCCAGCCAGTAGTAGAGCCACATCGCGTGGGTGCCGGTTGGGAAGGTGTGGGCGAAGGTGTAGCTGCCCGGCGCCTGCTGGTCGATCAGTTTTTTCAGCCCGCCCAGGTCGGTGACGCCCTTCTCCTGCAGCTCGCTGGAGAGCGTTATCGCCTGACCGTTGCGGTTAAGGGTCATCAGATTGGCCATCGCCTGCGGTTTACTGGCGATCCCCAGCTCAAGGCCGTAGAGCATGCCGTACAGAATGTGCGCGGCGTCCAGCTCCCCGGCAACCAGCTTGTCGCGCACCGCCGCCCAGCTGGCCTCCTTGCTCGGGACGAGGGTGATGCCGTACTTTTTATCGAACCCCTTCAGGGAAGCGATGGCTAAGGGGGCGCAGTCGGTCAGCGGAATAAAACCGACCCGCACGGTAGTCTGTTCCGGCTTATCCGACCCTGCCGCCCATGCCGCCTGCATCATGCCGGGGAGCAGCATCGCGCCGCCCAGCGCCGCCCCCGCCTGTAATAAACGCCGCCGTGAAATTGAAAACGTATCGCCCATACCCGCTCCAGAAACGCGCAAAAAAAAAGCGTCCGGCGGTGCTTACGCACCGCTGGACGCCTTTATCCTTAGACATACGTGCCGCCGTTGGCCCGCTGCCCAAAACCTTTATTCACTCGTTTTATTTAATGCAAAGCCAATGCCAGATTTGCGGAGGCCCGGTTCACGCGCGTTGGCTCATTTGCCGGGGGCGTTTGAGGCAAAAACTGCACCGTCGGCTGGCAACATATGCCCACTGATTGTGCATCTACTCCTTAGGTGGTACTTGCCATAGCGACTTCACCGTCAGCAGCGCGCGGGCTATCTCAACCATGCGCTGATTTTTGTCCATCGCCATTTTACGCAGCGCCTGCCAGGCCTGCTCCTCCTGCATTCCCTGGTGGGTCATCAGCACGCTTTTGGCTTTTTCAATCAGCTTGCGCTCTTCAAGCGCATCTTTTAACGACGCGAGCTGGGCGGAGAGCTGCTGTAGCTCATGGGCCTGCTGGCGCACCAGCGGCAACAGCTGCTTATCCAGCCGCAGGGCTATACCGTCCTCCTGCCAGTCGGCGGGCGGCACCTGGACCTCCCGATCGTCTCCCTCCAGCAGCGCATCGGCCGCGTTAAGCAGGTCTGCGATCAGCCGCTCTTCCACGCCGCGCAGCTGCTCAAGACGCTGGGTCTGAACGCAAAACCAGCGCAGCGCCGTTTCTCCCTCGTCCGGCGGCGGCTGGCGGGTGCAGGCGACCCGCCGCAGCTGTTCAATTTCCAGGCCGGCCTGGCACTGTTCAACAAACAGAACGGTTTGCGGCGAACTGGCTAAAGCCTGAAAAGTGTCAAAACAGGGCTGCTGGCCGTCAATGCGGTCCACCAGCTGCTGGCGCAGCTCATCGCTGAACTGTCCGCGAGCAAAGCCCAGCGCGCCCAGCGCGCGCTCCTGTCCGACCAGCTCTTTCCCCTGCATAAAGCTGTAAAGCGCGACCATCCGCCCGGCGATTTGCGGATCGTCGATACTGTCGTTGAGCTGCGGAACGATATTCAACAGGTGGCGGATAATGCGGCTAAACTGCCCGGTGGCCTCTTCTGCGGCAATCTCCAGGCCGCGCACGCGTTTACGCAACGCGACAAGCTGCGTCAGATACCACACCGCGCAGGCAATTCGCCAGCAGAGCGCGCTGCTGGCGGCATCGCGGGCAGGTTCCAGCGCCGCATAAAACCGCGTGAGCTGCTCATCAACCAGCGCCGCGCCCGCCCGGCACTCCGCCGCGTATAGTCTGCCGCCCGAGCATAGCCAGATATTTGACGCGCCGCGCTCGCACTGCAGCATATGCACCAGCGCGCTTATCTGGCCTGCCAGCGCCCCCTGCTGCGCCAGCTGGTGCAGCTGCCGCTTCTGTAAGCGACGCGCGCGCGCAAACCAGTCGACCACCTCAGGCGTATTACCCGCCACATTATTCATACCCTTCCCCCGGGTTAACGCTTTATACTTCAGCCAAGCAATAACCGTGCCTTATAGAAGGAGTCCTTATGCAACGTATTGTGATTATCGCTAACGGTGCCGCCTACGGCAGCGAATCCCTGTTCAATAGCCTGCGTCTGGCTATCGCCCTGCGCGAGCAGCAGTCTGACCTCGAACTGAAATTATTTTTAATGTCTGATGCGGTGACCGCCGGCCTGCGCGGACAGAAGCCAGCGGAAGGCTACAACATTCAGCAGATGCTGGAGATCCTCACCGCGCAAAACGTGCCGGTGAAGCTGTGTAAAACCTGCGCTGACGGCCGGGGGATCGGCGCGCTGCCGCTGATTGATGGCGTGGAGATTGGCACCCTCGTCGAGCTGGCGCAGTGGACGCTGGCGGCGGATAAAGTCCTGACCTTCTAAAAATCCGCCATTCAACGGGATTAAATATTAAGCTGGCGGCGTTTGTTAACCGAAAACAATGTCAGCTGAATGCTTTCAGGCACAACGTCATTTTTGTTTAATCTTTATTCCTTTTTTTGATCAAAATCAGCATCTGCCCCCCTCCCCTTTGGTGTTATGCACAGAGCAAAGTGTGAACAATATCACGCGGGTTAATGGGCTGGCAGGATGCTGTAGACAGAAACGGGGTCGAGATTAAATGGCAATGGTAAAAGCAAGTTTAACGTTGTTTGGCGGTGATACGTTGGTGGTGCGTTGTTCCGAACGCTGCCACATTCACCTGATGAGCGCCAAAGTGCCTGGCGATAGTCATGCGGATATTCTGAGTGTGCAGGACAGAGATAGCGCGTATCTGACCGTGCCTTACAGCGGCACCTGGAACGTTCTCATCGACAGCCACAGCCAGTCGCTGGAGCACTCCATCAGCTACGTTCCCGCCTGATAGCAAACGCCCGGGGAAACCCGGGCGATCTACTCTTAAGCCAGCCCGGGCTGGCTGCTTTCCCCCAGCAGATGACGCACCTTGCCGACTAAATCGTCGAGGCAGGCATCGTACATCCCGAGTTTCCGCAGCTCCTGATCGAGCGAGAACAGATACTGAGCGTTGGTGCCAAGCGGGCCGCTGGCGCGCGCTATCAGCGGCGCAATCACCTGCGCGCTGGTGTCCGCCTCAAACAGGGGATGACGCGGGTCCATAATAAAAACTAATGCATTGACGGTGCGGCCATCGTCCAGATCCAGCTTGCACCAGGTCGGCAGGTAGCAGCCGGTGATCATCTCCCGCTTCCACAGCAGGGTCAGCTCTTCTTCGAGAGTGTCATCAGGCAGGCGGTAGGCAACGCCGGTGGTGCGCCCGCCCTCTTTCAACGCCAGCATTCGACCCGGCTGAGTGGCGCTACCGCGCCCGGCGGTGAGCCGCAGGCAAAACGCGCGGTGCCAGCCCGGTAGCGTACCGGTACAGGATTCGCGATACTCCAGCGCCGGATTCCACATCAGCGAACCGTAGCCAAAGATCCACACCGAGCCATCGTCCGGACGACAGGCCAGGGTCGCCGCCAAAGAGGCTGCCCGCTGCTCTGCCGACCAAAGAAGCGATTCCTCAATAGCGCCAAACGCCGTTTTACAATCCGCATTCAGTAAGAAATCACGCGTTAACACTTTCTACTACCTCCGCCACTGCCCGCTTCCCGGCGATTATCTGGTGCCATCCGTGAAGTATTGCCGAATTATTATCCAGCTTTATTTGACAATAAGCAATGAACGAGCCGCGGGCAAGGGCTCAGGCAGCACATGAGGTAGCAAAAGCGATTACTTCTTCTTATGCCACTTATCATCATCGCCTTTTTGGTACTCATTTTTCACCGCCGCCCAGGCGACTTTGTGCGCCGTCTCTTCACGGCTGGCGTCATCGCGTCGGTCTTCTTTATGCTTATACTGGTCCCAGGCGCTGTTAAAGGCCTCTTTGTAAATCTCCTGGGCATGCGCAGGCAGAACGTGCTGAACGCTGTCGGGTAATTCACTTTTGTTGCTATAGGGCATGGCGACCTCCAGATTTAAGGTGAATAGTCAGTCTGTCAGGCGATTTACCGGCTGGCAAGGCGATGGATAAATGAGAAAGATGTTTTAGTAATTATCTGAATAATAAATACAAAACGATAGTAACCGCAGTTTATGGCAATCTACCACTTTTCCATGGTCAGAGTGGTAAATTTAAGTAAAAAAACAAAGTAGTTCGATCAATGTCTGTTATTTTATTAACTTACAGTATCTATAATTATAACACCTGCACACCTGGAGATAATTCATGACCGATGCACATGAGGCGGTGAAAACCCGCCACAAGGAGACCACCCTCGCCTTTCCGGTTCTGGCGCTGGCGGTGCTGTTTTTCTGGGGAAGCAGCCAGTCACTGCCAGTGGTCGTTGCCATTAATATCCTGGCGCTGGTCGGGATTCTGAGCAGCGCGTTCAGCGTTGTTCGCCACGCCGACGTTCTGGCGCACCGCCTTGGCGAACCCTATGGTTCGTTAATTTTAAGCCTTTCAGTAGTTATTCTCGAAGTCAGCCTGATTTCCGCATTAATGGCCACCGGCGACGCCGCGCCGACCCTGATGCGAGATACGCTTTATTCAATCATCATGATTGTTACCGGCGGGCTGGTAGGTTTTTCTTTATTGTTGGGCGGGCGCAAATTCGCCACCCAGTATATGAATCTGTTCGGCCTTAAACAGTACCTCATCGCCCTCTTTCCGCTGGCGATCATCGTCCTGGTCTTTCCCATGGCGCTGCCCGGGGCTAATTTCACCACCGGCCAGGCGCTGCTGGTTGCGCTGATCTCCGCCGCCATGTACGGCGTGTTCCTGCTGATTCAAACGAAAACGCACCAGAGCCTGTTTGTTTACGAACACGAGGATGACGGCGACGACGATGATCCGCATCACGGCAAACCGTCGGCCCATAGCAGCAAGTGGCACACCGCCTGGCTGCTGATACACCTGGTTGCGGTTATCGCCGTGACTAAAATGAACGCCAATCCGCTGGAGACGCTGCTGACCAGCATGAATGCCCCCGTCGCCTTTACCGGCTTCCTGGTCGCGCTGCTGATCCTCTCTCCGGAAGGCCTTGGCGCGCTGAAAGCGGTCCTGAACAATCAGGTCCAGCGGGCGATGAACCTGTTCTTCGGCTCCGTGCTGGCCACCATTTCCCTGACGGTGCCGGTGGTGACGCTTATCGCCTTCCTCACCGGCAACGAACTGCGCTTTGGCCTTGGCGCGCCGGAAATGGTGGTGATGGTCGCCTCGCTGCTGCTGTGCCAGATATCGTTCTCTACCGGGCGTACCAACGTGCTGAACGGCGCGGCGCACCTCGCGCTGTTCGCCGCCTACCTGATGACCATTTTTGCCTGAACCTTCCCCGGCGGCGTCCGCCTGTCGGGGAGATAAAAAAAGCCTGCCGGTTTTGCAACGGGCAGGCTTTTGTCATTTCAGCGACGGTTACTTGCTGGTATCGAGCTCATCGAAGCCTTTAACCAGATCGTCGATGGCTTTCATCTGCTTGAGGAACGGCTCCAGTTTATCCAGCGGCAGCGCGGACGGACCGTCGCATTTCGCGTGCTCCGGATCCGGATGCGCTTCAATAAACAGGCCGGCGATACCCACCGCCATCCCGGCGCGCGCCAGTTCGGCAACCTGCGCGCGGCGTCCGCCGGAGGCCGCGCCAAACGGGTCGCGGCACTGCAGAGCGTGAGTAACGTCGAAGATAACCGGTGAGTTATTGGAGGCTTTCTTCATCACGCCAAAGCCCAGCATGTCGACGACCAGGTTATCGTAGCCGAAGTTCGCGCCGCGATCGCAAAGGATCACTTTGTCGTTGCCGCCTTCGATAAACTTATCGACGATATTGCCCATCTGGCCCGGGCTCACGAACTGCGGTTTTTTCACGTTGATCACCGCGCCGGTTTTCGCCATCGCTTCAACCAGATCGGTCTGACGGGCGAGGAACGCAGGCAGCTGAATAACGTCCACCACGTCAGCGACCGGCTGAGCCTGGCTGGCTTCGTGAACGTCGGTGATGATTTTCACGCCGAACGTTTGTTTCAGCTCCTGGAAAATCTTCATCCCTTCTTCCAGCCCCGGCCCGCGATAGGAGTGGATGGAAGAACGGTTAGCTTTATCAAAAGAGGCTTTAAACACATAAGGAATGCCCAGCTTCTGCGTGACGGTCACGTAGTGTTCGCAGATACGCATCGCCAGATCGCGGGATTCCAGCACGTTCATGCCACCAAACAGCACGAATGGCAGGTCGTTTGCTACGTTGATATCACCAATGCTAACCACTTTTTGTTTCATAAGTTCGCCTTATCAGGGTGTAACCGGAATGGTTTCAGACTAATGCAATGTAATTTGTTTGTGCGAAATGGTGTTGATCTGCGCGCGGATCATCTCGCTGATGGGATCCTCCGGGCACTGTTCAACGAAGTAACTGAGGTCCTGCAGCGCCACGTGATCGCAATCCAACTGGGCGTATATCAGTCCCCGGTCGCGAATTTCGTACGGGTCTTCCGGATTGAACTGCAGCAGCGCTTCGCTGGTCCGTAACGCCAGCTCCATCTGCCGCTCTTCCATCAGCGCCGATTTGAGCGTGTCGAGCAGCTTGCGGATCACTTCCGCGTTGTCGGCTTCATCGAGGTCTTCGTTAAACAGCTCGGCGACCGGACTAATATTGCCCTTCAGCCACACTTCCAGCGTATGCTCGTTAAGCGTTTCGCCGTTAAATGGATTAATGAGCCACATCT
Source organism: Klebsiella sp. CN_Kp113 (assembly GCF_040064585.1). Lineage (NCBI taxonomy): Bacteria > Pseudomonadati > Pseudomonadota > Gammaproteobacteria > Enterobacterales > Enterobacteriaceae > Klebsiella > Klebsiella sp. CN_Kp113. The sequence continues at coordinate 61,934 of NZ_JBEAID010000031.1, read as the reverse complement.
CTTCGCTCTCTTCAGGGTCGGCGCGCAGCAGCATCTGGGTCGGAAAAATCACCGGCACCACCGGCAGCGCCAGACGCTGAGCAATCCACAGCAGGATTGCGCCTAGCGATACCGCGCTACCCTGACGATTGTTCAGGACTTTATCAAGCCAGAGCACGTCGGACAGGCGGTAAACGCCGCGCGAATCGCTAAAGCCCCAGTCATGATAGAAAAGCTCCAGCAGACGTTCTATCTGGCGCTCCTGGTCCCACGAAGCGGCAATCTCCTCACGCGCCAGGCCCAGCAGCCGCTCCAGCTCATCCTGCACATAGTGCGTCGGAAAATCGTCGCGGATTAATTCAGAAATGAGGACCATGCCGTCGCATAACGGCGCTTTATTAAATTCGAAATCAGCTAACGACCTCATGCCTTACCCCAGTAACGGTGTTCTTGTGATGGCGAGTTGAATAATGATAAACAACACCACCAGGGCCAGCAGAAAGGCGACAAACCGGCTCTGCTGACTGCGCTGGCGACGACGGCCCAGCGCGATAAATCCCAATGCGATATAAATGATAACGCCAAACAGCTTCTCAGTCAGCCATGTACCCTCTTCGGTAAACGGCAGATAGTGCGTTATTGCCATTAGTCCGGCGCCGCTGAGAAACAGCAGCGTATCGCTACAGTGCGGCGCGATACGAACCCAGCGCTGGTCAAGCAGACGGTTACCGCTCCAGCTCCACCAGTAGCGCAGCACGAACAGGCTCACCGAAACCACCACGCAGGCGATATGCAGATACAGTACCGCGTTAAACAGATTCATACGCCTCCCTGATATTGCCCGAGCGTCAGACGCTCGTTGTCTCCGTAGTCGCGACAGGTGGCAATATTGCCATAACCCGCCGCGCGAAAGATTGCGCGCACCGCTTCCCCCTGCGTCCAGCCGTGTTCCAGCAGCATCACGCCGCCGGCAGCCAGATAGCGGCGGCCTTCGCGGATGATATGCGCCAGATCGGCCAGACCGCCATCGGCGGCGACCAGCGCCGTTTTCGGCTCAAAGCGCACATCGCCCTGCGCAAGATGCGGGTCGGTTTCATCGATATAGGGCGGATTGCTGACGATGATGTCGAACTGCTGCCCGGCGAGCGCGCTAAACCAGTGGCTTTGCAGTATCCTGACGTTAGGGATAGCGAGATGTTCAGCGTTACGCGCCGCCAGCGCCACCGCGTCGGGCATTACGTCAACGGCGGTGACGTGGCAATCGGGGCGTTCGCTGGCCAGCGCCAGAGCGATGGCGCCGGTGCCGGTGCCGAGATCGAGAATGCGGCACGGCTTGTCGGATAACCGCGCCAGCGTCTGTTCAACCAGGCATTCGGTATCCGGACGCGGGATCAGCGTGGCGGGAGAAACGAACAGCGGCAGCGACCAGAATTCGCGCTGGCCCACCAGATGAGCCACCGGCTCGCCCCGGGCGCGACGGCTGAGCAGCGTTTCCAGCTCGGCGGCCTGCGCCGCCGTCAGCGCCGTTTCGCCAAAGGCGAGAATATAGGTCCGCGCCCTGCCGGTCACGTGACCCAGCAGGATTTCGGCATCCCGGCGCGGGCTTTCACTTTGGCTCAGGCGGACGATGGACTGCGTCAGCCACTGCTGAAAAGTCATCATTCCTGCTCGGAAAGGGCGGCCAGCTGATCGGCCTGATATTCCTGAACGATCGGCTCAATCAGCATATCCAGCTTGCCTTCCATCGCTTCGTCCAGACGGTAAAGCGTCAGGTTGATGCGGTGATCGGTCACGCGGCCCTGCGGAAAGTTATAGGTGCGGTTACGATCGCTGCGATCGCCGCTGCCCAGCAGGTTACGACGCTCTGAGGCTTCCGCCTGCTGGCGCCTGGAGACTTCCGCGGCGCGAATACGCGCGCCAAGCACCGACAGCGCTTTGGCTTTGTTTTTGTGCTGAGAACGTTCGTCCTGACACTCGACGACGATGCCGGTCGGCAGGTGGGTAATACGGATCGCCGAGTCGGTGGTGTTAACGTGCTGACCGCCCGCGCCGGAGGAGCGGAAGGTATCGATGCGCAGATCGCTCGGGTTGATATCCGGCATTTCGGCTTCCGGCAGCTCCGGCATCACCGCCACTGTGCAGGCGGAGGTATGGATACGCCCCTGGGATTCGGTGGCCGGTACGCGCTGTACGCGATGGCCACCGGATTCGAACTTCAGTCGCCCATAGACGCCGTCGCCGCTGATTTTGGCAATCACTTCTTTAAAGCCGCCGTGCTCGCCTTCGTTGGCGCTCATGATTTCCACGCGCCAGCGGCGTGATTCCGCGTAACGGCTGTACATACGGAACAGATCGCCCGCGAACAGCGCCGCTTCATCGCCGCCGGTACCGGCGCGAACTTCAACAAACGCGTTACGCTCATCGTCCGGGTCTTTTGGCAGCAGCAGAACCTGCAGCTGCTGCTCCATCTGCTCACCCTTTTCTTTCGCTTCGCGCAGCTCTTCCTGCGCCATTTCGCGCATTTCCGGGTCGTCGAGCATCATCTGCGCGGCTTCGATATCATCCTGCAGCTGACGCCAGTCGGTGTAGCAGCGGGCGACGTCGCTCAGCTGTGCGTATTCGCGCGACAATGCGCGAAATTTATCCTGATCGGCGATGGTTGCGGCATCGCCGAGTAGCGCCTGAACTTCCTCATGGCGTTCGTAAAGGGCTTCCAGTTTGGCAACAATAGAAGGCTTCATAGGCGTGAATTCACCCTGTCCTAAAAAAGAGAGAAAGGTGCGCTATTCCAGCCCGAGGCTGTTGCGCAGAATATGCAGGCGTTCATCATCCCCGTCACGGGCGGCCTGCTGAAGAGATTTGGTTGGCGAGTGGATCAGGCGGTTAGTCAGCTTACGCGCCAGATCCTGCATGATTTCCTGCGCATCGCCGCCCTGATTGAGCGCAGCCAGCGCTTTTGCCGTCAGCTCCTCGCGGACCTGCTCGGCCTGGGAGCGATATTCGCGGATAGTCTCGCTGGCGCTCTGAGCGCGCAGCCAGGCCATAAATTCGCTGGCTTCCTGCTCGACAATGGTTTCCGCCTGCACCGCCGCGGCTTTACGCTGCGCCAGATTGTGCTGAATGATGTTTTGCAGATCGTCCACGCTGTAGAGATAGGCGTTCGCCAGCTTGCCAACCTCCGGTTCGACATCGCGCGGAACGGCGATATCCACCAGCAGCATCGGCTGATTGCGGCGCGCCTTCAGCGCGCGCTCCACCATCCCTTTGCCAATAATCGGCAGCGGGCTGGCGGTAGAACTAATAATGATATCCGCTTCTTTTAGCCGTTCGTCGATGTCGCTCAGGGCGATCACCTCCGCGCCGACTTCATCGGCCAGCGCCTGAGCGCGCTCGCGGGTGCGGTTAGCAATCACCATCTTGCGCACCTTATGCTCGCGCAGATGGCGGGCCACCAGCTCGATAGTCTCACCGGCGCCAACCAGCAGCACGGTCACGCTGGAGAGTGATTCGAAGATTTGTCGCGCCAGGGTACAGGCGGCAAACGCCACGGAGACCGCGCTGGCGCCGATATCGGTTTCGGTACGCACGCGTTTGGCCACCGAGAACGACTTCTGGAACATGCGCTCCAGCTCGCTAACGTTCAGGTGACCACGGCTGGAGTCGGCAAAGGCTTTTTTCACCTGCCCGAGGATCTGCGGCTCGCCCAGCACCAGCGAATCCAGGCCGCTGGCGACGCGCATCAGATGGCTAACCGCCTCGTTATCCTGATGCCAGTAGAGGCTTTTGCGCAGGTCGTCTTCATTTAAACCGTGGTAGTCGCACAGCCAGCGGATAAGCACTTCCTGAAGGTTATCCTGCTCTTCGACGCTGAGATAGAGTTCCGTGCGGTTACAGGTCGACAGCACCACCCCGCCCTGCACCATTGGCTGGGCCAGCAAGCTCTCCAGCGCCTGATCGAGCGTATCCGGCGAAAACGTTACGCGTTCTCGCAGCGCTACAGGAGCTGTTTTGTGGTTAATGCCAAGAGCTAAAAGCGTCATTGTGAGGGAGTAGTACCAGCGTTGCTAAGGTTAGTCTGCAGGCATCATACAGGATGCGCGTAATCAATAAAAGAGAGGCTCCCCTTTTGGAGTAATAGCTAATCTGTAATAGCCATTAACGGTAATTTTTTGATTTCAGACAACTTGAACGTAGACGCTACCGTCCGGCAACGCTAGCATTAATGGTTATAATTGTAACCCGCTACACAAATCGGCCGCCTGTTTCTCCCATTCGCCGCATTTCACTGTAGACATCAAGGATTTGTCATCATTATGAATCGACTGTTCCGCCTGTTGCCGCTGGCAAGCCTCGTTCTGACCGCCTGTGCGATTAATGCTCCGAAAGGGCCGGGTAAAAGCCCGGATTCTCCACAGTGGCGTCAGCACCAGCAAGATGTCCGCAATCTTAATCAGTTCCAGACGCGCGGCGCTTTTGCTTATCTTTCTGATGAGCAAAAAGTCTATGCCCGCTTCTTCTGGCAGCAAACCGGCCAGGACCACTACCGCCTGCTGCTGACTAACCCCCTCGGCAGCACCGAGCTGTCGTTAACCGCCCAGCCGGGCAGCGTGCAGCTGATTGACAATAAAGGCCAGACCTACACGGCGACCGACGCCGAAGAGATGATTGGCCGCCTGACCGGCATGCCGATTCCGCTCAACAGCCTGCGCCAGTGGATTATTGGCCTGCCGGGCGAGGCCACCGACTACTCGCTTGACGATCAGTACCGCCTGCGCGAGCTGAACTACACGCAAAACGGCAAAACCTGGCACGTCACCTACGGTGGCTACACCTCGGACACCAAACCTTCGCTACCGGCCAATATGGAGCTTAACGACGGCAGTCAGCGCATCAAGCTGAAAATGGATAACTGGATTGTGAAATGATGACCCGCTGGCCTTCTCCCGCAAAGCTGAATCTGTTTTTGTATATTACCGGGCAGCGCGCCGACGGTTACCACACCCTGCAGACGCTGTTTCAGTTTCTGGATTATGGCGACACGCTGACGATTGAACCGCGCGACGATGGCCAGCTGCGTCTGCTGACGCCGGTTGACGGCGTGCCGGATGATGAGAACCTGATTATTCGCGCGGCCAGGCTTTTAATGCAGGCCGCAGCCCAGGCCGGGAAGCTTCCTGCGGGCCGCGGCGCCGATATCAGCATCGACAAGGTTCTTCCGATGGGCGGCGGCCTCGGCGGCGGTTCGTCCAACGCCGCGACCGTACTGGTGGCGCTGAATCACTTATGGGGCTGCCATCTCTCGGAAGATGAGCTGGCGGCGTTGGGTCTGCAGCTGGGCGCCGACGTGCCGGTGTTCGTGCGCGGCCATGCGGCCTTTGCCGAAGGCGTCGGGGAAATTCTCACCCCGGCCGAACCGGAGGAAAAATGGTATCTGGTGGCCCATCCGGGAGTGAGCATTCCCACGCCGATCATTTTTCGCGATCCGGAACTACCGCGCAATACCCCGTCAAGGTCAATTAATACGTTATTAAAATGTAAATTCGGCAATGATTGCGAGGTTATCGCAAGAAAACGTTTTCGTGAGGTTGATGCAGCGCTTTCCTGGCTGTTAGAATATGCGCCGTCGCGCCTGACTGGCACCGGTGCATGTGTGTTTGCTGAATTTGACACTGAATCCGCCGCTCGTCAGGTGCTTGAAAAAGCCCCGGCATGGCTGCATGGCTTCGTAGCGCGAGGTGTTAATATCTCTCCGCTCAAGCAGGCGCTGCGCTAAGTTCTGCTCATTATAGCAAATTTGGTGAAAACGCCGGGGAAACTGAGTTACGGTGACAACGTCACCCTGTTCCAGACGTTGCATCGGGCTCTTTAAATACACCGCCTGGATGAAATCGTGCCCACCCGCACCGTTTTTGGCCCATTTCATCCACCACTGGACGCATGCCTGAGGTTCTTCTCGTGCCTGATATGAAGCTTTTTGCTGGTAACGCCACCCCGGAACTAGCACAACGTATTGCCAACCGCCTGTACACTTCTCTTGGCGACGCCGCTGTAGGTCGTTTTAGCGACGGCGAAGTCAGCGTACAAATCAATGAAAACGTACGCGGTGGTGATATTTTCATCATCCAGTCCACTTGTGCTCCCACCAACGACAACCTGATGGAACTGGTTGTTATGGTTGATGCTCTGCGTCGTGCTTCGGCAGGTCGTATCACCGCTGTTATCCCCTACTTCGGTTATGCTCGCCAGGACCGTCGTGTTCGTTCTGCTCGTGTGCCTATCACCGCGAAAGTGGTTGCTGACTTCCTGTCCAGCGTCGGCGTTGACCGCGTTCTGACCGTTGACCTGCACGCAGAACAAATTCAGGGCTTCTTTGACGTTCCGGTGGATAACGTATTCGGCAGCCCGATCCTGCTGGAAGATATGCTGCAGCTGAACCTGGATAACCCTATCGTGGTTTCTCCGGACATCGGCGGCGTGGTTCGCGCTCGCGCTATCGCCAAGCTGCTGAACGATACCGATATGGCTATCATCGACAAACGCCGTCCGCGCGCTAACGTTTCTCAGGTGATGCACATCATCGGTGACGTCGCCGGCCGTGACTGCGTAATGGTTGACGATATGATCGATACCGGTGGTACCCTGTGTAAAGCTGCGGAAGCGCTGAAAGAGCGCGGCGCGAAACGCGTATTCGCCTACGCCACGCACCCGATCTTCTCCGGCAACGCCATCCAGAACATCAAAAACTCTGTGATTGACGAATTCGTCGTCTGCGATACCATTCCGCTGACGCCGGAAATCAAAGCGCTGGAAAAGGTACGTACTCTGACGCTGTCTGGTATGCTGGCCGAAGCGATTCGTCGTATCAGCAACGAAGAATCTATCTCTGCTATGTTCGAACATTAATCGAGCCCGGCTCAAAAACCCGCTGCGGCGGGTTTTTTTGTCTCTGAACCTTTTATTCTCCACAAAATCATTCGGCATGCGTCAAGGCGGCAAGTGAATGAATCTCCGGCAGCGTACAGGCAGTACGAGACCGGGATAAATGAACGCAGCCAACACAGAGGCATCCCGAAGGATGACGTGGAAATGACCGATGCCTCCTTCACCTGCCATTTAGTTGACAGATGATGCGCTCATGGATGAAACATTATTGTGAACAGATTATTTTCCTCACATGTGATGCCTTTCCGCGCCCTCATCGACGCTTGTTGGAAAGAAAAATATACCGCTTCGCGGTTTACTCGTGATGTGATTGCCGGAATTACCGTCGGGATTATCGCTATCCCGCTGGCGATGGCGCTGGCAATTGGCAGCGGTGTGGCGCCGCAGTACGGTCTCTATACCTCCGCGGTGGCGGGGATCGTAATTGCGTTAACCGGCGGCTCGCGCTTCAGCGTGTCCGGGCCAACCGCCGCTTTCGTGGTGATCCTCTACCCGGTCTCGCAGCAGTTCGGGCTCGCCGGGCTGCTGGTCGCCACCTTGATGTCGGGGATCTTCCTGATTCTTTTCGGCCTGGCGCGCTTTGGCCGCCTGATTGAGTATATTCCGCTATCGGTCACCCTCGGCTTCACCTCCGGGATCGGTATCACCATCGGTACCATGCAAATTAAAGATTTTCTCGGTCTGCAGATGGCCCACGTGCCTGAACATTATCTGCAGAAAGTCGGCGCGCTGGCGATGGCGCTGCCGACCATTAACCCCGGCGATGCCGCCATCGGCGTTGTCACGCTGGGCACGCTGATTATCTGGCCGCGTCTGGGGATTCGTCTGCCGGGCCATCTGCCGGCCCTGCTGGCGGGCTGCGCGGTGATGGGCGTGGTCAACCTGCTTGGCGGACACGTCGCCACCATCGGCTCTCAGTTCCACTATATTCTCGCCGACGGCAGCCAGGGCAACGGTATTCCGCAGCTGCTGCCGCAGCTGGTGCTGCCGTGGGATATGCCCGGTTCAGACTTCACCCTCAGTTGGTCCTCGCTGCAGGCGCTGCTGCCGGCGGCGTTTTCCATGGCCATGCTCGGGGCGATTGAGTCCCTGCTGTGCGCCGTGGTGCTGGACGGCATGACCGGCACCAAACACAAGGCCAATAGCGAGCTGATTGGCCAGGGGCTCGGCAATATCGTCGCGCCGTTCTTCGGCGGCATTACCGCCACCGCCGCTATCGCCCGCTCGGCGGCCAACGTTCGCGCCGGGGCGACCTCGCCGGTTTCCGCCGTGATCCACGCGCTGCTGGTGATCATGGCGCTGCTGGTGCTTGCCCCTCTGCTCTCCTGGCTGCCGCTTTCCGCGATGGCGGCGCTGCTGCTGATGGTGGCATGGAATATGAGCGAAGCGCACAAGGTCGTTAACCTGCTGCGCTATGCGCCAAAAGACGACATTATCGTCATGCTGATGTGTATGTCGCTGACCGTCCTGTTTGATATGGTCATCGCTATTAGCGTCGGTATTGTGCTGGCTTCCCTGCTGTTTATGCGCCGGATCGCGCGGATGACCCGCCTCGCGCCGGTCAACGTCGAGGTTCCCGATGACGTACTGGTGCTGCGCGTCATTGGTCCGCTGTTTTTCGCCGCCGCGGAAGGGTTGTTTACCGATCTGGAAACGCGGATTGCTGGCAAGCGTATCGTCGTGCTGAAGTGGGATGCGGTGCCGGTGCTGGATGCCGGCGGGCTGGATGCCTTCCAGCGCTTCGTGAATAAGCTGCCGGAAGGCTGTGAGCTACGCGTGTCGAACCTGGAATTTCAGCCCCTGCGTACCCTGGCGCGGGCAGGCGTTAAGCCGATTCCGGGCCGCCTGAGCTTCTACCCGGACCGCAGCGCCGCGCTGGCGGATATTTAATTACCCGGCGGCAGGCCCCGGCGCCTGCCGCATCATTACGCCAATCGCCTGCTGAAGCCAGCCAAGCACCTCCGGCGTCATCCACGTTCCCTTCATCAAATGCGGCTCCCGCTCCATGGCATAACGAAACTTCTGCTGCGTGTGCAGATCCTTTCCCGCGTAAGACTGGAACAGCGCCAGCCAGCGCTGCGCCAGCTGCTGACCTTCCGCGGAGGCAGGCTCCCGCTTCTCACGACAGGCCCGATGCAGCTCGGCCACCAGCGCCGGCCACTCCATCAGGCGATCGAAATAGTGCTGCCGTGTAAAAGCCAGCTCTTCGGCGTTCAGATAGCGCGCCCAGATGGCCAGCTTGCTTTCGGCAAAAGCACGGGTAATGAAATCAATCATCTCCGGCGTCACCCCGGTTTGCTCGCGCATCTGCGGTTCGGCGGCGTGCATCTCATTCAGGCGAGTCAGAAACTCCGGCCTGCCGGCGGTATCCTGCTCCAGCTGCGCCATCCAGCGGGTGGCCAGCGCAATCGCCCGAGGCTCATCGGCCGGACAGCGTTCGCCCATAAGCTGCTGCGCTTCACCCACCAGCTCCAGCCATATCTGGTTACGCTGCGCATCCTGCTCTGCGAACGGCAGCACCTGTAATTCCTGTTGACTAAACCAGCGATCGTACATTTTCATCAGCTCCAGCGTTTGTAGCCAGGACTCCAGGTCGGGCTCGTCTCCGCTGTCCAGCTCTTCACGCAGCAGCGCCAGGCGCTGGCGCAGCGTGGAGAGGGTTTGCAGCTGCCGGTCGAGGGTGGCGATCTGCTTGACCAACAGGTCGGACAGCGAGAAGGCGTCCCGGTCGAGATAGTCCTTGATAGTGGCGAGTTCCAGCCCGGCCTGCGCCAGCGCTTTGATCATATGCAGTCGCTGAACGGCCGCCAGATTATAGAGCCGGTAACCCGCCGCGCTTCTGGCCGAAGGCGCCAGCAGTCCCGTTTGTTCATAGTGATGTAGCGTGCGGACGGTTATGCCGGCGCGCTTCGCCAGTTCACCCACCTGAATTAACATGACTGCTCCTTTCGTTTACCAGTGGCGCCACTCTGCTGCCTGACGTGACGTCAGGGTCAAGCGTTCTGTACAGGAATTGTATTAGGCAGACGATGCCGAAGAAAGACGAAGAGAGAAAGGAGGATTTGAGACACCAACAGGCGGGCAGCCTGAACGGGCGGCATAAAAACGCACCAGCCGTTCACAACGGCTGGCGGTCTGGAATTCACTCAGCTGTGGCGATGCTGATCGCGGCGGCAGCGTTTATCGTAGTGGCGAACCCACCAGTATCTGTCGCTAACCTGTTCATGACCGCCGATACGGGCGCCAGCCAGCCACAGTACCGCGCCGACAAAGATACTCAAGATCGCGCCGTGTGCGAAAAACTGCGGCAGGTCAAGCTGCGGAAGCTGGTTTAAAATAGAATAACCAACGCCGACAACCATGACGACCAACCCCAACCCCATCAGCACATTACCGAGTAACGAAGCGTTTCTGCGTTTCATATGTCACCTCCGGAACCTTGGGTTGCATGGGAATATCCCCAAATCTTATAGGTGTAGTATAGACAATGGCCAATATAGCGATTGCGTGGACGATCACAGAAGCGAACATCTTGCCAACAAAAGTTTACAAATAACCCACTGAACAACATCAAATTCTAATTATTCAAACCCGTGATTATCTGTGGCAGGTGCGTTTCGCTGGCAGAATTTTGTCAACCGCGCGCGCAGACAGTACACTACGCGCCAGAGAACGATCCAAGCAGGATAAAAAAGTGAGCATAAAATTAATTGTCGGCCTGGCGAACCCCGGCGCTGAATACGCGGCGACCCGACATAACGCCGGCGCCTGGTACGTGGATTTACTGGCTGAACGCCACCGCGCGCCGCTGCGCGAAGAGAGCAAATTCTTCGGCTACACCTCGCGGATTAACCTTGCCGGCGAGGATGTCCGCCTGCTGGTGCCGACGACCTTTATGAACCTGAGCGGCAAAGCCGTCGGCGCGATGGCGACCTTCTTTCGCATCAACCCGGACGAAATCCTGGTCGCCCACGATGAGCTCGACTTACCGCCAGGCGTGGCTAAGTTCAAGCTGGGCGGCGGCCACGGCGGCCATAATGGCCTGAAAGACATCATCAGCAAGCTGGGCAATAACCCGAACTTTCACCGCTTACGCGTGGGAATCGGCCATCCGGGCGATAAAAATAAAGTTGTCGGTTTTGTGCTGGGCAAGCCCCCCGCCAGCGAACAGAAGCTGATTGATGAGGCCGTTGACGAAGCGGCACGCTGCACCGAGGTGTGGCTGAAGGATGGCCTGACCAAGGCGACCAACCGTTTACACGCTTTTAAAGCGCAATAACCGGTCGGCGTGCGGAATTTTTGTCACGCACCGTGTATAATAGGCGAAGCTGTTTACTTTTCTGCAATCTGTTCACTGTAACAGGTTGATTATCCAAAGATTAAGGTGATTTAAATCATGGGATTCAAATGCGGTATCGTCGGTTTGCCCAACGTCGGCAAATCCACCCTGTTCAATGCGCTCACTAAAGCGGGTATTGAAGCGGCCAACTTCCCCTTCTGTACCATTGAGCCGAACACCGGTGTCGTGCCGATGCCCGATCCGCGTCTGGACAAACTGGCTGAAATCGTCAAACCACAGCGTATTCTGCCGACCACGATGGAATTCGTTGATATCGCAGGCCTCGTTAAAGGCGCGTCGAAAGGTGAAGGCCTGGGCAACCAGTTTCTGACCAACATCCGCGAAACCGAAGCTATCGGTCACGTGGTGCGCTGCTTCGAAAACGACAACATCATCCACGTTAACAATAAAGTGGATCCGGCTGACGATATTGACGTTATCAACACCGAGCTGGCGCTCTCCGACCTGGACACCTGCGAGCGCGCTATCCACCGCGTGCAGAAGAAAGCCAAAGGCGGCGATAAAGATGCGAAAGCCGAGCTGGCGGCGCTGGAAAAATGCCTGCCGCACCTTGAGAACGCCGGCATGCTGCGTTCGCTGAAGAACCTGACCGAAGAAGACAAAGCGGCGATTAAATACCTGAGCTTCCTGACCCTGAAGCCAACCATGTATATCGCCAACGTCAACGAAGACGGCTTTGAGAACAACCCTTATCTCGATAAAGTTCGCGAAATTGCCGCCGCCGAAGGTTCTGTGGTGGTCGCCGTTTGCGCCGCCGTTGAGTCCGATATCGCCGAGCTGGACGATGCCGACCGCGATGAGTTTATGGCCGAGCTGGGTCTCGAAGAGCCGGGCCTGAACCGCGTTATCCGCGCCGGCTACGAGCTGCTGAACCTGCAGACCTACTTTACCGCAGGGGTGAAGGAAGTGCGCGCCTGGACTATCCCCGTCGGCGCCACTGCCCCGCAGGCCGCGGGTAAAATCCACACCGACTTTGAAAAAGGCTTTATTCGCGCGCAGACCATCGCCTATGAAGACTTTATTACCTATAAAGGCGAACAGGGTGCCAAAGAAGCCGGGAAAATGCGCGCTGAAGGTAAAGACTACATCGTGAAAGATGGCGATGTGATGAACTTCCTGTTCAACGTCTAAATAAAATTTGTTGTCTCATGAGGTTTCATTGAACCTCATGAACATCGAAAAAAACCACAAAATCCACGCAATTGCGTGGATTTTTCATTTCAGCAAGCGCGTAAGCAAGTCGCAGATGGAGTTAGCCCGACACAGGCTCGCCAGTTAGATAAGATCCGCAAGGTCAACGACGTCTCCAACACCTTTAAGCTGATCGCTAAAGAGTGGTTGCAGATGAAAGACTGGGCCGAAATTACCAAAACGCGCCGACTGGATATGCTTGAGCGTGTGGTTTTCCCCGCAATAGGTAAGCTCCCAATCAGAGAGGTCACTCCACACCACATCCTTAGAATTCTTCAAGAAACTGCTAAACGAGGAGCACCGACAGTTGCCGCTGAAGCTCGCCGCACCGTTTCATCAGTTTTTGAGTTAGCAGTTGCAACGCTTAGAGCTGATAGCGATCCTGTACGGCCTGTGCGCAAGGCCCTTCCGGCCAATAAGACACAGCACAAACAAGCACTGAATCCTCAGCAAATCGGAAAGTTATTAAACTGTTTTGATAATAGTCGTGGCTCGTACCAGGTTAACTATTGTATGTGGCTTATGTGGTGGACATTGACGCGTCCTGCAGAAGCCACCGAAGCAGAATGGACAGAATTCGATCTTGATAACGCCCTGTGGACAATTCCGGCAGCGCGAATGAAAGCCCGAGAGAACACGTTATTCCCCTACCCTCCCAAGCTATCAAAATGCTCAGAACACTACAGGGATTAACCGGGCATCGGCAGCACCTTTTCCCGGGCAGGGATAATCCGTTAGGTCCAATGACATCGCACTCGCTGCGCCAGCTACGTAAAAGCCTCGGCTGGAGTGGTACATATAGCCCACATGCAACCCGAACCACAGGAAGTACCCGTTTAAACGAGATGGGCTATCGACCTGATGCTATTGAGGCCCAACTTGCGCACGCTGATACCAACAATGTTCGTCGCACATACAACCATGCAACTTATCTTGATGAGCGAAAGGTTATGATGCAGGACTGGGCAAATAAACTTGAAGAATGGGTAGGAAGCGCGCGCAGCACTATTGATGTTTCGTAAACCATGATGTATTGGTCTGTTAATGCTGATTATTAACGATAATTTCCCATCAGATTATAAAAACTATATTTCAGCCTACACTTTTGTAACTGTCTGATTATACGACCATTGTTACTCTCCTCACCCAGCGTTATAATTTCTTAGCACCCATTAGCGCAGGATGTTCCCATGAGCCGATACCGTATCTCTGGCAGTGAAGGACAATATGAGAAAAACTCCGATGAGCAAGTTCTGGCAAATAAGCTGGGGATTGCTGATTCTGGTGAGATGGACGAAGCGGAGCTTGTGCTGTTAGAGAAGCTCTATCACTGCATTTTTGAAGAGCAGTTTCCAGCAGGGCAGATCACCATTGCTTTGCTGAAAAGCTGGCATCGCCGCTGGCTGGGAAACATCTATGAGTGGGCCGGGCAAGAAAGGACTGTCAATATCAGCAAAGGGGGCTTTATGTTCGCGCCCTCTGCACAGTTGCCAAAACTAATACACGAATTCGACGCTAAATACCTTGCCCGATATACACCATGCACCAACATGAGCGAAGAACAGATCATAGAGGCTATTGCTGTAACCCATGTAGAGCTGATACTCATCCATCCATTCCGGGAAGGCAATGGACGTTTATCACGACTTTTAGCTGATGTGATGGCGGTTCAGGGGGGACACAGGCCGCTGGATTATCAAAGCTGGGAGCAAAACAAAGCCGAATATATTTCGGCTATCCACGCAGGTATGTCAATGGACTACGGCCCGATGTGTTATTGGGTCGGTACTGCGTTAAGACGTGATTAAACAGCAAGACGAAGATGGGCGAACTTTTTGCGCGTCGCTTCAAGCGAAGCTTCGATCTTCTCAGAAGACTGCCCCGTCTCAACGGCGGTTGACGTTGCTACCGAGCGAACAATGTCAGCGCGAGACGGTTTAACGTAATACACCTGCGTTTTCTTGTCATTGCTCATCGCGATTCCTCAGCTATCGAATGTGTAATCTGTACTCATTATATCAAGGTTTCGACACGACTTCACATCATCTGTAGCCCGACGTCATCAAGGGGCCATCTAGCTCTGATTTAGCACTGCACTGAATTTGGGCCAGGGTCAGTGGTAACTAGCCTCAGATAGCAGCCTCAACTAAAGTGAGTACAGGCATGAGTATAAAAATAACAATCAAAAATAAAAATTTTAAATATAAAAATAATAAATTCACAATCACGATTCAACGTCTAAGCATTTCTTCGCCGTCATGCCCTCCACAAAATCCACGCGCTCGCGTGGATTTTTTATTGCCCGCCGTTCCCGTCAGTTCTGACCCGCCGCCAGCGAATATTTCTTTATTTTGCGATACAGCGTGGCGATGCCGATGCCCAGCTCATCCGCCGCCTGCTTTTTATTACTGTAGCGAGAGAGCGCATCGCGGATCATCTGCCGCTCCATCTCCTCCAGCGCCGTCACGTTCTCCTCCTGAGTGAGGGTCGCTGACGCTGAAGCCGACGACGTCGCCTGGCTCGCCGCTTCACCGCTGCTTAACAGATTCGGCGGCAGCAGCGACATATCGATGATTTCTCCCGACGGCACCACGTTGACCAGGTACTCCATCAGGTTGCTGAGTTCGCGAATATTGCCCGGCCAGCGATAGCGCTTAAGGAAATCGATCACGTCCTGCGCGACGCCGGGATAAACCAGATTGAGACGACCGGTATGCAGATGCAGGAAATAGTGAATCAGCAGTTCAATGTCGTCCTGACGTTCGCGCAGCGGCGGCAGGCGCAGCGGAATCACGTTCAGACGATAGTAGAGATCTTCGCGGAACTTCCCTTCCGCGATGTACTGTTCCAGGTTTTGATTGGTCGCGGATATGATACGAATATCGACCTGAACCGGATGGCTGGCGCCCACCGGCTGAATCTCACGTGACTCAATGGCCCGCAGCAGCTTGGCCTGCAGAGTGAGCGGCATATCGCCAATTTCGTCAAGAAACAGCGTCCCGCTATTGGCCGCCTGAATCAGGCCGGTCTTACCGTTTGCCGATGCACCGGTAAACGCCCCCTTCACGTAGCCAAACAGTTCGCTTTCTAACAGCTGCTCGGGTATCGCGGCGCAGTTAATCGCGATAAAGGGCTTCGCGTGGCGATCGCTGAGCTTGTGGATAGCGCGGGCAACCACCTCTTTCCCGGTCCCGCTTTCACCGGCAATCATAACGCTGGAGGGGCTCGGGGCCACGCGGCTGATCAGCTTTTTAAGCTGCCGCATAGGTCGACACTCTCCCACCATCGCCTCAATCTGCGGCCCTTCCTGCCCGCAGCTGAAATCGGCCGAAGAGTGCGACTGATGGAACGCCATTAAAAATAACCACTGATCCTGCACCGCGTGCAGCTGGCCGATAATGAGCTCCTTGCGATCGTCAAAGGAGATAATGTGCTGCATATGGCCGTGCTTGAAATTATCTTCGAAGGTCAACGGCTGAAACTGGATTGACTTACCAATCACCTGCCCCTGAGTGACGCTCATTATTTTCAAAGCGGCCTGGTTGGCAAATTTGACTCTTTGATCGTTACCCACGACCAGAACGCCCTGATCCATATTTTCGATCATGGTTAAAAATATTTTATGGATATTGTCGCCGACCGCCCGCTCCTGCAAAAAGCGGGAAACGAATATGGTTGAGACATGACGAACATAATCAGAAAACTCCTGGATATTCGCATTTATACGTTCCTGCTGCTCGCGCGTCAGCGCAACCAGGCTAATAACGCCGACGCAGCGGTCGTGATACATCACCGGCGTGCCAAGAAAGGCTTTCTCTTCGCATTTCTCCTTATTGTTACAGTCTTTACACAGGGGGTCGAAGCGGGAGTGGGTAACGACCTTCTCGGTCTGTGTTTCAATAATGTAACGCAGAAGCCGTGAATTTGAATTTAATTTATAGCCAATCTGTTTACTATAAGCGCCAGTTCCGGCGACCCGGTATAATTCGTTATCAACAATCTCGACCTCCAGCTGCAGCACGCTGGATAGCATCCTTGCAAACTTTTGAATTGTAGGCTGAATCTGCATTAAAATGGAGGGTGCTTTGGACGGTATCATGTCTATCGGCCTTCTATTATTGCTCACCTGTTCGGCGTCAAGCGAAGCGGCTTTATTTATCTGCGGGGAATGATACCACTCCTTTTAGCCACCCGCGTTGATATAGATAGGGCCAATTCCCCCACCTTATCTTAAATATGCAAGAGCTATCACAGTTTCTTATCATTATGATAAATTTGCAGCGGTTTTTATCATATTGGCGCAATGTGAAGATGATAATCGCATTATTTACGGCGGCAACCCGCGCCTGTCCCGCTGAAATGGACGGCGGGGGAAAAATTTCACCTTTCTCTTCCCGGGATAACTCGCCTGAATTCGTGACAGACCTGGCATAATCTTAACTATTCAATCCTCTCCGCCGCCTCTCCCGGAGGATTTGGCACGCTTATTGTTAGTGGTAATACAGCGCTGGCAGTCGCTAATTCGGCAACTCTGCATATCCGACCGCACAGCAATCAATAAGCCGTCATTCACGACCAGGATTGAAACATGAAAACTGTTAACGAACTGATTAAGGATATCAATAAACTTAACTCTCATCTCAGTGAGAAAGACTTTCTGCTGACCTGGGAACAATCGCCGGATGAGCTGAAACAGGTGCTGGACGTCGCCGCCGCGCTAAAAACGCTACGCGCTGAAAATATCGCCACCAAAGTGTTTAACAGCGGATTGGGTATTTCCGTGTTCCGCGATAACTCAACCCGCACCCGCTTCTCCTATGCCTCCGCGCTCAACCTGTTAGGTCTGGCGCAACAGGATCTGGATGAGGGGAAATCGCAGATTGCCCACGGCGAAACGGTCCGTGAAACCGCCAACATGATCTCCTTCTGCGCCGACGCCATCGGCATTCGCGATGACATGTTCCTTGGCGCGGGCAACGCCTACATGCGCGAAGTCGGCGAAGCGCTGGACGACGGCCACAAGCAGGGCGTCCTGCCGCAGCGACCGGCGCTGATCAATCTGCAGTGCGATATCGACCACCCGACGCAATCCATGGCCGATCTCGCCTGGCTGCGCGAGCACTTCGGTTCGCTGGAGAATCTGAAAGGTAAGAAGATCGCCATGACCTGGGCCTACTCGCCGAGCTATGGCAAGCCCCTCTCGGTGCCGCAGGGCATTATCGGCCTGATGACCCGCTTCGGTATGGACGTCACCCTCGCCCACCCGGAAGGGTACGACCTGATCCCTGACGTTATCGAAGTGGCAAAAAACAATGCCCAGGCCTCCGGCGGCAGCTTCCGCCAGGTGAACAGCATGGAGGAAGCCTTTAAAGACGCCGATATCGTCTATCCGAAATCCTGGGCGCCGTACAAGGTAATGGAAAAACGCACCGAGCTGCTGCGCGCAAATGACCATGAAGGTCTGAAGGCGCTGGAGAAAGCCTGCCTTGAGCAGAACGCCGGCCATAAAGACTGGCACTGTACGGAAGAGATGATGAAGCACACCCGCGACGGTGACGCGCTGTATATGCACTGCCTGCCGGCGGATATCACCGGCGTCTCCTGCGACGCGGGCGAAGTCACCGAGGGAGTCTTCGAGAAGTACCGGATCCCGACCTACAAAGAGGCCAGCTGGAAGCCGTACATCATCGCCGCGATGATCGTCTGCCGCAAATACGCGAACCCGGGCAAAGTGCTGGAGCAGCTGCTCAAGGAAGCGCAGAAACGCATCAAATAATCCCCAGGCTGGCCTGCGGGCCAGCCCCACGACTTTCGCATTTCAAAAAGGATAAGGATCGAGTATGTCTGCTTTCTCACTGAAAATGGATATTGCCGAAAACCGTTTTTTTAACGGAGAGATTTCACCGCTGTTTTCACGCCAGCAGGCGCAACAGGCTCGCCGCTTTCATCAAAAGATCGCCGGCTATCAGCCCACGCCGCTGGTGGCGCTGAACGAACTTTCCGCGCTGTTTGGGGTACAAAAAATCCTCGTTAAAGATGAATCCCGGCGCTTTGGCCTCAACGCCTTCAAAATGCTCGGCGGCTCTTATGCTATCGCCCGACTGCTGTGTGAAAAATATCATTTAGATATCAACGATCTTTCCTTCGAAACGCTCAAATCCAGCATCAAAGAGAAGATGACGTTCGCCACCACGACCGACGGCAACCACGGCCGCGGCGTGGCGTGGGCAGCCCGCCAGTTAGGCCAGAACGCCGTCATCTATATGCCGAAAGGCTCCGCGCAGGAGCGGATTGACGCCATACTGCGCCTCGGCGCCGAGTGTATCGTCACCGACATGAACTACGACGACACCGTCCGCTTTACCATGCAGACCGCGCAGAAAAACGGCTGGGAGGTGGTGCAGGACACCGCCTGGGAAGGCTACACAAAAATTCCGACCTGGATTATGCAGGGCTACGCCACCCTCGCCGATGAAACGGTAGAACAGCTCTCCTCAATGGGTATCGCCCGTCCGACGCACGTGCTTCTGCAGGGCGGCGTGGGGGCGATGGCGGGCGGCGTGCTGGGCTACCTGGCCGATGTCTACGGCGCGAAGCATCTCCATTCCATTATCGTCGAGCCGGAGCTGGCCGACTGTCTCTACCGCTCTGCGCTGAAGGGCCAGATCGTCAACGTCAGCGGCGATATGGCCACCATTATGGCCGGTCTCGCCTGCGGTGAGCCCAACCCGCTGGGCTGGGAAGTGCTGCGCAACTGCGCCACGCAGTTCGTCTCCTGTCAGGATGCCGTCGCAGCCCTCGGCATGCGGGTGCTGGGAAACCCGGCGGGCCAGGATCCGCGCGTTATTTCCGGCGAATCCGGCGCCGTCGGTCTCGGCCTGCTGGCGGCGATTCATTTCCATCCGCAGCGCGAAGCGCTGATGCACAAGCTCAAACTGGATAGCGATTCCGTGGTGCTGGTGATTAGCACCGAAGGCGACACCGACGTTAAGCACTATCGCGAAGTCGTCTGGGAAGGCAAACATCCGGCCGCACAGTAGCCGATTGATCAACATTCCTCCCGCCCGGCGGGACCCCCGTATTCAGAACTGGAGAACATCCTTATGGCTAAGCAAATTCCGTTCAACGCGATCCTGGAAAAATCAAAACAATACGAAAAAGAAATGACCCGCTTCCTGCGCGATATGATCGCCATCCCCAGCGAAAGCAGCGATGAGAAGCGCGTGGTGCACCGTATCAAAGAGGAGATGGAGAAAGTCGGATTCGACAAAGTGGAAATCGATCCGATGGGTAACGTGCTGGGCTACATCGGCCACGGCCCGCGTCTGGTCGCCATGGACGCGCACATTGATACCGTCGGCATTGGCAACATCAAGAACTGGAACTTCGACCCGTACGAAGGTATGGAGACCGATGAGCTGATCGGCGGACGCGGCGCGTCTGACCAGGAGGGCGGAATGGCCTCCATGGTTTACGCCGGTAAAATCATTAAAGATCTGGGCCTGGAAGATGAGTATACCCTGCTGGTGACCGGTACCGTTCAGGAAGAGGATTGCGACGGCCTGTGCTGGCAGTACATTATTGAACAATCCGGCATACGTCCGGAATTCGTGGTCAGCACCGAACCTACCGACTGCCAGATTTACCGCGGCCAGCGCGGGCGTATGGAGATCCGCGTGGAGGTTCAGGGCGTCAGCTGCCACGGCTCCGCCCCGGAGCGCGGCGATAACGCCATCTTCAAAATGGCGCCCGTTCTCACCGAGCTGGAACAGCTTTCACACAAGCTGGGCGATGACGAATTCCTCGGCAAAGGCACCCTGACCGTTTCCGAGATTTTCTTCACCTCGCCGAGCCGCTGCGCGGTAGCGGATAGCTGCGCCGTCTCCATTGACCGCCGTCTGACCTGGGGCGAAACCTGGGAAGGCGCGCTGGAAGAGATCCGCGCGCTGCCGGCGGTGAAAAAAGCCGCCGCGGTGGTCTCGATGTACAACTACGAGCGCCCCTCCTGGACCGGCCTGGTCTACCCGACCGAATGCTACTTCCCGACCTGGAAAGTGGAAGAGAACCACTTCACCGTTCGCGCCCTGAGCAACGCCTATGAAGGTCTGTTCGGCAAAGCGCCGGTGGTGAATAAGTGGACCTTCTCCACCAACGGCGTCTCCATTATGGGCCGCCACGGCATTCCGGTTATCGGCTTTGGGCCTGGGAAAGAGCCGGAGGCGCATGCGCCGAATGAGAAAACCTGGAAATCGCATCTGGTAACCTGCGCCGCGATGTATGCCGCTATCCCGCTGAGCTGGCTGGCCACGGAGTAATTGTTCGTCCTGTCTGCCGCCGCGCTCTGCGGCGGTATGTTGAGGTTTCTATGCGCGTACTGATTAAAAATGGCCTCGTCGTCAACGCCGACGGACAGCTAAAGCAGGACCTGCTCATTGAAGATGGCCTCGTCAAGCGCCTTGCCAGTTCTATTGAGGCAGAACAACCCTGCGAAGTGATTGACGCCGAGGGCTGCTACGTGATGCCCGGCGGCGTCGACGTTCATACGCATTTCAATATTGATGTGGGGCTCGCCCGCAGCTGCGATGATTTCTTTACCGGCACCCGGGCCGCGGCCTGCGGCGGCACCACCACCATTGTTGATCATATGGGCTTCGGGCCCGTCGGCTGCCACCTGCGCCACCAGTTCGAGGTCTATCGCGGCTACGCCGCCTATAAAGCCGTTATCGACTACAGTTTTCACGGCGTTATCCAACACGTTAACCACGGCATTCTCGACGAGATCCCGATGATGGTGGATAGCGGCATCAGCAGCTTTAAGCTCTATCTGACCTACCAGTACAAACTCAGCGATGATGAGATATTGCAGGCGATGCGCCACCTGCAGCGCGCCGGCGCGCTGACGACGGTGCATCCGGAAAACGATGCCGCCATCGCCCTGCGCCGGGCGGAATTTATCAACGCCGGTAAAACCGCGCCGCGCTATCACGCCCTGAGCCGCCCGCTGGAGTGCGAGGCGGAAGCCATCGCCCGAACGATCAACCTCGCGCAGCTGGCGGGAAACGCGCCGCTGTATATCGTGCATCTTTCCAACGCCCTGGGCCTGGAGTACCTGCGCCTGGCCAGAAGACGCCACCAGCCGGTGTGGGTGGAGACCTGTCCGCAGTATCTGCTGCTGGACGAGCGCTGCTACGAGCGCGAAGACGCGCTTAACTATCTGCTCAGCCCTCCCCTGCGCAACGCCAGCAACAACGATGCGCTATGGCGCGGTATCCATGATGGAGATATTGACACGGTCGCCACCGACCACTGCGCGTTCTCTGCGCAGCAGCGCAGGCAGATCTCCGGCGGCGACTTTAGCCGCTGCCCGAACGGCCTGCCGGGGGTGGAAAACCGGCTGCTGCTGCTGTTCTCGCACGGCGTGATGACCGGGCGCATCACCCCTGAGCGCTTTGTGGCGCTCACCAGCGCCAACCCGGCGAAGCTGTTTGGCCTGTGGCCGCAGAAGGGGCTGCTGGCGCCCGGCGCCGATGGCGACGTGGTTATCATCGATCCGCAGCGTACCACCACCATCCGTCATGCCATGCTGCACGACAACGCCGACTATTCACCCTATGAAGGCTTTATCTGTCAGGGCGCGATTCGCCAGACGCTCTCCCACGGCAGAGTGATCTTTGATAACGGCACCTTTACCGGCATCGCCGGACAGGGCCGCTTTTTACGCCGACAACCCTTTTCCACCGCTCACCAGGCCGTCAGCGGAACAGAAACGTAATGAGAGGAAGCTATGAGTAAAAAAATTGTTCTCGCTCTCGGCGGGAATGCGCTGGGCGACGATCTCGCCGGACAGATGCAGGCCGTACGACACACCGCCCGGACGATCGTCGATCTTATCGCCCTTGGCCACCAGGTGGTGGTCACTCACGGCAACGGTCCGCAGGTGGGCATGATCAACCAGGCTTTCGAGGCCGCGGCAAAAACCGAGGCCCATACGCCCATGCTGCCGATGTCGGTCTGCGTGGCCCTGAGCCAGGGCTACATCGGCTACGACCTGCAGAACGCGATTCGTGAAGAACTGCTAACGCGCCAGCTGGATATCCCGGTGGCGACCCTGATAACCCAGGTGGAAGTGGATGCTAACGATAAGGCATTTCTTAATCCGACCAAGCCCATCGGCTCGTTCTTCAGCAAAGAAGAGGCCGAAAAGCTGAGCCAAAACGGCTACATCATGAAAGAGGACGCCGGGCGCGGCTACCGTCGCGTCGTCGCCTCGCCCATGCCGGTAGATATTATCGAGAAACAAACGGTAAAAGCGCTGATGGATGATTGCCACGTGGTGATCACCGTCGGCGGCGGCGGCATTCCGGTGATTCGCGAGGGTAACCATCTGCGCGGCGCCAGCGCGGTTATCGATAAGGACTGGGCCAGCGCGAAGCTGGCGGAGATGATCGACGCCGACCTGCTGATCATTCTCACCGCCGTAGAAAAGGTGGCGATCAACTTTGGTAAACCTGACGAGCAGTGGCTGGATAACCTCTCCCTGCGCGATGCCGAACGCTTTATCGAAGAGGGGCACTTTGCCAAAGGCTCAATGCTGCCAAAAGTGGAAGCCGCCGCCGCCTTCGCCCGCTCAGGGCCGGGGCGTAAAGCGCTGATCACGATGCTGAGCAAAGCCAAAGAGGGGATTGAAGGAAAAACGGGCACCATTATTAGCCAATAAGCTGTACGCCACGGGTTGCCGGGAACCTCCCGGCAACATTTCCCCTCGCAGAAGCTCAGACCTCAACCGCCTCAGCCAGACAATCCGGCTGGCACGCTTGCCTCACCTGGTTCATCAGCCCCCCCGGCGCGCCGTTTTTCACCTGCAGGATCTCCGCCAGCACGCTGATGGCAATCTCGTTTGGCGTCTCGGCGCCGATGTCATAGCCAATCGGCGCCCGCAGACGGCTGATATCCGCCTCCGTTACGCCGTTTTCCCGCATCTGGCGGACAAAGGCCTGCACTTTCCGCCGGCTGGCCAGCAGCCCCAGCCACGCCACCGGCTGGGTTATCAGCCTGTCCAGCGCCTCCCGATCCTGGTTGTTGGTGGCAATCAGCACGAAATCCTGCGGCCGGACCGCCATCGCCTCCACTACGTCCGTGAAGCTGGCAGCGTGCACCAGCCGCGCCGAAAGCGGAAAAGCATCGGGGCAAAGGCTGGCGGAATAGATATCGCCGACGCAGATGTCAAAATCCACCCGCGCCGCGGCGTGGGCAACCGCGCGGTTGACGTGCCCGGCACCGACCAGCAGCAGGCGCGGGCGCAGGCCGTGCACGCTGATGTAAACCGACATCGCGCCGCCGCAGTCGGAGCCCACGGCGTCGCTGCCGGTGCGCGCCATGCGGCCGTGAAACATTCGCGACGCCCGTTCGCGCAGCGCTTCCAGCGCCGCATCGATGACTTTACGCTCCACCATCCCGCCGCCGATGGTGCCCACAATCGAACCGTCCTCCCGAATAAGCATCTGAGCGGAGTGTCGGGGGGTGGAGCCCCGACTTTCGACAATCTGCGCCAGGGCAAAGGG
The DNA here is from genome assembly GCF_040064585.1 of Klebsiella sp. CN_Kp113. NCBI lineage: Bacteria > Pseudomonadati > Pseudomonadota > Gammaproteobacteria > Enterobacterales > Enterobacteriaceae > Klebsiella > Klebsiella sp. CN_Kp113. Next base: position 37,901 of record NZ_JBEAID010000031.1, on the reverse strand, counting down.
ACGGTTCTGCTCCTCAAGTCGTGCAGCTTCTGCAAAAATATTCATACCAACCTCAAAGGCGATGTTTACGGCTCTATTTGATTATCTGCGATATTTCCCCGGGTTCTCAGTTTGAGAGTCTACCCGGCGTTGAAATAGCGTCGCAGCGACCCGTAGCAACTATGCAATATTTATACTTAGCTGCCATTTTTCATCGTAAATTGTGAGTCAGGTCATTTCGTTAGCCCTATTGACGCTGCAACGGGGGTACCTCATCGATTATTTCCTCTGTTACCGCAGCAAAAATAAGCCGCCTGCTAAAATCACCGCCGAATAGCCGACATAAATTATCATTCTGATATTCCGGATCTGATTTTGAGAAATCTCGCCGAATGATAAAGCGTATTGATTTGAGTTCTCATTTACCCGCTATGGAATTATTCGCCCGGCATCGTCGAGTTTCGACCTGGTTAACAAATTAATTATTTCGCCGCCGCGGTTTGAATAACTGGTGTGATTGTTGCTCCTCTTTCGTTATCCGTCGGGATGATTACCACCGGCAATGTCGATCTTACAATGATATCTAAGGAGAGGGTTATGGGAGATATAATGCGTCCCGTGCCGTTTGAGGAGCTTTTAACGCGCATTTTCGACGAGTACCAGAGTCAGCGGACTATTTTTGGCATCCCCGAGCAACAGTTTTATACGCCGCAGGCGCAGCGGTCGATCGGCGTATTCGGCGAAAGCTGCGCGACGCCGCTCGGCCCGGCAGCCGGGCCGCATACCCAGCTGGCGCAGAACATTATTACCGCCTGGCTAACCGGCGGGCGGTTTATCGAGCTGAAAACCGTACAGATCCTTGACCGCCTGGAGCTGGAAAAGCCCTGCATCGATGCCGAAGATGAGTGCTTCAACACCGAGTGGTCCACCGAATTTACCCTCAAAAAAGCCTGGGATGAGTACCTGAAAGCCTGGTTCACGCTGCATCTGCTGGAGCAGGTCTTTCCGCTGGGCACCCATAAAGAGAGCAAGTCGTTTATTTTCAATATGAGCGTCGGCTACAACCTTGACGGTATTAAGCAGCCGCCAATGCAGGAATTTATCGACAACATGATGGACGCCTCCGCCCATCCTAAATTCGCCCAGTACCGCGACACCCTGAACCGCTGGCTGCAAAATAGAACCTTTATCGACAGCCTGCCAACCTGCGCGCGCAAAGACGGGCTGGACAATCTGGCTCAACGCGTGCCGGCCAGGCTGGTTCAGGGCGTCACCCTCTCAACCATGCACGGCTGCCCGCCGGACGAGATCGAAGCCATCTGCCGCTATATGCTGACGGAGAAAAATCTCAATACCTTTGTGAAGCTCAACCCGACCCTGCTCGGCTATCCGCGCGTTCGCCAGATCCTCGACGCCTGCGGCTTCGGCTATATCGGCCTTAGCGAAGCGTCATTTGACCATGACCTTAAGATCGACCGGGCGCTGGAGATGCTGACGCGCCTGATGGCGCTGGCGAAAGCGCGCAGCCTCGGCTTTGGCGTCAAGCTGACCAACACCCTCGGCACCGTCAACAACAAGGGAGCGCTGCCGGGAGATGAAATGTATATGTCCGGCCGCGCGCTATTCCCGCTATCGATCAACGTAGCCGCCCTGCTCTCGCGGGCGTTTGACGGCAAGCTGCCGATCTCCTACTCCGGCGGCGCCAGCCAGCTCAACATTCGCGAGATTTTCGACACCGGCATTCGCCCTATCACCATGGCCACCGACCTGCTGAAGCCGGGAGGATATCTGCGCCTGAGCGAGTGCATGCGCGAGCTGGAGAAAGCCGACGGCTGGAACATGACGCAGATCGACGTCGAGCGCCTCAACGCGCTGGCGGAAAAAGCGGTGAGCATGGACTACACCCAGAAACAGTGGAAGCCGGAAGAGCGCATTGATACCGGCGAGCCGCTGCCGCTGCTGGACTGCTACGTCGCCCCCTGCGTGACGGCCTGCGCCATCAAGCAGGATATTCCGGAGTATATCCGCCTGCTGGGCGAGCATCGCTACGCCGACGCGCTGGAGCTGATCTATCAGCGCAACGCGTTGCCGGCCATCACCGGTCATATCTGCGACCACCAGTGCCAGTACAACTGTACGCGTCTGGATTATGACAGCGCGCTCAACATCCGTGAGCTGAAAAAAGTGGCGCTGGAGAAAGGCTGGGACGAGTACCGCAGCCGCTGGCATAAGCCCGCGGGATCCGGCTCCCGGCACCCGGTAGCGGTGATCGGCGCGGGCCCTGCCGGTCTCGCCGCCGGATACTTCCTCGCCCGCGCCGGCCATCCGGTCACGGTTTTTGAACGCGAAGCCAGCGCCGGGGGCGTGGTGAAGAATATCATTCCGCAGTTCCGCATTCCCGGCGAGCTTATCCAGCACGATATCGATTTTGTCGTCGCCCACGGCGTCAAAATTGAGTACGGCTGCGATCCGCATCTGAGCGTGGAAAAACTGCAGGCGAAGGGTTTTCGTTACGTGCTGGTCGGCACCGGTACCGATAAAAACAGCGGCGTGAAGCTGGGCGGCGATAACCAGAACGTGCATAAGTCGCTGCAGTTCCTGCGCGAGTTTAACCGCGGCGCCGAGCTGAACCTGGGCAAACGCGTGGCCGTGGTCGGCGCCGGCAACACCGCCATGGACTGCGCCCGCGCGGCGCTGCGCGTGCCCGGCGTGCAGAGCGCGACCATCGTCTATCGCCGCTCGCAGCAAGAGATGCCCGCCTGGCGCGAAGAGTATGATGAGGCGCTGCTCGACGGCGTCGACTTCGAGTGGCTATGCAACCCGGAACAGTTTAACGCCGACGGGACGCTCGTCGTACGCGTCATGAAGCTCGGCGAGCCGGATGAGAAAGGCCGCCGCCGCCCGGTGGAAACCGATGAGATTCGCACCCTGCAAGTCGACTCTCTGATTACCGCCATCGGCGAGCAGCAGGACGGCGAAGCGCTGTCGGCAATGGGGATCCCGCTCGACCCGCAGGGCTGGCCGGTGGTCAACGCCGATGGCGAGACCAGCAAACCGAACGTCTTCCTGATCGGCGACGTTCAGCGCGGCCCCTCTTCTATCGTCTCCGCTATCGGCAACGCGCGACGGGCCACGGACGCGATCCTGGCCCGGGAAAATATCGCCAGCAGCTACGGAAACAAAGTCTGGAACAACGTCGATCCGGCGAAGGTGTACCAGCGTAAAGGCGCCATCGCCGTCACGCTGGTGGATAAAAACCAGCGCGAGGCTTTTGTCGAGCAGGAAGCCAGCCGCTGCCTGGAGTGCAACTACGTGTGCAGCAAGTGCGTCGACGTCTGTCCGAACCGCGCCAATATTTCCGTGGCCGTGCCGGGCTTCCAGAATCGCTTCCAGACCCTGCATCTGGACGCTTATTGCAACGAATGCGGCAACTGCGCTCAGTTCTGCCCGTGGCAGGGAAAACCGTATAAAGACAAAATCACCGTGTTCAGCCTGGAGCAGGATTTTGTCAACAGCACCAATCCGGGCTTCTTCGTCGCAGGCGCCAGCGTCAAAGTGCGTCAGGACGACCAGACGTGGCAGCTGGAAATTAACGACCGCGGCCAGTTTAACGAGGTACCGGCCCAGCTGGATGCCATGTGCCGCATCATAAGCCATATTCATCAGCACCAAAGCTATCTTCTGGGAGGCGTTGAAGTATGAGTATCCTGATCCTGAAAAATGCCACCGCCGCGCAGATCTATCCGGCTAAAGTGTGGGAGAACGTCGATATCGCCATTGAGAATGATAAAATTCTCGCTGTCGGCCCCGGCCTGTGCCAGCGCTATCCGCAGGCGCAGGTGAAAGAGATGCGCGGGCAGCTGGTGATGCCCGGCATGGTCTGCTCGCACAATCACTTTTATTCCGGCCTGTCCCGGGGGATTCAGGCCAATATCGCCCCCAGCCCGGACTTTATCTCCACGCTGAAAAACCTGTGGTGGCGCCTTGACCGGGCGCTGGACGAAGAGTCGCTCTACTACAGCGGGCTGATCTGCGCCATGGAGGCCGTGCGCAGCGGCTGCACGGCGGTTGTCGATCATCATGCGTCGCCCCACTATATCGCGGGCTCCCTGAGCCAGCTGCGCAACGCCTTCCTCAAAATCGGGCTGCGCGGGATGACCTGCTTCGAAACCACCGACCGCAACTTTGGCAGCCGCGAGCTGCGCGACAGCGTTGAGGAGAACATTCGCTTCGCCAGAGAGATCGACGCCGCGCGCGAAAAGGGCGACCAGCCTTATCTGGTCGAGGCCCATATCGGCGCCCATGCGCCGTTCACCGTGCCGGATGAGGGTCTGGCGATGCTGCGCGAAGCGCTAAAAGCCACCGGCCGCGGCCTGCATATCCACGCGGCGGAAGACCGCTACGATGTCTCTCACAGCCATCACCTTTACGGTAAGGACCTGCTGGTGCGGCTGGCGGAGTTCGACCTTATCAACAGTAAGACGCTGATTGCCCACGGCCTGTACATCTCCGATGCCGACGTCGAGCTGCTCAACGCGCAGGACGGCTTCCTGGTGCACAACGCCCGCTCCAACATGAACAACCACGTCGGCTACACCCCCCGCCTGCCGCAGATGCGCAATCTGGCGCTCGGCACCGACGGCATCGGTTCCGACATGTTCGAGGAGATGAAGTTTGCCTTCTTTAAACACCGCGACGCCGGCGGGCCGCTGTGGCCGGACAGCTTCGCGAAGGCGCTGAGCAACGGCAATGAACTGTTGAATCGCAACTTCAACGCCCGCTTTGGCCGCCTTGAGGCGGGCTATAAAGCGGACCTCACCATTTGCGACTATATGGCGCCGACGCCGCTTATCGCGGAAAACATCGCCGGACATATCGCCTTCGGCCTGGGGGCAAACAGCGTGCGCAGCGTCATGGTGAACGGCGTGATGATCTACGAGGATCGCCAGTTCAGCTTCGACTGCGAGCCGATATTCCGCGAAGCGCAGAAAGTGGCGAAAAAAATGTGGGCGCGAATGGATGCGCTCCCCGCGTAGCCCGCGTAAAAACGCTAAACCGGCCTGGCAGGCCGGTTTTTTTTGCTGACAGAACGCGGGCGTATGAAATTGCCCGGCAGCTTCCTCGCCGCCGGGCGCAAGGTTTAGAGCGACAGCAGCGCGGCGGTGGCGATATTGCGCTGCTTTTGCAGCGCGCTGAGCTGCTCTTCGGTCATGATACTCAGTGCCGCCGTCGGGCAGACATCAACGCAGGCGGGGCCGCGCTCCCGGGTGCCGCAAAGATCGCACTTAACGATAACCGGCGTCACACCGGCCTCTACCTCAATGGTAATCGCCCCAAACGGGCAGGCGACCACGCAGCTCTGGCAGCCAATGCAGCGCCCGCCGTCGGCCTCCACTTTCTCCGCCCCCATGCTCAGCGCCCCGGTCGGGCAGGCGCCCACGCAGGGCGCATTCTCGCACTGATGACACATCACCGGCACGCTAAGCTCGTCGAGGCGCATCACCTTCAGGCGGGGATGAAACTCCGCCCCCGGCGCCACGTGTTCCAGCGCACAGGCTACCTCACAGGTCCTGCAGCCGATGCAGGCCTGCGAACTGGCAACGATAAAACGAGTCATATCTCCTCCCGGGCCGTGAATTGCATCAACATCTCGCTGGCCGCCTGCCGCCCGGCAACCATGGCGGTGACCACCAGGTCCGCGCCGGTCACGGCATCGCCGCCGGCAAAGATTTTGTCATGGCTGGTTTGCGTCGTTCCGCGCCCTTTGCCGCCGGTCACTATCTGCCCCCAGCGGTCCAGCTTTATCCCGTGGCCGCGCAGCCAAGGCATCTCGTGAGCCTGAAAGCCAAACGCCATAATGAGCACATCGGCTTTAAGTTCAAACCCGGAATCCGGGATCGGCTGCGGCCGGCGGCGGCCGTCCGGTCCCGGCTCGCCCATCTTCGTGCGGATCATCTCCACCGCGCAGACCTGCCCCTTGCGGTTGAGCTGAATGCGCTGCGGCTGCACGTTAAACTCAAATTTCACCCCCTCCTCCCGCGCGTTCACCACCTCTTTTTTCGACCCGGGCATGCTCAGCTCATCGCGACGGTAGGCGCAGGTCACGCTCGCTGCGCCGCGGCGAACGGCGGTGCGCAGGCAGTCCATCGCCGTATCTCCCCCGCCAAGCACTACCACCCGTTTCCCCTTAATATCGGTCAGCGGATACTCAGGGCTCTCTTCGAGCCCCATCACCTCGCGGGTGCTGGCAATCAGGAACGGCAGGGCCTGAATCACGCCGGGGGCGTTCTCTCCCTCCAGGCCGGCGGCCATCAGACCGTAGGTGCCCACGCCAAGGAAGACGGCGTCATAGTTTTTCACCAGATCGGCAAAAGCCACGTCGCGCCCCACCTCCTGGTTGAGATGAAAATTGACGCCCATGGCGCTAAAAATGTCGCGTCGCTTCTCAAGCACGTTTTTATCCAGCTTGAACGGCGGAATACCGAAGGTCAGCAGGCCGCCGATTTCCGGATGGCGATCGAACACGTCAACGTGCACGCCCGCGCGCACGAGAATATCGGCGCAGCCCAGTCCGGCGGGCCCGGCGCCAATCACCGCCACCCGTTCCGGGCGCGGGGCCACTTTGCCGATTGTCGGTCGCCAGCCCATCGCCAGGGCGGTATCGGTGATATAGCGCTCAAGGTTGCCAATGGCGACCGAGCCGCCTTCGTTCTTTAAGGTGCAGGCCCCTTCGCACAGCCTGTCCTGCGGACAGACGCGGCCGCAAATCTCCGGCAGGGAACTGCTCTGATGGCACAGCTCCGCCGCCTCGATAATCTTGCCCTCGCTCACCAGGCGGATGAAATCGGGAATATGATTATGTAAAGGACAGGTCCAGTTGCACCACGCTTTCTGCGCGCAGTAGAGACAGCGTTCGCTCTCATACTCCGCATCGCACTCGCTCAGCGGCTGATAGATTTCGCCGAAGTGCTGCATGCGGTCATCGGCGGGCACTTTTTTCGCCCCCACCCGCGGAGGTTTATTGAGTATCGCGCTGCGTCGGGCGCCGCGAACGGTGCCCAGCGGGGTTTCCAGCGCGGAGCGAATCTGCCGCGCGCTACGCAGCCGGTTAACGGCGGCCTCATCCATCAGTTGCAGCGCCTGGGTTGGACAGCTGGCCACGCACGCCTGCTGACCGGAAGGATGCTGGCTGCAAAGATCGCATTTCTGCGCCAGCTGCGGCGCGTCGTCATCGTTGGCCACCATCTCAATGGCCCCAAAGGGACAGGCGATGACGCAGTTTTTACAGCCGATGCACAGCGCCTCTGTAAACTGAACGCTGTCGTTCGCCACGCGCAGCGCCTGGGTCGGACAGGAGCCGACGCAGGGCGCGTCGTTGCAGTGGCGGCAGGTCGTCGCGCTGCTGGCGTGGCGGTGGAAGAACACCCGAATGCGCGGCAGAAAGTCGCTGCGCTGCCGGGGCCAGCTGTCCTGGCGATGAGAGGTGACGCAGGCCACTTCACAGGCGTGGCAGCCAATACAGTTTGCAGAATCGGCAACAATAAATTTATTCATTTGCTTCCCTTTATTATTCCAGGACTCACCGGGAAGCAATGCAATAATCAGGCGCTTTTGTTCAGGGTATTCATATGGTGCTTATTTTTGCGAGCCGTCTCAAAAAAAACAGGCCCACTCCCGCTAAGCGGCGCGATATATATCCGCTCTCGCTGAACAAAAATTATTCTCCGCGCTCAGGGTTTAATCATGTTGATAATTCAACCTATCGCGCGTGATACCAAAATGAGACGCTCCCTGTCTCAATGTGATAGCGCGCGTTTATTCACCACGAGATTTATTTGAGAAGTATCGCAGCGCGTCGATATTCCCGCCTTTTTCTCGTGAGTTATTTCACACAATTCTCCTTCAATCCTCCAGGCGCTTATTTTTGGCACAGCTTACGCATATTACTTCTCGTGCGCGCAACACGCTGATGAACGCATCGGCTCAGGGAGGCAGTGGCCTTCGAATCGTAACTTTGGCTCTGTTCACGCTTATACCCAAAATAATTCGAGTTGCAGGAAGGCGGCGACACAGCGAATCCCCAGGAGCTTACTCTAGTAAGTGACTGGGGTGAGCGAGGAAAGCCAACGCACAAGCAACTTGAAGTATGAAGGGTATATACAGAGTGAAGTCGTACAGGAGATAACAACTTCATGAAAGATATCGCCAATTCCGCCTCACAAAACGGGAGCTCGACCGCACCGGTCGATGAAATATTACCCGTTACGCAAATGATTCTTTATGGGCTACAGCACGTGCTGGTGATGTACGCGGGCGCCGTGGCGGTTCCGCTCGTTGTGGGTAATGCGGTAGGGCTCCCGCCGGAGCACATTATTTTACTGATCAGCGCCGACCTGTTTATCTGCGGCGCGGCCACCATCGTGCAGTCGCTGGGGGTCGGTAAGTGGCTCGGCTGTCGGCTACCGCTTATCCAGGGCTGTACCTTCGCCGCGCTGATCCCGATGGTGTTGATCGGTAAGGAGTACGGGATCGGCGGTATTTCCGGGGCGGTGATCGTGTCCGGTATTTTTATCCTCTGCTGCGCGCCGTGGATTAGCAAGCTCATCCGCTTCTTTCCCAAGGTGGTGATGGGCAGCATCGTCACGCTTATCGGCATGTCTATTATGCCGGTGGCAGGCGGGTGGATTGGCGGCGGGAGCAGCGAAATGAGCGGCTTTGGCGCCCCCTTCTCGCTGCTGATGGCGGCAATCACGCTGGTGATTATTCTCAATATTTACACCTTTGCCTCCGGCGTCGTGAAAAACACGTCGGTGCTGATCGGCCTTATCATCGGCACCGTACTCTGGAGCTGCTTTAAGCCTCTCGACTTTAGCCTCGTCCACGCCACCCCCTGGCTCCATCTGCCGACCCTGATGCCGTTTGCCAAACCTGAATTTCATATTATCCCCGTCGCCCTGCTGTCGATGGTGATGGTGGTGGTGATGGTGGAAACCATGTCCTCGATGATGGCGACCGGGGATATCGTCGGGAAAAAGGTGGACGCGAAGATGCTGCGCAACGGCCTCAACACCTGCGGTATCGCGACCACTATCTGCGGCTTCTTCAATCTGTTTCCCTACGCCGCCTTCGCGCAGAACGTCGGCCTGATCGGTTTAACCGGGGTGCGCAGCCGTTTTGTGGTGTCGGTCTCCGGCATCATTCTGATTCTGATGGGCGTGTTCTCGAGGATGGCGGCGCTGGTGGTGCTGATACCGAAACCGATCCTCGGCGGCGCGGGCATTGTCATGTTCGGTATGGTGGCGGTGTCCGGTATTCGTACCCTGGGACAGGTCAACTACCGTAACAATAATAACGGTATGGTGGTGGCATTAACGCTCGGCCTCGGCATGATGCCGGTGCTGGTGCCCAATCTGTTTACCCAGTTTCCGCCGATGGTTCAGCTGTTTCTGCACAGCGGGATTACGATTGGCACCCTGACGGCTATCGTCGCCAACCTCACCCTCAACGGCAGCGTGCCCTTCCGCGTTAACCACGAAACGCCGGTCCCCGATCCGGCCCCGCCAAGCTCGGCGGCGCGCAACATGGCCGTCAGAACCGTCAGAATGTGGCTCCTGCTGCGCAAAGTTCAGAAGGAGAGACAGCCTGAAGAAGCGCAGGAGGGGTAATGATGCTCACCAGACTCCTGTTTGCCTTGATCACCCTGCTGCTGCTGGCGATTCCCGTCGTGCAGCAGGGTATCGCGCAGGGCCTGAACGGCCGCTTTAGCTATGCCCTGCTGTTCTAAGTTTAAGGACCACTGCTATGAAAAAAGTCACGACCGTCTGCCCCTACTGCGCCTCCGGCTGCAAAATGCAGCTCACGGTAGAAGAGGGAAAAATTACCCGCGCCGACGCTGCGATGGGGAAAAATAATCAGGGCACCCTGTGCCTGAAGGGCTACTACGGCTGGGATTTTATTGACGACCCGCAGATCCTCACGCCGCGCCTGAAAACGCCGATGATCCGTCGCCGGCGCGGCGGTAAGCTGGAGTCCGTCTCCTGGGAGGAAGCGCTCGATTACGTGGCAAACCGCCTCAGCGACATAAAAGCGAAGTACGGGCCGGATGCGATTCAGACCACCGGATCTTCGCGCGCCACCGGCAATGAAACCAACTACATCATGCAAAAATTTGCGCGCGCCGTTATTGGTACCAATAACGTCGACTGCTGCGCACGCGTCTGACACGGCCCTTCGGTTGCAGGTCTGCACCAGTCGGTCGGCAACGGCGCGATGAGTAATGCCATCACCGAGATCGATAATACCGATCTGGTGTTTATTTTCGGCTATAACCCGGCGGATTCGCACCCGATCGTGGCGAATCACATCCTCAATGCCAAACGCAACGGGGCCAAAATCATCGTCTGCGATCCGCGTAAAATCGAAACCGCGCGCATCGCCGACCTGCATCTGGCGCTGAAAAACGGCTCCAACATTGCGCTGCTCAACGCCATCGGGCAGGTGATTATCGAAGAAGATCTCTACGATAAATCCTTCGTCGCCGGGCGTTCCGAAGGCTTCGAAGCGTATCGCAACATCGTCGAAGGCTATACGCCGGAGTCGGTGGAAGCCATCACCGGCATCAGCGCCAGGCAGATTCGCGAATGCGCGCGGCTGTACGCCACCGCCGGAAACGCCATGATTCTGTGGGGGATGGGCGTAACCCAGTTCTGGCAGGGCGTCGAAACGGTGCGTTCCCTGACCAGCCTGGCGATCCTCACCGGGAATCTGGGGAAACCGCACGTCGGCGTCAATCCGGTGCGCGGCCAGAACAACGTCCAGGGCGCCTGCGATATGGGCGCGCTGCCGGACACCTATCCCGGCTATCAGTACGTGAAATTCCCTGAAAACCGGGAGAAGTTCGCCAACACCTGGGGCGTTGAGAGCCTGCCGGAGAACCCTGGCTACCGCATCAGCGAGCTGCCGCACCGCGTGGCGCACGGCGAAGTGCGGGCGGCGTACATTATGGGGGAAGATCCGCTCCAGACCGACGCCGAGCTTTCCGCCGTACGTCAGGCCTTCGAAGAGATGGAGCTGGTTATTGTCCAGGATATCTTTATGACCAAAACTGCCGCGGCGGCCGATGTGATTCTGCCCTCGACCTCGTGGGGCGAGCATGAGGGCGTCTATACCGCAGCGGACCGCGGCTTCCAGCGCTTTTTCAAGGCGGTGGAGCCGAAGTGGGATCTGAAGACCGACTGGCAAATCATCTGCGAAATCGCCACCCGGATGGGGTATCCAATGAAGTACGACAACACGCAGCAGATCTGGGATGAACTCCGCCATCTGTGCCCCAACTTCTTCGGCGCGACCTACGAGAAGATGGGAGAACTGGGCTACGTGCAGTGGCCGTGCCGCGACGAGTCGGAGGCGGACCAGGGCACTTCGTATCTGTTTGCGGAACGGTTCTCCACGCCGAACGGGCTGGCGCAGTTCTTCACCTGCGAATGGCAGGCGCCGGTCGATAAGCTGAGCGATGCCTATCCGATGGTGCTCTCCACGGTGCGCGAAGTGGGCCACTACTCCTGCCGTTCGATGACCGGCAACTGCGCTGCGCTGGCCAAACTGGCGGACGAACCGGGCTACATCCAGATCAACACCGCCGACGCCAAGCGGCTCGGGATTGAGGACGAAGAGCTGGTGTGGGTTAACTCGCGCAAAGGCAAGGTGATTTCCCGGGCGAAAATCAGCGACAGGCCGAATAAAGGGGCGGTCTACATGACCTATCAGTGGTGGATCGGCGCCTGCAACGAGCTGGTCACCGAGAATCTCAGCCCGATAACCAAAACCCCGGAGTACAAGTACTGCGCCGTTAACGTTGAGCGTATTGCCGATCAGCGGGCCGCCGAACGGTACGTCAGTGAGGAATACAGCCAGTTGAAAGCCCGTCTGCGCGAAAGCGCCGCGGGGTAAAAAATATCGCCCCGGCGCTGTGCGCCCCGGGGCGATATTGTCTTTTCTTCTTCCCTGCGCTAGCGCTAACCGACGGCGGCCAGATCTTTGCGGCAGCGGCGCGCGACCTCAAGATACTGCTGCGGAGTGTCAACATCCCAGTGAATCCCCTGATTCGCCACGGGGATAACGCGCGCCGCCATCTGACCGATAACGTCCCGCAGGGTGGCCCCTTGCGGCGCGCGACGAATCAGAGAAATCGCCCGCTGGGGCAGAAGAACCGGATGGCCTTTACCGCGATCGTAGGCCGGAATAATGCAGCTCCCGGCGTCGGCGTTGGCCCACAGCCGGCGGTAGACGCCCGGCGTGACCTCCGGCATATCGCCCAGCGCCAGAAAGAAGCGCGAAGCGCGAATATGGCCTACCCCGCACTGAATAGAAGAGAACATACCGTCCTGATATTGCGGGTTAAAGACCACCTCAACGCCCGGATGATCCCGATAGCACGCGGCCAGTTCGTCGCCGCGAAACCCCGTCACCAGCACCACCCGATCGCAGAACGCCAGGGCGCTGGCAAGGGCGCTATCGAGAATCGTTCCCTCGCCCCACGGCATCATCATTTTCCATTTGCCCATCCGGCTGGAGAGCCCGGCGGCCAGCATAACGCACTGTTTATCCATTTTTTTGCTCATCGTCATCCTCCCCCTGAAGCCGAATACAACGCCGCCGTCGGCTGGCGACGGCGGCGCTTGCGGCGATCAGGATTTCAGCACCGCTTTAATCGAGGTAATGATCGGCTGATATCCCGTACAGCGGCAGATATTCCCCTCCAGCGCCTCTTTCAGCTCATCGTCGCTGGGGGCCGGGTTGGCATCCAGCAGCGCCTTGGCGCTCATCAACACGCCGGGCGTGCAGAAGCCGCACTGAACGCCGCCGTGACGAATAAAGGCGTTCTGCAATTTTTTACCGACCGGATCGTGATGCAGCGCTTCGACGGTAGTGACCTCCGCCCCGCTGCACTGGGCGGCCAGCAGCAGGCAGGAGCAGACGGATTTGCCGTCCATAATCACGGTGCAGGCTCCGCACTCGCCCACCGAGCAGCCCTCTTTGGTGCCGGTGAGCTTCAGCTCCTCGCGCAGAAAATCGATCAGGCGGACATTGTCTTTCACATCGCGGGCAATGCGGATGCCATTCACTTTTAGCTCAATATGGTTCATGTTCATGGCTCCTTATTTTTTCTGCTCTGTCATAACTTCCTGCAGCATCTGCCGGAACATATCGATAAATACGGGGACTTTATAAGGCGCAGACCAGCGTCCGCCGATGGCTTTTTCTACCTTGTCGTGCAGTACCCCGGCCGCATAGTCAATGGCGGCGGCGTCTAACGCCTTCCCGGTGAGCGCCTGCTCAACCTCAGTCAACCGCTGCGGTTTGGCCATCAGCGCGCCATCCACCAGACGGCACAGGCGAACCACGCCCTTATCGACCATAAACTGCCCGGTTAAGCTCTGGCGCGTAATGTTCAACGCATTGCGCCGGCCAAGCTGCAGATAGCGATTGATCAGCGGCTGCTGCGTCGGCGCCGGCAGGATAAAGCGGACAACCAGCTCATCTGGCTCAAGAAGGGTGCGATAGCCGCCCATGACAAATTCGCTGACCGGCATCCGGCGCGTTCCGCGCGCGCTGCGCAGCTCTACTTCCGCATCGTAGATAATGAGCGGCGGCATGGAGTCCGCGCACGGGGCGGCGTTGACGATATTGCCGCCGATCGTTGCCCGGTTGCGCAGCTGCAGGGAGCCGACGGTTTTACAGGCCGTAACCAGTAGCGGATAGCGCTGCTGAATCAACGGATGCTTAACCAGGTCGGTAAAGCAGACGCCGGAGCCAATGGAGATCCCGCCCTCAACGTCAAAAATCTCTTTCAGCTCCGCCAGTCCGGCAATGTTGACGAGCGGCACCTCGCCGGACAGCATCCGGGCCTGCACCAGCACATCGGTGCCGCCGGCAATAGGCATTGCCCCCTTCTCGGCCATCAGCGTCAGGGCCTCTTTCAGGGTTTGCGGGACGCTCAGCGATAGGGTGTTGAGGCGGTGAACCTGTTTCTTATCGCCAGACTCCAGCATCTGCTCGCTCTGGCGCTCCGGCTTCTTGAGGTTATAACCCAGGCGAACCTGCTCGAGGGTCAGCGGCAGGATCCGGTTGGGGCGGTCGATGGCGAAGCTCACCGCGTTATTGAGAGCCGCAGCGCCCAGTTCAAGTACCGGTTCGCCGATAACTTTCGCCCCCATCGGGCCCGCTTTATCGTAGTTTTCCACCGCAATGATATCGATGTGCGGCATATCCTTGATGGTCGGCAGCAGATAGGTATCGAAGTTTTCCGATTTCACCACGCCGTGCTCGGTGTTGAAATCCTCCAGCATGCCGTAGCCGATCATCCCCTGCAGCACGCCGCCGTAGACCTGGCCGCTAAAACCAACCGGGTTAATGACTTTACCGACATCGTGGGTGGCGACGACGTTATTGACGGTGATTTTGCCGGTGCGCATATCCACCGCCACGTCGGCCAGCTGGCAGCCGTACACCCAGGTGAAATAGGGGCTGCCGCAGCCCTTCTCTTCATCCCAGTGAATATTCGGCGCCACGTGCCAGCCGTAGGCGGAGAGGTTTGCCCCGGTAGCCCGGGTCATATCGCACACCTGCTGGAAGCTGAGGCTCAGCTCCGGGCTGTGGCGGTTGAACACTTTGCCATTTTGCCAGGCGATATCGTCGATGCTCTGCGCTTTCAGCGTTTCCCTGACGGCGTCCGCCATGCGTTGTTTAATTTTGTTCGCCGCGCTCAGAATCGCCTGCCCGCCCATCAGGGTACCGCGCGAAGCGACCGTTGAGCCGCCGTCGGCGATCATCGCGGTGGCCGGTTCGCTAAACATCACCCGGTCGAGCCCAATACCAAAGGCTTCCGCCGCCAGCAGCGACATGGTGGTCTGCAGCCCTTGCCCGTTCTCGGATACCGAGGTGGAGATGTTCACGCTGGCGTCGGCATTCACCTGAATCAGCGCCGAGGACGCATCCAGCCCCTCGGCCCCCAGAGAGCAGCCGCGATGGCTCAGCGCGAAGCCAATCCCGTAGCGGATCGGGCCGTCTTCCGCGTTAAGCTTTTTGTAGTGCTCGCGTTTGGCCTCGTATTCGGCCTTGAGCAGCGTCTTCTCCAGCACCTCCCGCGCGGAGACGGTGTGCTCGCTGAAGACCTGCCCGGCCATGCTGGTATCGCCCTGCTTGAGAATATTGCGCAGGCGGAACTCAACGGGCGACAGGCCCAGTTCGCCCGCCACGTCATCCATCAGCGATTCGTTGGCGAAAATGACCTGCGGCGCGCCGTAGCCGCGATAGGCCGAGGTATAGTTGTTGTTGGTGTAAACGCCCACCAGATCGACGCGCACGTTAGGAATGTTGTAGGGGCCCGCCGCCTGCACGGAACTGCGCCAGGTGACAAACACCGTCTGGCCGCAGTAGCTGCCGCCATCGGCGATAATCTCGATTTTAATCGCCTGAATGCGCGCGTCGTCGTCCACGCCAATGCGGTATTTCATCTTATAAGGATGCCGCTTGTAGCTCTCGCGCATCGACTGTTCGCGGTTATAGGAGATCTTAACCGGCCGCCCGGTCAGGTGCACCAGCAGCGCCGCGCGGCAGGAGACGTTATCGATAATGTCATCTTTACCGCCGAAGGAGCCGCCGAGGACGGAGCGCTTAATGTTGACCTTCGCCTGGGGCAGGTCGAGATATTTGGCAATCACCGCCCGGGTGCGGTGAGCGTTCTGAATCGACCCTTCGATGGTCATGATCTGTTCATTATTGTCCAGGTAGGCGGTAATCGATTCCGGCTCAATATAGCCGTGCTCCTGGAACCCCACCTCATACTCACGTTCAAAAATATGGCTGGAGGCGGCAAAACCGGTATCGATATCGCCCTTCGCCGTGTGGTGGCGGTTGATGATATTGCTATCGAGTTCGCTGTGAATAAGGCGCGCCCCGGGCTTCATCGCCTCTTCCGGGGAGGTAATCGGCTCCCACGGGGTGTAGGTGATTTTGATTTTATCGACGGCGATGCAGGCTGCCTCGTAGGTTTCCGCCGCCACTACGGCAACCACGTCGCCGCGGTAGGCGATCTCCTTGTCGATAATTGGCGGATGATCGGGAACAATCGCTCCCAGCTTGCGCTGACCGGGGATATCGTTCCAGGTGGCAATACGCACGACGCCGGGCACTTTTTCCGCCTCCGACAGGTCGAGCGCATCGATGCGCCCGGCAGGAATATCCACGTAGCGACAGACGCCATACAGCATATTGTTCATAATAATGTCATCGCCGTAGACCGCTTTACCCGTCACCTTGGCGAGCCCGTCTACGCGGGGCACCTCACTGCCAACTAGCAATGTATCCATATTTTTCAGTCTCCACTCACAAAGAAAGATAACGGATTAAAGCAATGGCTATGCCACCTATAAATAAAGGGTTATTTCAGGCTGAGTTATGTGAGGCGTATCTAAAAATAGCGGCCGGTTAAAGAATAAAAAGCGCATGAGGTCGCCGCTGATTATCAAAACGAGAGCATGCGTATCACTATGATAATTTGCGGTTCTCAATTGTGTTTCCAGGGTGACGCCAGCGGTGCATCCGCAGCTCCTGCCGCCGCCGGGCATTGAGCGCAACCGTCACCTTGCGGCAAAACGCGTATCGAGGTGATGAAGCTTTTTGACGCCCCTCAAATTTCGAATAAAAAATAAAACAAACACAATAATGAAATTTAAATTTCATAAACGAGCATGTTAACAAATGTGATATATATCATAATTTTAACAATTCATTTTCCTGCCACCGGGCCAGCCCCCGTAAACAATCCTAAAAATTGCCATATATATCAATTAATTATAAAAACAGCCATTCTATACACAAGGCTGTTACACATAACCCACAAAACCAAACCGAAATAAAACTTTCAAAATGTGATCTGTTTGTATTTTTATTTCACTTATAGCGGTAATAATCACCTCTCACTAAACGCACTCTGCCCGCCTTGATGGCGCAGCAGAAATCCTAACCCCCCGGAGGATGCAATGAAGGAAGTGAGATCAGGACTTATCCGAACCGTTTATATTGGCCCGCCCCTTTTCCACCCTCACGCTGCCGGGGACTTTCTGAACGTCAACCACCCCGGAGGCCCCAGCCCCGCATCTACCGATGATTCATCATTAATCAAAAAGAAACCTCTTTGATCGGTTTTATTTAGCGCATAGCAATCGCGCTAAATAGTTGCACTAAGAACAAAAAAACATTTCATCCCGGCCGTGCTTCGCCAGGCGCAAAGGCATGCCGTGACGAGGATGGGATGACACGTTTTTATCTCGTGCCGTTAATCAAAACAAAAGGTATAAAAATGTCTCTTATTATGAATCTGAACCTACAGCAGAGAAAACGATTACACCAGATAACCCTGGTTGCGACATTTGGCGGCCTGCTATTCGGTTATGACACCGGCGTTATTAATGGCGCATTTTCCTCTCTGAAACAATATATGGCCCTGACCCCGACTACAGAAGGTCTGGTCATGAGCGTATTGCTGATCGGCGCCGCGTTAGGCAGCGTATTCGGGGGAAAATTCGCGGACTTCTTTGGCAGAAGAAAGTACCTGCTCTTTTTATCCTTTATCTTTTTCATCGGCGCATTAATGTCCGCTCTGGCGCCGGATATCACCGTACTGCTTATTTCACGTTTCATCCTCGGCTATGCCGTGGGTGGCGCTTCGGTGACTGCCCCCACCTTTATTTCCGAAGTGGCGCCAACCGAAATGCGCGGTAAACTGACCGGCTTAAACGAAGTCGCCATTGTTATCGGGCAGCTCGCCGCATTTGCCATCAACGCCATTATTGGCATCCTCTGGGGCCATCTCCCCGACGTCTGGCGCTATATGCTGATGGTGCAGACCATTCCCGCCATCTGCCTGTTTATCGGTATGCTGCGATCGCCGGAAAGCCCGCGCTGGCTGATCAGTAAAAACCGTCATGAAGAAGCGCTGGAAATATTAAAGCAAATCCGCCCTCTGGAACGCGCAACCAAAGAATTCAACGATATCACCACCTTAATTAAGGCCGAAGCGGACAAAAAGCTTCATTCGCAGAACGCCTTTGTCACCATTCTCCAGACGCCATGGATTTTCAAACTCCTGCTGGTGGGCGTCATTTGGGCGGCGCTGCAGCAGACCACCGGGGTCAACGTCATTATGTACTACGGTACTGAGATCCTCAGCAGCGCCGGATTCTCAGAAAGAACCTCCCTCATCTGCAACGTACTCAATGGCGTGTTCTCCGTCGGTGGCATGCTATTTGGCGTGCTGTACCTCGTCGATCGTTTTAAACGTAAAACCATCATTATTTATGGGTTCGCGATCATGGCTACCCTGCACCTTATCATTGCCGGCGTAGACTACACGCTGGTCGGCGACGTCAAAGCCACGGCCATCTGGCTGCTCGGCGCGATGTTCGTTGGCGTTATGCAGGGAACGATGGGCTTTATCACCTGGGTGGTGCTGGCTGAGCTGTTCCCGCTCAAGTTCCGCGGACTGTCGATGGGCATATCGGTATTTTTCATGTGGGTGATGAACGCCATCGTCAGCTATCTGTTCCCATTATTGCAGGCCAAGCTCGGGTTAGGTCCGGTATTCCTGATTTTTGCCGCGATTAACTACCTGGCGATTGTTTTTGTCATCGCGGCGCTGCCTGAAACGTCCAATAAATCGCTGGAGCAGCTGGAAGAGGAGCTTTCAGCAAATAAATCTACAGCGGGATTCAATACGGCCACCAAGGAAAACGGATTATGATCGATACTATTACGCAGGATAATCTCCATCTGTCGTGCCGGGCGAAAAATAAAGCAGAAGTCCTGGCCATGATTGGCGCGGACTTTAAGTCCAGAGGGTACGTCAGCGAAGATTGCGTGGCGTTTCTTGCTGAAAGAGAGCGTCAGGTCTCCACCTTTTTAGGCAATGGCATTACGCTGCCGCACCTGCCTAAATCAGCAACCAATATCATTGCTAAAACCGGGGTTGAAATTTATCAGTTCCCCGATGGCGTTATCTGGGACAGAAGTAATGTCATGTTCATTGCCATTGGCGTGATTGCCAAAGAAAGTGAGCATATTGATGTACTGAGAGAAGTTGCTTCTATTTTTAGTGATGAAATTATCGCCAAGGCGCTATCATTAATCTCCAGCAAGCAGGATTTCCTGCGGATCCTGCAACAAAATTGAGGGTGGAGGATATATTTGATACGAACAGAAATTGAGTGTCGTAGCCAACCCCAATGATTCATCATCGGTCAAAACGCTTAGTATATCCATGTAATCCCTGTAAAAAGCCTGCTCGCGAGCAGGCTTTTTTACTGACGTTGACCAAACCAAATACGCTTATCAGGGCCATCCCACCCAAAATCATCTTCCGCGCTGAACCGATATCAATATTCATATAATTTACCTTGGTGATGGTAACGGATTGGTATCTATAAAACGCGTACATTCATTGCCCAATATCAAGATTTATATAACAGGGATTAAAAATGAGTTCTCAGCAAATTTACTTATTTGGTATAACAACTTCCCATCTTGTCACACCTTTACCACGTCGTAGCGAATTGCTGAGGACGGTATATGGCTTTAACAGATTCATCGCGGGACGAAACGCCCCGGCAGGAACGCTCTGGCTCAGGGAGGATTTCGGGGCTAGCGCTGCTGGTTGCCAGCGCATTTTTTATGGAGTTTCTTGATGGAACGGTGATTGCTACTGCTCTGCCGGATATGGCAAAGGCGTTTGGCGTCACAGCGATAGACCTTAATATTGGTATCAGCGCCTATCTATTAACTCTGGCTGTGCTGATCCCGGCCAACGGCTGGGTTGCGGAGCGTTTTGGCGCACGAAACGTCTTTACTCTGGCACTGTGCATTTTTACGCTTTCATCCCTGCTATGCGGTCTGACCCATAATGTGACTGAGTTCGTTCTGATGCGTATCCTTCAGGGGATTGGCGGCGCGATGATGGTTCCTGTAGGACGTCTGGTCGTTCTGCGCACCACCCCGAAAGATCGGCTTATTAAGGCCATTGCCACGCTAACCTGGCCCGCGCTGGTTGCCCCCATCATTGGGCCGCCGCTTGGTGGATTTATTACCACCTACGCCAGCTGGCACTGGATCTTCTTTCTCAACGTCCCCCTGGGGCTGATCGCCATTGTACTATCATTGCAGATGATGCCAAACCAATCGGCTAACGAACGCAGACCGTTTGATTTTACAGGATTTGTCGCCACTGGCGTAACGATGCTGTGCCTGGTTGCAGGGCTGGAAATGCTCAGCCAACAAAACGTTAGCCTGATCGGGGCGGCAGTAACCATTACTGTTGGCTTCGCTACCCTGGTCTGGAGTATTCATCATCTTTTGACCAGTAAAACGCCGCTGATTGGCCTGTCATCGCTCTCAGTCCCCTCATTTCGCATCAGCATGCGCGGAGGATTTATCCTTCGTGCGACGATTAGCTCAGCCCCCTTTATGCTGCCTCTGATGTTTCAGGTTGGTTTCGGAATGAACGCGTTTGAAGCCGGCTCGATGGTACTGGCCGTTTTTGCAGGCAACCTGGCGATGAAACCCGCTACAACGCCGCTAATTCGCTATTTTGGCTTCCGTAAGCTGCTTATCGGTAACGGTGTCGCCTGCGTATTGACGCTGTTACTCTGCGCACTGCTAACGCCTGACTCGCCGCATCTGATAACGCTGGTGCTGTTGTTCCTCGGCGGATTAAGCCGTTCCATGCAGTTCACCGGTATCAGTTCACTGGCCTTCGCTGAAGTTCCGTCACAGGAGATGAGCTCAGCCAATACGCTGTTCAGTACTTCACTTCAGCTCGCCAGCGGACTGGGAGTGACAATGGGAGCGCTAAGTATTCGCATGGGCAGCATCCTCAGTGAGGATCTTGGTTACGCCACTGTTCCTGGAATGGGGTTTCGCCTAGGATTTGTCGTCATCGCGATTATCACTGCGCTCGGAGTGTATGATATGACGCGGCTTGCGCCGAATGCGGGTATCAACGTCTCACAGAAAAAATAGCTTAACGCCGGTCAGCCGATTGCTTTTCATTGCGTGCTCGCTCAACGATAGGATGCATTACAATCAGTTACCGGCTACCATTTAACTAAGATAAAACCGACTCATATGGCACGTCAGGGCAATCATAATAAATTCGTCTGCATTATTGAGGCTTAAACCGGTTAGCGTTTCGAACTTCTTAATCCGTTGATACAGCGTATTGACGTGAATGCCCATCTCCTCTGCAGTATTCACTGCGGACTGCCTGTTTTTTAAAAAACAGATAATCGTCACCAACAATATACCAGGTTTGTTATTCTCTTCCAGCACAGGTGAAAACAGATCCAGGATAAAGTCTTTTAGTTCCTCAGGGGTATGTTTTATAAACAAGCGATCAATACCTGAATGACGAAAACTCATTACGCCACTTTTATTTCTGGTTTTAAGAACATCAAGCGCAGTATTAGCTTGTTTAATGCTGGTGATAACCTCCTGGCGTCGCAGAACTGAACTCACCCCCACTTTATAAAGCTTGTCCTGCTGATAGCGCGCGATTACTTTTTCCTCAAGAGTGAAAAGCTTTTGCTCATTCATATCAAATATGATTAACGTTATCACGTCAGCGTCAAAATAATGAAAAACGTTTTTCAATGCGAAGTCTCTGGTGAGAACGTTGATTGTCGACAAATAGTGTATTTCATCGCTGGTCACTTGTGGTGCTGTTAGCTTAATGCACAGTACTGATTTATGCAGAACGATGCCCCTGCGGGCAAATGATATTTCACTTTCTGCCGTCAATCCAATCACCATAATCTCAGCGATAAGATCCAGATTCTTTTTATTCTCCAGCGCAACAGAACCCGCCTGCTTGACGATCTCCATTATCACAAACTCTTTTAGTCTGGAGATAATCGATGATACATGTTCATTTAAGTCCGGGTTTCTCATGATAAAAAAGGCGAGCAAGCGCCCCTCATTTTCAAGAGGAAGCAGGCAATAGTCTCTATCGCCCACAATGATTGTCGACACATTTTTTTCGCCGGCAGAGGCGCGCAAGTGACTCCACGTCAATGCACTAAGCGATTCACTTAAACTCTGGTTTCCCAGTACATCCAGATAGTTAAGATCCAAAGAGAGATGTGAAGCGATCGCCGCGATAAAATCACCTAGTCTATTGTATTTAATAGACAATGAGACCATCAAATTATAAAAATCCACGCTCGCGTTCAGCAACGTGTTTTGCGCCTGCAGCTGATTGCGTAGGTCTTCAACGACCCGCAGACTTTCCGTGCGTTCATCATAGAGACGGGCATTGCGCCAGGCCAGCGCCACCTGCGATGAATAGGTTTCGAGTAGCGATTTTGCTAAAGAGTTAAATACAAACTGTCGGCTAAATGAAAGCATAGTCAATGTGCCATAGCATGCCGACTGATCGTATACCGGCACGCAAATAAGCGAAGTTGCCAGCGGGTTATCTTTAAGTATTTCATCACGCAAGGAAGAGCTTGCCGTAAAGCTGTGGTTAATTTCTTCCCGTGAGTTCAAGACCGCCGTCTGCATTGATTTAAACACTTTACCGGATATCGATTCATGCAGACCTACAATATAATCATAATAATTATTTTTAAATCCTGTCATTGCAACCGGAACCAGCCGGTCGCTTTTATCATCATAAATACGAAAGATTGCCGCATCGCTATATGCAATAGTCTTCAGCGCGCCGTCAATAACATGCTGCGTAACAACCTCATGCGAAAGCCCGGAGGCGAGATGCCAGGTATTGTCGCTAATCTTCGTGAACATCGTATTTTGATAATTAATTACTTCAGTTAAAAGTAGTATTTTCACTTCACTGAGAAATACTCTGACATTTTCTTCACTTAGTAGCGCGCGTTCCGTCCGGATGGCAATACGCAATGATTCAATATGCAGGCAAATAATATTAATCACCATGCAATCACCATCCCTTTCACGAATTAATATGTACGATTCATTTTTATCTTCAAAACCGGACGTGTCTCCCGCCATTAGCGAGTCGTAACGTAAATCGGAATGTTCAATATGCACATTCGACTGTGGAAAATACCGTATAGACACAACACTCAAGGATTTACGTAATGAGTCAGAATTATTATCAAATGTAGGATTGTACATAAAAATCATCTCTTGAGTGTATGGTTACACATAGATATTTATCATCACTTCTGTAAGGGTAGCAAGGACAAAATCACATCATCTCATGTCTTATGAGGGAACTTTATGCTCAGTGCTACATTCAAGAATAAAAACAATTTGATAATCCTGATATTGTTTCTGTGTTGGGTCGTAGGGTTTATCGATAAAGCCGCTATTAATATTGCGATCATTCCAATTTCTGCTGATTTTGGACTGGGAAGTGAACAAACCGGTATGGTCATCAGCGGTTTTTTCCTTGCCTATTCGCTCACCCAGCTTATTGGCGGCTACCTTGTTGACCGGATGGGCAGTAAAACCATCTTAACCGGTGCGGTTGCCCTGTGGTCCGTTGCCACCGCTATGGGCGGAATGGCAAGCAGCGTTTTCACGCTGGCAGTTACGCGTTTTTTTGTCGGAATGGGGGAAGCGGTTTTCCCTGCAGGAAGCTCCGTTGTCATCGCCCAAAGGTTTGAAAGAAGCAAAATGGCGCGCGCTAAATCATTTCTGCAATCTGGCGCATCGGTCGGGTTCGCCGTTGGCTCGGTGGTCGTATCTACGCTGATTACCTGGTACAACTGGCGAATCATGTTCTTTGTTTTGGGTATCGCTGGCCTGATTCTGGCTTTCTGCCTGTGGTGCGTCCTGCGCTCCAGCGCCCCGGACACCGCTGGCGTTACGATGCCACAGCCATCCGCAGCGCACGGTAGCATCCCCGAAAAGCAGCGTTTGTTGAATATTATTCGCCGCCCATTAACATGGCAAATCGCCGCCTGCTACTTCTTTACCAATATTGTATTCTGGGGTTTGCAGTCCTGGCTGCCATCCTATTGGGTGAAAGTCAAAGGGATGAGCATGGTATCCATGGGCGCATGGTCAATGCTGCCGCCGGCCCTGGGCTTTGCCTCATTTTTGTTTTGTGGGTGGCTGCTCGACAGGTATTTTCAGGGTCGCGAAAAATACCTGATTGCGATTGGCTCTTCTGTCTCAGCGCTGTTCATCTGGCTGATGTTTAACGCCTCTTCCGTGCCGATTGCCTTTGCCTGGCTTTCGCTATCTAACATATTCCTTAACGCCATCAGCATCAGCGTGTTCGTTACCATCATCAAACAATTTCCAAAGGCCTCAGTAGGTACCGCAACGGGGTTTATTAACTCAATTGCGCAGATAGGTTCCTTCTTATCGCCGCTTATGATCGGATACTTACTGAAGCTGACCCAACAAAACTACGCCACCGCTTTCCTGTCGATCATTGCCTGCGCGGTCATCACCTGCCTGATCGCACTGTCCATTACTCATTCTACTGGCGCGGCTCAGGCCGAAGCGACATCTAATGTATCCCAATAAAAGAGAGAAACGATGAACTACTTATCGATTATTGAACGTACGATTGAACAACAACGTGAACGTATTACCGCCGTTAGCGACAAGATCTGGGAATTTGCCGAAGTGCGCTATGAAGAAGCGCAGTCTGCTGAACTGATGGCGCAAGCGCTTGAAGACAATGGCTTTCAGGTCACACGAAAGGCTGGCGGCATCGATACGGCGTTTGTCGCCACCTACGGCAGCGGCGAACCGGTCATTGCTTTTCTCGGCGAATATGACGCCCTGCCCTCATTAAGCCAGCAGGCCAATTGCGATATTTTTTCTCCCGTCGTCGCTGCGGGAAACGGCCACGGCTGCGGGCATAACCTTCTTGGCGCAGGTGCGCTGGCAGCTGCGCTAGCGACCAAAGCCTGTATGCAAGAACTCGGCCTGGCGGGAACGGTGAAATACTTTGGCTGCCCGGCTGAAGAAGGCGGCGGCGGCAAGGCCTATATGGCGCGTGCCGGGCTGTTTGACGGTGTTGACGTCGCGTTCACCTGGCACCCATGGGACGAGAATCTGGCCTACAACGCCAGAATGCTTGCGACTAACCAGGTGAAATATCTGTTTAAAGGCAAAAGCACCCACGCAGCATTCAGTCCGCACATGGGGCGCAGCGCGCTTGACGGCGTTGAGCTGATGAACGTTGGGGCCAATTTCCTGCGTGAACATATTATTCCTGAAGCGCGGCTCCACTACGCCATCACCAACGCGGGTGGCAACGCGCCAAACGTGGTGCAGTCTGAGGCCCATGTTCTGTACAAAGTACGCTCACCCAAAATGCAGGAAGTTCGAGAAATCACTCAGCGCGTTGACGATGTCGCTCGCGGCGCGGCGCTGATGACCGGAACGGAAGTCACCATTGAATTTGATGCGGCCTCGGCCGATCTTATCCCTAACGTCACCCTCGCCAGCGTAATGAACGAAGAGTTGCTCAAAACTGGCCCGGTCACCTTTAGCCCTGAAGAAAAAGCCTTCGCCCAGGCGATACAAGAGACCTTTTCTGAGGAAGAAAAGCGCAAAGTCGCCAAAAGGGGCCGCACGCTATCCGAAGACATCACGCCGTTTCGCCAGGAACCTGATTTCCTCAATGGCTCAACGGACGTTGGTGACGTGAGCTGGCTGCTGCCTGTCGGCCAGGTCTATATCACCACCTGCGCCTGGGGCACACCACCGCACTCATGGCAGATGGTTACCCAGGGAAAAACCTCCTACGCCCACAAGGGGCTGCTGCTGGCTGGTCGTGTGATGGCCGCCTCGGCAATTCGCGTTCTCACCACCCCAGCGATCATTTCACAAGCGAAGGAAGAACACCTTGAGCAAAGAGACCACGAAGAGTACCGCTCGCTAATTCCTCAAGACGCAAGGCCACGCTCACTAAACAGATAACTAATGCAAAGGCGGTTCCATACCGCCTTTATTCTAAAATGATGAGGCGCTAAAAATGAAAATGTATAAAAACACACTGCTTGCGGTGGTTATTCTTACGTCCGCAGCAGCCCCTGCGGCAGAAATATATAATAAGGATGGCAATAAATTAGATCTATATGGTAGCATTCGTGCTCGCCACTATTTTAGCGATGATACAACCATTGATGGCGATAATACCTATTTCAGATTAGGTATTAAGGGCATGACTAAAATTAATGACGAGCTCACCGGCTTTGGTCAATGGGAATATAATATTCAGGGAAATCGCGCGGAATCTGACGGTTCAGACGGTACCAAAACCCGCTATGCTTATGCCGGGTTAAAATACGCTGACCTGGGTTCCATCGACTATGGAAGAAATTCCGGCGTGCTCTATGACGTCGCCAGCATAACCGACTATGCGCCAATCTTTGACATCATGACCGATAGCTATACCGATGGCTTTCTTACGGGCAGAGCCAACGGGCTGTTAACCTGGCGTAACACCAACTTCTTCGGCCTGAACGATAACCTTAAATTCGCTCTGCAATATCAGGGAAAGAACGGATCCGGGAGTAACAATAGCAGCCGTTCAGTCTATGGTTCTAACGGTGATGGCGCAGGCGCATCGGTTAGCTACGATTTCGACTGGGGCGGCTCTCTGCTGGCCGCTTACGGCAACTCACGACGCACGGCGGAACAGGAGGCTTTGGCCTACGGTGGTGGTAAGCACGCGGAAATGTGGGCTACCGGTTTTAAATACGATTCTGGCAGTCTTTATGCGGCGGTAAAATATTCTCAAGGATATAATATTACACCTATCAAAAATTATGGCTATGCGAATAAAAGTGAAAACTTCGAAGTTTATACCCGCTATGTTTTTGATAACGGCATTATTCCCGGCATTGGTTGGTTCCAGTCGCGAGGAAAAGATATCGAGAATAGCGGTGATATCTATTTAATGAAATATCTCGATATTAACCTGTCCTGGTTCCTGAACAAGAATTTCTTTACCTATGTCGATTACAAAATAAATCAGCTGGATAAAAATACGCCTTTCAGTATTTCGACCGACGACACTTTTGGCGTTGGCATGACCTGGCAGTTTTAATATCCAGCCGCCACGCAAGCAGGTCCGGTCAACGAGCCCAGACCTGTTTCTGGTTTTTAATGTGCAAGATCTTCTGCGCCATAATCCCCGACAGGGGATGCGGTTGATAGCACGCTTCCAGATAATAATCCAGAGAAGAGGATTTTTAAGGATCCTCCAGCAGAATCACTCAGCACGGCTATCTCCCGATAGTCGCCCGATAAAAGCCTGCTTGCGCGCAGGCTTTTTGCTTATTCAGAATGGACGTAGCGATTAGCTGCCTTTATAGGTGGAGTAACCATACTGGCTGAGCAGCAGTGGAATATGCAGCTTTTCATTGGTGCGCGTGACGGTGAAGAGAACCGGGATCTCCGGGAAAAACGAGGCCAGTTTCTGTTTGCTGAAGTCATCGCCGGTTTTGAAGGTCACTTTATAAATCCCCGGCTGCATATCCCCTTCAGCTGGATAGAGCGATTTAATACGACCATCGTTGTCGGTGACGCTGGTGGCCAGCGCTGTCCATTTATTCGCCTGCTGTTTTTCAAGGGTGACCGTCACGCCCGATGAAGGCAGACCCGTCTGCTGATTGAGAATATGCACGCTGAGCGTCCCGACGGGGGCGCTAAATGCGGCTGGAGCGACAGACATAGCAGATAACAAAATCAAACTGGATAATTTTTTCACGATGTTTTCCCGTTGTGAATAATAACGTTCAAACGTTAGCACCTGGGCCGCTAAAATATATTCAACTTTTTGTGATAATCACCTTAACGGAAGCAGGACGAGGAAAATAGCGAGCAGGGCAACAGCCCATTCGAAGTGATAGAATTATCTGAATATAAGGTGCATCCCTGGGGCGTGAATAAAGGCCCGCGCGCTTGCGCTATACTTATTTTCCTCCGCGTTCACAAAAGGAATTCACATGAAGATATGGCCAGTTCTGACGGGTGTGGCTATCGCCCTGACGCTTGTCGCCTGTAAATCCCCCACTCCGCCCAAGGGGGTCCAGCCGATAAATAACTTTGACGCAAGCCGTTATCTGGGGAAATGGTATGAGGTTGCCCGGCTCGAAAATCGTTTTGAACGCGGCCTGGAGCGGGTTACCGCAACGTATGGTCAGCGCAGCGATGGCGGCATCAGCGTGGTTAACCGCGGTTACGATCCGCGGAAACAGAAATGGAGCGAGAGCGAAGGTAAAGCGTATTTTACCGCGGTGCCAACCACCGCCGCGCTGAAAGTCTCCTTCTTTGGCCCGTTTTACGGCGGCTACAACGTGATCGCCCTGGATAGCCAGTATCAGTATGCGCTGGTCAGCGGTCCCGATCGCGGCTATCTGTGGATCCTGTCGCGCACGCCGACCATCCCGGAATCCATTAAGCAGGAGTATCTGCGCATCGCGCGGGATCTCGGCTTCCCGGTAGAAAAATTAGTCTGGGTGAACCACGGGTAACAGGCTGAATCCACACTATCTTCAGCGAACCAACGAGCTGAAGATAGTGTGGCGATAAGGCTGGAAGACGATAAATAATTAGTGCGATGACGGCTGGCTGGAGTCGGCCGCCTCTTCTGCAGTTTTAGCGGGAGCGATACTCTCTTTAATCTCTTTGGTTTTATTCGCCGCATCGTTGGCCAGGTTATTGGCATCAACAATCGCGCTGTCTTTAATTTTTCCCGCTTCCTGCACGATTTGGTCGCTTTTCTGCCGGGCATCCTGCTTAACGGCATCAGCCTGGGCCTGGGCTTGCTGAGCAATAGCTTCCGCTTTTTTATCCGCTTCCGCCTTGATGCTGGAGGCCTGGCTGCTGAGATTGTTCGCCTCGTCCGCCGCCTGTTTTTTTATCGCATCAATGTGTTTATCCGCTTCATCCTTAATTGCTTCGGCTTTATCGGACGCCGCCTCTTTAATTTGCTGCGCGTTATCTTTTGCTTTATCCAGATTTGCATCAACTTTTGATGAATCATCACAGCCGGCGAGAATTAAACAAACGGCAGAAGCGATCAGCGTTTTACTCCAGAGTTTCATAGTCATTCCTTTATTTATTAATATCAGCGTATCGGGGAAGTCATCGCCGCAGGGTTGCCAGGATAATTCTCATAACAATGATGTCATGAAATTATTTAGCCCCAATACTTAGCCCTGCATCCCTTTATTTATAATCGCTAACCAGGCAGAGTCAAGTTCCTGCGCCATTCACCCGGCGATGGCTAACGTAAAAAACCCGGGCGGCTGCCCGGGTTGGTCTCTGAAAAAATGCCTTAGGCCGTGACGGCTGATTTTGTCAGCGTTGGGCCGGCTAACGCCAGCCGGGCGCCGGCATCGGTATCGGTATATTGCTTAAAGTTATCCATAAACAGTTGCGCCAGACTCTCGGCCTTCTCCTGCCATTTGTCGGCAGAAGGCCAGCCGCTACGCGGGTCAAGCAGCGCGCTGTCCACGCCAGGCACGCTTTGCGGGATAGCGAGACCGAATACCGGTACCGTTTCTTCGCGCAGCTCGCCGGTGGTCCCGTTTAAAATCGCGCTGATGATATTGCGCGTGTCGCGGAGCGAAAGGCGCTTGCCTTCGCCGTTCCAGCCGGTGTTAACCAGCCAGGCCTCGGCGCCGGCCTCCGCCATTTTGGCCGCCAGAACGCTGGCGTACTGCGTCGGGTGCAGTAGCAGGAACGCCGCGCCGTAGCAGGCGGAGAACGTTGGCGTGGGCTGAGTAATGCCGCGTTCGGTACCGGCCAGCTTCGAGGTAAAGCCAGACAGGAAGTGATACTGCATCTGCTCGGTCGTCAGACGGGATACCGGCGGCAGGACGCCAAAGGCATCGGCGGCAAGGAAAATCACCTTCGACGGATGGCCCGCGCGCGACACCGGTTTCACGATGTTTTCAATATGCGATAGTGGATAAGAGACGCGGGTATTTTCGGTCTTGCTGCCATCGGCGTAATCCACGCTGCCATCGGCTCTGACCACCACGTTTTCCAGCAGCGCGTTACGACGAATCGCGCAATAGATTTCCGGCTCGGCCTGCGGGTCAAGATTAATCGTCTTGGCATAGCATCCGCCTTCGAAGTTGAACACGCCGTCATCATCCCAGCCGTGCTCGTCATCACCGATCAGCTGACGCAGCGGATCGGTGGAAAGCGTGGTCTTACCGGTGCCGGAAAGACCGAAGAACAGGGCCACGTCCCCCGCTTCACCGCGGTTCGCCGAGCAGTGCATCGAGGCGATGCCCTGCTGCGGGAGCAGGTAGTTCATCACCGAGAAGAGGCCTTTTTTCATCTCGCCGCCGTACCAGGTGCCGCCGATCAGCTGAATTTTTTCGCTCAGGTTAAACGCGACAAAGTTCTCGGAGTTGAGCCCCTGCTGCTGCCATTTATCGTTGGTGCAGCCCGCGCCGTTGAGGACGACGAAGTCCGGCGTAAATTCAGCCAGCTCCTCTGCGCTCGGCGCAATAAACATGTTTTTGACAAAGTGCGCCTGCCAGGCCACTTCGGTGACGAAGCGGACGCCCAGGCGCGTTGCCGGGCTGGCGCCGCACCACGCATCAACGA
Organism: Klebsiella sp. CN_Kp113; assembly: GCF_040064585.1. Classification (NCBI taxonomy): domain Bacteria; kingdom Pseudomonadati; phylum Pseudomonadota; class Gammaproteobacteria; order Enterobacterales; family Enterobacteriaceae; genus Klebsiella; species Klebsiella sp. CN_Kp113. The sequence continues at coordinate 7,292 of NZ_JBEAID010000031.1, read as the reverse complement.
CATATAATTTCTTGCCGCTCAGCTGTCCGGCGACCAGCGCCTTCAGATCTGCCCATATCTCGGTGGATAGCGGCTTATTGTCGTTGCGGCCAAGGCCGGAATCGGCCCACCAGACGGTGTCACGCGTCAGATCGTCCCTGACAATATATTTGTCGCGCGGCGAGCGCCCGGTAAAGATCCCGGTATCCACGGCAACGGCCCCGGACTCGGTCATGACGCCGCGCGCCGCGCCGGTTAATTCCGGGCTGGTTTCATGCGCAATCAGCAAGTCGTAATCGGGGTTATAAAACAGCTCGCTGCTCTCCTGAATACCGAGCGAAAGAAGAGCGTCTTTTACTGATTCAATACGTGACATGGCACTCCTGACAAACTATTGGCTGGATAAGATGCTATTAGGGTATTTCAACCTGTCAGCTAAGCAGATGGATTTATTTTAATAAAAAAACCATCGTGAAATTAAATAAACAGGATGAACAGACCAGAGCCGGCGATGTAAAATCGTGCTCGTGTAGGGTGTCGCCTGAACTTTAGAAATATCGTTTGCACGAATAAGTCATAAGCTAACTCTGCAAAAAATGTTAACACCTGTAGATAATTATGTTAATTGCATAGTTTCTATACGTCATGCTAAAATTGCATAGCTATTATTGCAGGGCAGAGGAACGGATCGGTGCTGGCGAATCTTGAAGTAAAATGGCTTTACGATGTGATTGCCCTTGAGGAATCCAGAAGCTTTACCCTGGCGGCAAAAAGCCGCAATATTTCCCAGTCCTCCTTCAGCCGCCGCATCCAGGCGCTCGAGGCGTCGCTGGGCTTCAGCATCTTCGACCGTTCGGCAAACCCGCTGCAGCTGACCAACCGCGGGAAGATTTTTGTCGGCTATGCGCGAAATATGCTCGACGACATGGACTTCCAGATTAGCCGAATTAAAGGGCTGAACAACACCACCCAGAAAATAAGAATCGACGCGGCGCCGTCGCTTTCCGTTTTATTACTTCCGGAAATCATCGCCGGTTATACCGACCGAAAGAATAAAACTTTTCATGTTGAATCGATTAACGTCAACGATGCGGTGTTCAACCTGAAAGAAGGCAAAAGTGATTTTATCCTGTCATTTTATAATGAAGAGCTGATGAACTATCCGTTTATCAATCACAAAATTTTTGACTCGGCGCTGCACCTCGTTTCTCCCTGCGATAAACACGGCAGGCCGCTTTTTCATTTACACCGCGGGGTGCTGCCGCTGATGAAATACGCCAACGACAGCTATATGGGGCGCCAGGTGAATCAGGTGATCGACCGCAAGCCGGAGATCACCTTCTCGCTGACCTTTGTCTCCTCGATGAGCGAGCTATTAAAACGCATGATCCTCAACGGCGACGGCGTGGGCTGGCTGCCGCAGTACTCTATCAAGCGCGAGCTTGAGGAGGGCCGCCTGACGATTATGGATGAGAGCCTGTCGCTGCCGATCGGCGCCTATATTTACCGCTCCGGCGCGCGGCTCAACCAGTCAGCCGAGCGCTTCTGGCAGCATATTAAGTCTATGAATACCGTGACCGCATAACTCGCATGGCGGCGGGAAATTCGCTATCATCCGCATCCACTCCCTCTCCGTGCAGCCTGATGTCTACGATTATCGATACCTTTATCGCCCCGCCGTGCCACGCTGAAATCGACATCCTCTACGAGGATGACCATCTGCTGCTGATCGATAAACCCTCGGGCCTGCTGAGTCTGTCGGGGAAAAATCCGCGTAATCTCGACTCGGTGCATTATCGGCTGGTACAGCGGTTTCCCGGCTGCACTCTGGCGCATCGTCTTGATTTCGGCACCTCCGGACTGATGGTGATTGCGCGCAACAAGGCCATCAACGCCGCGCTCTGCCAGCAGTTCAGCCAGCGTGCGGTGAGCAAAGTCTACAGCGCGCTGCTGTGCGGGCATCTGGCGGATGATGAAGGAACCGTTGACGCTCCGATAGCCAAAGATCCGGCGCTGTTTCCGCTGATGACGATTTGCCCGCGCCGCGGCAAGCCTGCCCGCTCCGGCTATCGGGTGGTTGAGCGCCTGCGCTATCAAGGTAGCGTGCCGGTGACGCGGGTCCAGCTGACGCCGGAAACCGGCCGCACCCATCAGCTGCGTATCCACTGCCAGTGGCTTGGCCACCCTATTCTGGGCTGCGATCTGTACGGCGGTCTGTTGCTTCCGGGAACAGAACAGGCGCCGCGTCTGATGCTGCACGCCAGCGAACTGCATTTCGTGCATCCGGTTAGCGGAGAGCGGATCGATGCGATAAGCCCCAGCGGGTTTTAACTCGCCCGCTCGCCAGCCCTTTTACCGAATCTCTCCCGCACGCTGATTGACGTCGACGCTTTAATTCGAATCGCGGCATTGCAAATGCAAATATCATATTTGCTCGTTAATCACCGCCTCTGTAGCTTGTGCTCTATTCATGCTTTTCATGAAAGAACATTCAGGGCGCAACGGCTTTATGATTAAACTCGATAATATTCGCAAGACCTACCCCGGCAGCGCGCATGCGGCTATTCGCGGCCTTAATCTGGTGATTAATAGCGGCGAACTGTGCACTTTCGTTGGCCCCAGCGGGTGCGGAAAAACAACCATTCTGCGGATGATTAATCAGCTGGATATTCCTGACGCCGGTGACGTATACGTTCAGGGCGTTAAGCTTGCCGCTGCCGATATTATTCAGGTGCGCCGCCAAATTGGCTTTGTCATGCAAAGCGCCGCCCTCTTTCCGCATCGTACGGTCGCGCAAAATATAGCCACGGTTCCGCGCCTTCTCGGCTGGAGCAAAAAGCATATCCAGGCGCGCATCGACGAATTAGTGGATTTGATGTCTCTCGACCGCAACGTCCTGCCCCGCTATCCGCACCAGCTTTCCGGCGGCCAGCAGGGGCGCGTAGCGATCGCCAGAGCGCTGGCCGCCGATCCGCCTATTCTCCTGATGGACGAACCTTTCGCCGCCATCGACCCGGTGGTTCGCGAGCGCCTGCAGGACGAGCTGCTGTTGCTGCAACAGCGCCTGCGCAAAACGATCGTCCTGGTGACCCATGATATCAATGAAGCTATTCGCCTTGGCGATAGAATCGCTATCTTCCAGGAGGGCGGCGAGCTGGCGCAGTTCGCCACGCCTGACCATATTTTGTCGCATCCGGCCAGCGACTTTGTGCGCCGTTTTATCGGCCCCGAACCGAATCTGCAGCGGCTGGGGAGAATTCAGGTCGGACAGCTCCCGCGTCATGACGTGCCGCTTATTGATGAGAGCCTCTCCCCCATCGCCAGCCCGCATCCGCCGGTCGCCAGTCCGCTGCGCCTGGTGCTGGACAAAAAACGGCGTCCGCTGAACTGGTTCGATCCGGTTAAGCGCCGGACGCTGCCGGTCGACGCGCCGCTGGCGGCCATCAACACGCTGCGCTTTGCCTACAGCGCACTGCTGGATGCGCCCGGCGGCGTAGTGGTTCATGTCGATACCGACGGTGAATATCAGGGCAGCATCTCCCACGCTCTGCTGCAGAACGTGCTGGAAGGCCGCGTGGATCTTCGCCGCTATGATTGACTGGCCGTGGATCCTCGACAACAAAATCATGATCGGTGAACTGCTCTGGCAGCATATACAGCTGGTGATCGTTTCGCTGTTTTTCGGCACCCTCTTCACCGGCGTATTGATTAGCCTGACGCTGCGCTGGCCCGCGGCCGCCCAGCCGCTGATCTACCTGTGCGGGATACTGTTCACCATCCCGTCTCTGGCGCTGTTTATTCTATTACTGCCGTTTACCGGACTGTCGCTGATGACCTCAATCATCGGCCTGACGCTCTACTCGCTGCTGATCCTGCTGCGCAACGTTATCGCCGGAATAGAGAAACTCCCGGCGACGGTGCTGGAGTCGGCGCGCGCGCTGGGCTATACCCGCTGGTTTCGTTTTGTCGATATAGAGCTGCATCTGCTGCTGCCCTCGCTGTTCGCCGGGTTACGCATCGCTTCGGTGACGCTGGTCGGGCTGGTGACGGTCACCGCCTTAATTGGCCAGGGCGGTCTCGGGCAGCTTCTGTTAGCCGGGTTTAACCAGAACTTTGTCACGCCTATCGCGGTCAGCCTGGTGCTCAGCGTTGTGCTGTCTCTGCTGTTGGATTCGCTGATTGCCCGCGTCGGCTATTGGCTAACGCCGTGGGCCCGCTAATGGATATCCTGCAAGCAACATTTCACTGGTTATTACAACCGCAGCACTGGACAGGCGATGCGGGAATATTACTTCGCCTGCGCGAGCATCTTTATTATGTACTGATCAGCATCGTCGTTGCCTCGGCGATTGCGCTGCCGCTGGGGATTATTCTCGGCTACTGGCGCAAGGGCGCGTTTGTGATTATTAATCTGTTTAATATTGGTCGCGCCATTCCCTCTTTAGGTTTAATTCTTTTATGCATTATTGTGTTTGGCTTTAATGATATTCCGGTCTTTACCGCGCTGGTGGCGATGTCGATTCCGCCGATCCTCACCAACGCCTGGGTTGGCATTTATCATGCCGACCGTCAGCTGTGCGATGCGGCAAAAGCGCTGGGCATGACGCCACTCCAGAGCCTGTGGCAGCTGCGGATACCGCTCGCCGCGCCGCTGATACTCGCCGGCCTGCGGACCGCGCTGGTACAGCTGATCGCGACCGCCGTCGTCGCCGCCTACGCCGGCCTTGGCGGCCTCGGGCGCTTTCTGATCGACGGACTTGGCCAGCGCGATATTCCCCAGGTCATTGCCGGTTCGCTAGTGGTATCGCTGCTGGCCATCGGCTGCGAGCTGCTTTTTTCATTACTCTCCCGGCGCATCGTTCCGGCGCCGGTCACGCAAATAAATTAATTTCCCAACAACAAAAAACCACCTGCAGGTAAAGAGGTATTATGAAGCAGCTATTTAGCATTTCCGCGTATCGTCGCCGCTTGCGTCTTTCGGTATTCACCGCGGGATTATTAAGCTTAAGTTTTAACGCCCTGGCGCAGGACGTCACCATTGGCGGAGCGAATTTCACCGAAAGTTCAATCCTTGCCAATATTTACGCCAGCGCGCTAAAGAAAAACGATATTGCGGTGAAAACCCGTCTTAATCTCGGTAATCGCGAGATTATTATTCCGGCGCTGCAGAGCGGCGAAATTGATATTGTTCCGGAATATCTCGGTGCCCTGCTGAACTATTATGACGGCAAAACGCTGGCTACCAGCCAGAGCGACGTTAGCGCTGAGTTAGCTAAAGCGCTGCCGGCGGACTTTACGCTGCTCACCCCCTCCCCGGCCTCGTCCATTACCGCCTGGGCCGTGCGCGCGGAAACGGCAAAAAAATATCACCTCAGCAAGCTTTCCGACCTGCAGCCCGTGGCCCATCAGCTGACTATCGGCGGCCCGCCGGAATTCCCGGTGCGCGCCCTGGGCCTGCCGGGCCTTAAGCGCGTCTACGGGCTTGAATTTAAGGCGGTGAAATCTCTGGATATGGGCGGGCCGCTGACCCGTCTGGCGCTGAACTCCGGCAAAATCGACGTCGCCACGGTCGTCTCTACTCAGGGCAACCTCGCGAAAGAGGATTGGGTGGTCCTGGAGGATGATAAGCATGAGCAGCCGAGCCAGAACGTGGTGCCGCTGGTGCGCAAAGCCAGCCTGACGCCGAAAATCAGCGAAGTGCTCAATGAGGTCTCCGGCAAGCTGAACAACGCCGCGCTGATCGAACTTAACCAGCAGGTCGATCTGCAGCATAAAGATCCGGCGGCGGTGGCCGAACAGTGGGTCAAAACGCACCTCAACGGCAACTGATTGCCGCCATGCCAGGGAAGGCATCACCTCCAACTGAGCCGAGAAAATGCCAAATAATCCTATGATCCTGAACCTTTTCTTCTTCAATCCCCAGGGTGACTACCGCTTTTCCTGGCGTCACCCGCAGGCGCCGGAGAAGGAAATTTTCAGCCTCAAGTACTATGCCGATCTGGCCCGTAAAGCGGAGGCCGCGACGCTCGACGCCATTTTTATCGCCGACCATATCGCTATCTGGGACACGGTGCCCAGCGGCTTAACCCACTACGCTAACGCCCGGCTGGAGCCCATCACTCTCCTCTCGGCGCTGGCGGCGGTGACGGAACATATCGGCCTGATGGGCACGGCGTCCACCTCTTATAACGAGCCCTATAATCTCGCCCGCTATTTTGCCTCCCTCGATTTTCTCAGCAACGGGCGGGCCAGCTGGAATATCGTCACTTCATGGCTGGAGGAGGAGGCGGCCAACTTCGGCCTTGACCACCTGCCGCAGCACGGCAGCCGCTACCAGCGCGCCGGTGAGTTTATTGATGTGGTCACTCAGCTGTGGGACTCGTGGGAAGACGGCGCGGTGCGCTATGACAAAGCCAGCGGGCTGTTTGCCGATTCCAGCAAGGTGCATCATCTTGATTTCGCGGGCGAGTTCTTCCGCGTGCGCGGGCCGCTGAACGTCCCTCGCCCGCCGCAGGGGCACCCGGTCCTGGTGCAGGCCGGCTCGTCGGAGGCGGGTAAAAACCTCGCCGCCGCCTGGTCAGATATGCATTTTGTGTTTATCAAATCTATCGCTGAGGGGCTGGCCTACCGCGAAGAGATGAACCAGCGTTTGCGCAGCCACGGCCGGGATCCGGCGCATTTCAAAATCATCGCCGGCGTTTTACCGGTGGTGGTGAATTCAAACGCGGAAAAGGAAGAGCGCCAGCGGCTTAACGAGCAGCTAATGAGCGACCAGATGGCCATCGACCTGCTCTCTTCCTATCTGCGCATGGATTTATCCGCTTATCCCGTCGACCAACCGCTGCCGCCGCTGCCGGAGGAAGAGACCTTTGATGGGATCCGCACCGCCCTCAGGCTGATTCGTGATTACGATCCGCAGTTGACGATCCTGGCGTTGGGCAAGCTGCTGTTGCAAAGCTCCGATAGCTGGCTGCTCATCGGCAGCGCCGAGGAGATCGCCAGCGCGCTGACGGAAACCTGGCGCGCCGGCGCCGCCGATGGTTTTAACCTGATGTTCCCGCTGCTGCCGGGGGACTTCGACCGCTTCGTTGAGCAGGTAGTGCCGATTCTGCAGCGCAGCGGCGCGATGCGGGATCGCTATCCGACCGGCACGCTGCGCGAGAAGCTGGGTCTGCCGGTCGTCGAAAACCGCTTCGCCCGCGGGGATGGCAAACCGCTGGCTTCATAGCGCGGCTGTTCCCCGGTGGCGCTGCGCTGACCGGGCTACGGGTTCACAACCGTCTGCGGATCGGTAGCCCGGACAGGCGCAATGC
>NZ_JBEAID010000030.1:0-93795 GCF_040064585.1 Klebsiella sp. CN_Kp113 | reverse complement strand
GCAGATCGCCGGGAACGCGTAGCCCGGACAGATGCGCAGCATCGCCTCCGGGAAATTCTGCCACTCCGCGCTCTCTCCCGGGGGCGGCGCAGAGCGCCTGCCCGGGCTACCGGACCGCAGATCGCCGGGAACGCGTAGCCCGGACAGATGCGCAGCATCGCCTCCGGGAAAGAAACCGGGTTACATGCTATAGCCCGGTTTCTTAATCAACTGTTCCATCTGCGGGGCGATTTCGCTGTCCCACACCTGCTGCCAGTCGCTCGGCTCAACCAGCTTCAGGGCCACGCTCACTGAACTCTCTTTGCTGTTGAGGTGGCGAATCAACACCTCGGTAATATCGGCGGCCAGCGCCGCTTTTTGTTCATCATTCAGGTCGCGGGGAAAACATTTAATATCAACGTGCGGCATAGCAGGCTCCTTTATTGTCTGGACGATAAAACTAGCATAACCCGCGTCATCCGGATCGCTTTTTGTGCTTTAAATCAGCTCGTTGCGGCGCAGAACGGCTTCGAGTTTGGGATGGCGATACACCGCATCCGCCACGGCGACGAATTTTGGCGTCTGCGCCGCAAACCACTCCCGGCGCGGGCCCCAGGCGCACATCGCCGCAATATAGCAGTCCAGCAGGGTTATTTCCGTCCCCAGCGCATACGGCGCGGCGGCAAGCTGCTCCTCCAGCCACAGATAGAGCGATTTGCGATAGCTGATGCAGCTTTCCCGCAGCTGGTCTGGCGCATCGGCGGCCCAGCGCTCCGGGTAATCCGCAAAGGTAAAGGTGGGATAGACGTTCGCCACCAGCCAGATGAGCAGACGCTGAAAGGCATGCCGCTGCGGCGATCCCGGCGCCGGAGCCAGATCCGGTCGAACGTCGAGGATCATCAGGGCAATCGCCGCGGATTCGGTCATCACGCTGCCGTCTGCAAGCGTCAGGGTCGGCACCTGACACAGCGGGTTTATCTTTTTGAGGCGGTCGCGCTGCGGGCCCGGCTGGTCAAAGCCCTCAACGTTAACAAAATGATACGGGATATCGGCCAGCGTCAGCATCAGTTCGCTAATTGTTGAGCCCCAGCCGGGTACGCCATAGACGGTGATCATATTCTGCGCCCTCGATGAATTTGCCGCTCAGGAACAGAGCGGCGACGGGTTTAGCAATTTTGCAGTATAGATTTGATTACGCCATGCCGCTATTGAGGCCCCCTCGCACATGCGAAACGGCAGAGCTACGCCGACTCGCGCGCCACCAGGTGAAAGCCGATATCAATAATCGCTTCCCCTTCTTCTCCGCCTTCTATGCGGTCGGCAAGCAGCGTGGCCGCCTGCTCGCCGATGGCATGACGGTCGACGCTGACGGTGGTGATGGCCGGACGGTTGCTGGCGGCGAAGTCCAGATCGCCAAAACCGATCACCGCCAGATCCTGCGGCACGCGCAGCCCCCGGCTTTCGGCTTCCATAATCGCCCCCTGGGCAAGGGTATCGGAGCTGCAGACGATAACGTCAAACTCGCCGCCGGCGAGCAGCTCGGCCAGCCCGCGACGCCCCAGCGCCAGCGATGCCGGAAGCGGCACCTCGACCTGCGGCGCATCGTCAATGCCGTTTTTGGCCAGCCGGGCGCGGAGCCCCTGCTTTCGCAACGTCGCGCGCGCATCGCCGGCCCACAGCAGACCCGGGCGGCGGTAGCCTTTTTCCAGCAGGTACTCGCCAATGGTTTCGCCGACTTTTTCATGCGAAAAACCGACCAGCATATCCAGCGGCGTCGGGGTGAGATCCCAGATTTCCACCACCGGCGTGGCGGCGTTGAGGATCGTCTTCTTCAGCGCCGGGGCGTGCTGAATGCCGGTCAATACCACGCCATCCGGACGCCGCGAGAGTAAGGTTGCTACCAGCTCGGCTTCGGTCTGTCGGCTGTAGCCCGCCACGCACAGCAGCATATGGTAGCCGCGCGCCGCCAGGGTATCGCTCAGCGCCTGGATGGTATCGACAAACATATTGTTATTGATTTGCGGCACCACCACGGCCACCAGCTTGCTGCGCCTGGATGCCAGGCCGCCGGCCAGCGCGTTAGGGATATAGCCCGTTGCCTGCACCGCCTGCATCACTTTCTCGACCGTTTTTGGCCTCACCAGCTGCGGCGTATTCAGCGCCCGGCTGACCGTCATCGACGACAATCCGGCGCTACGGGCTACGTCATCCAGCGTCGGCGCGCGCGTCGGTTTTCTGCTTTTCACGACTAAGCCCCTGTGTTGAGTCGTTTTCTGTGGGCATTATTGATGATGGCCCGCGCAATTGCCAGCGCTCACCTCGACATCCTCAATAGAATCAAATACCTGAAACACAAAATGTTATCGCTATCATTTTGATTTGTGATTTTTCACAAACATTTTTGGATCGTGACCTGAGCTGCATAATTTTACCCTTTATAACCGCTAATTGTGATCGTTTGTACAAATTAAAATCACTGTCGTAGCGCCAGGATAATTTCAGGATTAAAAATGTTAGCGCAAACATTTTATCACTAAAAAGGAACTGACTATGACCTCGAGCGCTAATTCCGAGTCCGTGACCTACGCCAAAGCTTCCGGCGTCAAAACCGCCGCTGAAACCGGCGACCGCATTGAACACGTCAAACTGTCGCTGGCCTTTCTGCCGCTGGCGACCCCCGTTAGCGATGCAAAGGTTCTGACCGGTCGGCAAAAACCGCTTACCGAAGTGGCGATCGTTATCGCGGAAATCCGCTCCCGGGACGGCTTTGAAGGCGTTGGCTTCAGCTATTCCAAGCGTGCGGGCGGCCAGGGCATTTACGCCCACGCCAAAGAGATCGCCGATAATCTGCTCGGCGAAGACCCGAACGATATCGACAAGATCTACACCAAACTGCTGTGGGCCGGCGCATCCGTTGGCCGCAGCGGTATGGCGGTACAGGCCATCTCCCCTCTTGATATTGCGCTGTGGGATATGAAAGCCAAACGCGCCGGACTACCGCTGGCGAAACTGCTCGGCGCGCACCGCGATTCCGTTCAGTGCTACAACACCTCCGGCGGCTTTCTGCATACGCCGCTGGATCAGGTGTTAAAAAACGTGGCTATCTCCCGTGAGAACGGGATTGGCGGGATTAAGCTGAAGGTTGGTCAGCCGAATACCGCCGAAGATATTCGTCGCCTGACGGCGGTGCGTGAGGTGCTGGGCGATGACTTCCCGCTGATGGTGGACGCCAACCAGCAGTGGGATCGCGAAACCGCCATCCGCATGGGGCGCAAAATGGAGCAGTTCAATCTGATCTGGATTGAAGAGCCCCTTGACGCCTACGATGTTGAAGGCCACGCGCAGCTCGCCGCCGCGCTGGATACGCCGATTGCCACCGGCGAGATGCTGACCAGCTTCCGTGAACATGAGCAGCTTATCCTCGGCAACGCCAGCGACTTTGTCCAGCCGGATGCGCCGCGCGTCGGCGGGATCTCCCCGTTCCTGAAGATTATGGATCTGGCGGCGAAGCACGGTCGCAAGCTGGCCCCGCACTTTGCGATGGAGGTACACCTGCATCTCGCCGCCGCCTACCCGCTCGAGCCGTGGCTGGAGCACTTCGAGTGGCTGAACCCGCTGTTTAACGAACAGCTGGAGCTGCGCGACGGGCGGATGTGGGTATCCGAACGCCACGGTCTGGGCTTTACCCTGAGCGAACAGGCCCGCCGCTGGACCCAGCAAAGCTGCGAGTTTGGTAAACGCCCTTAACCGAATTCCCCGGATGGCGGCGTAAGGGCTACAGGCCCCGTAGCCCGGGCAAGGCGCGTCAAGCGCCGCCCCCGGGAGAATATCGCGTTTTCCCGGAGGCGATGCGGCGCATCTGTCCGGGCTACCGGTCCGCAGATGACTGAAAACCCGTAGCCCTGCCGGGGAAATACCTCTTATTGACTGTACCCACAATAAACAACCCTGCAAAGGAGTTGAAGATGACTACCCCCTTAAAACGCAGCAACGTGCGTTACGGCATATTACTGTTTTTATTTCTGGCTACCGTATTTAATTATGCCGACCGGGCAACGCTGTCCGTCGTCGCGCCTATTATGAGCAAAGAGCTAGGCTTTGATCCCGAGGCGATGGGGCTGGCCTTTTCAGTTTTTGGTATCTCCTACGTCATTATGCAAATACCCGGCGGCTGGCTGCTGGATAAATATGGTTCGCGGCTGGTCTACGGCTGCGCGCTGATTGGCTGGTCGATCGTCACCATGTTTCAGGGAACGATCTATCTGTTCGCCAGCCCATTGATCGTACTGGTGATTCTGCGCCTGATGATGGGCGCGATTGAAGCCCCCGCCTTCCCCGCTAACAGCCGTCTCAGCGTACAGTGGTTTCCCAACAAAGAGCGCGGGTTCGTCACCTCGGTCTATCAGGCCGCGCAGTATATTTCCCTGGGAATTATTACGCCGCTAATGACGATTATTCTGCATAATTTAAGCTGGCACTACGTATTTTATTATATTGGCGCTATCGGCGTGGTGCTGGGAATATTCTGGCTGGTAAAAGTAAGAGATCCCTCTCATCATCCAAAAATTAACCAACAGGAGCTCGACTATATTCGCGAAGGCGGCGGCGAGCCGGAATTAGGGACGAAAAAAACGCAGCAGAAATTAACCCTCGCGCAGATTAAAAGCGTCTGCGTTAATCGCATGATGATCGGCGTGTATATCGGCCAGTTCTGCGTAACGTCCATTACCTGGTTCTTCCTGACGTGGTTTCCCACCTATCTCTACCAGGCCAAAGGTATGTCGATCCTCAAGGTCGGTTTTGTCGCCAGTATCCCGGCCATTGCCGGATTTATCGGCGGACTGCTCGGTGGGGTATTCTCAGACTGGCTGCTCAAACGCGGCTACAGCCTGACGACCGCCCGCAAGCTGCCGGTGATCTGCGGCATGCTGCTCTCCTGCGTGATTGTCGTCGCCAACTACACCACCTCGGAAGTGGTGGTGATCGCCGCCATGAGCCTGGCCTTCTTTGCTAAAGGTTTCGGTAACCTCGGCTGGTGCGTGCTGAGCGACACCTCGCCGAAGGAAATGCTGGGAATTGCCGGCGGGGTGTTCAACATGTGCGGCAACCTGGCGAGTATTATCACGCCGCTGGTTATCGGCGTGATCCTCGCTAATACCCACTCCTTTGATTACGCCATCCTGTACGTCGGTTCCATGGGCGTGCTGGGCCTGTTCTCCTATCTGTTTATCGTCGGGCCGCTGGATCGTTTGACGCTGACCCCGCGCGCCGCCTGATTTAAAACCCTGGCGAGCATTCGCCTCCGCTGTTTCGCATCACACTCCTGCGAAACAGCGGTTTTTTAGTAGGTTATCCCCGGCGGATTCACTTCCGATTGCGTCACCTCTTCGCCCTGCTCTCCCCAGCGCGCCAGCACTTTCTGATACTCGCCGCGAGCAATCGCGCCGTTCAGCGCCGCCTGCAGCGCCGGAGCCAGGCCGTTGCCCTTTTTGGTCGTGGTGGCAACGTACGCTTTTTTCGGCCCCAGGCCGACGACTTTGGTTTTGCCGCTGAGCGCCGCTTTATAGGCCGCCACCGACTGCGGCCCAAAGAACACGTCCGCGCGACCGGACTGAATATAAAGGTTGCCCGAGGCGTCATCGGTCAGGTAGACCGGCAGCGCGGGTTGCCGCCCGGCGGCTTCGTTTTCGGCGTTCCAGCCGAGCAAAATCCGCTCCTGGTTAGTCCCGGACCCGACGATCACTTTTTTACCCGCGAGATCCGCCGGACCGCTCACGCGGGCGATATCGCTGGTTGATTTCACGGAAAAGGCCAGAGAGTCAACGCGATAGGTGGCAAAATCAAACTTCTCTTTCCGCTGCTCGGTCACCGCAATATTGACCAGCGCGACGTCGTAGCGTCCGGAGGTAATCCCCAGCGGCCAGTCCTCCCAGGCGGTGGGCACCAGCTTTAGCTTCAGCCCGAGGCTGCCGGCCAGCAGCCGGGCAATATCCGGGTCGCTGCCGATACGCGTGCGGTTATCGCTGGCCAACAGCGCCAGCGGCGGCGAATTGAGCGCCGAAATCGCCACCGTTAAGGTACCCGGCTCGACGAAGGCGTAATTTGCCGGGATCTTCGCGATCGCCTGCTCATCGCGGGTCACCGGCAGCGGCTGCTCGTTGGCGCGCAGGTCGATAGCCGCCTGCGATGCCGCAGATAAAGAGAGTAGTGTCAGGGCCAAAAGTCCGTTTCTCATGCCGCTAATACCCTCGATAAGAACTGCCGCGTACGCGGATGCTGCGGTTGGTTCAGCACGGCGTCGCTGCTGCCCTGCTCGACTATCTTGCCGTCGACCATAAACACCACCCGGTCCGCCACCTCTTTCGCAAAACCGATTTCATGGGTGACCACCACCAGCGTGGTGCCGGAGCGCGCCAGCTTTTTAATCACGTCCAGCACTTCCCCCACCAACTCAGGGTCGAGCGCGGAGGTCGGTTCATCGAACAGCATTACCCGCGGGTTAAGCGCCAGCGCCCGGGCAATAGCGATGCGCTGCTGCTGGCCGCCGGACAGGTGCCGCGACCAGGCGTCGGCTTTATTGCGCAGTCCGACCACGTCCAGCAGTTCATACGCCCGCGCGATCGCCTCTTTGCGGGTCGCCTGCTTATGGGCGATGGGGGCCTCAATCAGATTTTCCAGCACCGTCAGATGCGGGAACAGGTTGAAGTTCTGAAATACGTAGCCGACGTTAACCCGCTGGCGGAGGATCTCTTTCTCTTTCAGCTCGTAGAGCTTGTCGCCTTTACGGCGATAGCCGATATAGTCGCCATCGATCTGAATAAAGCCTTCATCCACGCGCTCCAGATGATTAATCGCCCGCAGCAGCGTCGATTTTCCCGAACCGGACGGCCCGAGGATCACCGTCACCGTGCCGGGTTCGATTTCCAGCGATACGTCATCAAGCGCTTTATGGCGGCCAAAATATTTGCTGACGCCGGTGATGGAGATATGGCCGTTACGAGAGTTGGGCATGGGCGGACTCCTGGGATTGTGGGCGACGAATGGACTCAACGCGGCGGCTGCTGCGGGCGCTATTGACCGCCGAGCGGCGTTCGCTGCGGGCCAGTCCTCGCTCGACCAGATACTGGATCAGCGACAGCACGCTGGTGATCGCCAGATACCAGGCGGCGCCGACCATCAGCAGCGGGATCACTTCCTGGGTGCGGTTATAGATCATCTGGATGGTGTAAAACAGCTCCGGCATCGCCAGCACGTAAACCATCGCCGTCCCCTTGGCGAGGCTGATAATTTCGTTAAAGCCCGCCGGTAAAATGGTGCGCAGCGCCTGCGGCAGAATAATGCGCAGGGTCCGACGGCTGGCCGGAAGCCCCAGCGCCGCCGCCGCTTCATACTGCCCGTGATCGACCCCGAGAAAGCCGCCGCGGATAATTTCGGCGGTGTAGGCGCTTTGCACCAGGGTCAGCCCGACAACGGCGGTAGAAAACTGCCCCAGTACGTTGATGGTCTCAAAGCTGGCCCAGCGAATCGCGGTGAACGGAATGCCTATCGCTAGCGTGTCGTAAAGATAGGAGAAGTTGTAGAGAATAATCAGCACCACGATCAGCGGCAGCGAGCGGAACAGCCAGATATAGCCCCAGGCCAGGCTGCTCAGCAGCCATGAACTGGAGAGCCGGGCCAGCGCCAGCAGGCCGCCGAGAATAACGCTCAGCGCCGTCGCCAGCAGGGTCAGCAGCAGCGTCTGCCCGAGACCTTCAAGGATCACCGGGTCAAAGAACCAGCGGGCAAAGACGCGCCACTCCCAGCGCGGGTTAAAGGCGACCGATTGAATCACCACCGCCAGCACCAGCAGCGCCAGCAGCGCGCCTACCGCCCGCAGCGGATAGCGCGCGGGGACAACCTTAATCGTTTCCTGGGTATGCATATTGGCTCCTTAAGCGCTCTGGCTCAGCGCGCTGACCGCCAGCGCTTTCGTAAAGCGCAGTCGACCATCGAACGGCGGCAGGCTGTACTCTTCCGGATCGCGGCTGAGGTCAAACTGCGCCTCGTAGCCCTGGCTCAGGTAGAGCCGCACCGCTTCCGGCTGCCGAAAACCGGTGGTCAGATAGATATGGCTGTAGCCCGCAAGCAGCGCCCGTCGCTCCAGCTCCTGCACCACTTTCGCCGCCAGCCCCTGCTGGCGCAGACGACGATGGGTCCAGATACGTTTGATTTCTGCCGTATGGGCATCTTTCGGTTTGTACGCGCCGGTGGCGATAATTTCCCCTTCGCGCTCCAGCACGATAAATAGCCCCTGCGGCGCCAGATACCATTCCGTCAGCTCGACTTCGGCATCGCGGGAGAAATAGTCGCCGTAGCGCGCGGCGTACTCGCCGAACAGGCCCTCAATAATCGGCTGCAGCTCCGGCGCTTCCGGAGAGACATCGCGGAATAGATCGCTCATCATGCCTCCTGTTAGTCGCCGAGTCCGGCCGGGTTGATTTCCGATTGCGGAATGCTCTCCACGCCTTCCCCCCAGCGGTTCAGCACCTTCGCGTAGTCGCCGCTGCGGATTGCGCCGTTCAGCGCCGTCTGTACCGGTTCAACCAGACCGCTGCCTTTTTTCACCGTCACGGCAATATGCGCCGCCTTCGGCCAGCCGCCGTCAACGCTGCCTACCAGCTTCGTTTTGCCGGTCAGCGCCGCTTTCCACGCGCCGATCACGTTGGGGCCGAAGAAGGCGTCGGCGCGCCCGGACTGCAGCGCCAGGGTCTGGGCGGCGTCGTCTTTGGTGTAGACCGGCGTAAACGGCTTCAGCCCCTTCTTGAGATTCTCGGCGTTCCACGCCAGCAAAATGGCTTCCTGATTGGTGCCGGAGCCGACGATAATCCGCAGCCCGGCAATATCTTCCGCTTTTTCAATTTTGCTCAGCGGACTGGTGCTCTTGACGTAAAAACCCAGCGAATCTTTGCGGTAGGTGGCGAAATCAAACTTCTCTTTGCGCTCTTTGGTCACGGTGATATTGCTGACCGCCGCATCATATTTGCCGGAAGCGACGCCAAGCGGCCAGTCCTCCCACGAGGTGGGTACCACATTCAGCTCCAGCCCGAGGCTGTCGGCCACCAGGCGGGCGATATCCACCTCGCTGCCGAGCAGGGTTTTGTTATCGTCAGAAAACACGGTCAGCGGCGGTGAGTTCAGCGCGGCGACCGCGACCGTCAGCTTACCCGGCACCGCCAGGTGGAGACCTTTCGGCAGTTGCGCGATAGCCTGCGGGTTTTTCGCCGTATGAATCGGCGTTTTGTTGGCTTCGAGGCTCACGCCGGTGCCGTTGATCGTGACGTTCTGCGCCCAGGATGACGCGCTAACGGCCAGCGCCAGCGCCAGTAATAGCGATTTTTTCTGCGTTTTCTGCATAGCGGGTGTTCTCTATTATTGTTTTTGGAATTGATTCACGGGCTCTGCCAGCCCTAAGCTTTCACGCAGCGTGGTGCCGGGATATTCCCGGCGGAATAGTCCGCGCTGCTGAAGAATCGGTACCACCTGGTCCACAAAGCGCGGGAAGGTATCCGGCGTACCGCCCTGGATAATAAAACCGTCCGTCGCGCGCTGTTCAAACCACTGCTGCAGACCATCCGCCACCTCTTCAGCGGTTCCGGCAAAGCGCGGTCGCGGGCTGGCCGCCTCCAGCGCCACCTGGCGCAGCGTCAGGCCGCGTTCGCGGGCATTGCGTTTTATCTCGTCGGTGGTGCTGCGAAAGCTGTTCTGCCCGAGGTCGCCGATATCCGGGAACGCCTCATCCAGCGGATACTGAGCAAAGTCGTGATGTTCAAAATAGCGGCCGAGATAATTCAGCGCGTCTTCAATCGACACCAGCGCAGCGGTGGTCTGGTATTGCTGCTCCACATCGTCGGCGCTGTCGCCAACGATGACGCTGACGCCCTGGAAGATATGCAGTTCGCTCTCCCGGCGGCCGTGCGCTGCAAGCTGGCTTTTGACGTCGCGATAAAAGGCCTGCGCCTCCGCCAGCGACTCCTGATGGGTAAAAATAGCGTCTGCGTGGCTGGCGGCTAACTTTTTACCGTCATCGGAGGCGCCCGCCTGAAAGATAATGGGCCGGCCCTGCGGCGTGCGGGCAATATTTAGCGGACCGGCTACTTTAAAGAAATCGCCGTGATGATTAAGCGTGTGCAGCTTGTTTTTATCAAAGAACTGGCCGCTCTCTTTATTACGAATAAACGCGTCCTGCTCCCAGGAGTCCCACAGGCCTTTGACAACCTGCAGATATTCATCGGCAATACGGTAGCGCAGCGCATGATCGGGATGCTGGGCGCGGGAGAAGTTTTTTGCTGAACCTTCCAGCGGCGAGGTGACCACGTTCCAGCCCGCGCGGCCGCCGCTCAGATGATCGAGGCTGGCGAACTGGCGGGCGGTGGTAAAGGGTTCGCTGTAGGAGGTCGACAGGGTACCGACCAGGCCTAAACGCGAAGTTACCGCCGCAAGGGTAGATAATACGGTGAGCGGTTCAAAACGATTTAAAAAATGCGGGATCGATTTTTCATTAATATATAAGCCATCGGCAACAAAAATAAAATCGAGCTTGCCCTCTTCCGCTTTTAACGCCGTCTGCTTGACGAACTCAAAGTTAATACTGGCGTCGGCCAGCGCGGCCGGATGACGCCAGGCCGACATATTTCCCGATGCGCCGTGTAATATAGTACCAATGCGCAGCTGCCGTTGTTCAGACATCGTTAATCCTTAGTCAATGACCCTGAATAATTAAAGTGCTTTTAATGCCTTCTCTGCCAGATCGGCAAAGTAGTGCGCCGCCGGGGCGATTAAACGCTCATCCGGGTTAAACGCCGGATGGTGAAGACCAAATTCGCTGGCGCTGCCGATGCTGACGAACGCGCCGGGAATATGCTGAAGATAAACGGCAAAATCCTCCCCGCCGAGATGGAGATCCGCATGGTGCGTGCGGTAGCCGGACTTATCGGCCACGTCGCTGGCGAAAGCGGCCCAGCGCTCATCATTAACCAGCGCGGTCGGTCCGGCGTACCAGAAGACATCTATCTGCGCGCCGAAGGCGCTGGCGAAGCCGGCGGCAATCTCGCTCACCCGCGCTTTCACCCGCTGCTGGACTTCGCTGCTGTGGGTGCGCAGCGTACCTTCCAGCTCGACGCTTTCCGGCAGGACGTTCCAGGTATTGCCGCCCTGAATCCGCGTGACGCTAAGCACCACGGAATCGAGGGTATTCACTTCGCGGCTGGCGACGCTTTGCAGCAGGGTCACCAGCTGGCTGGCCAGCAGAATGGCGTCCTTCCCTTCATGAGGCCGGGCGGCGTGAGCGCCTTTGCCGGTCACCTTAAACACAAAGCGATCGACGTTGGCGTAAAACGCGCCGCCTCGGGTGGCGAATTCGCCCACCGGCAGCCCCGGTTCATTATGCATGCCGAAAATGGCGGAAACGCCCTCCAGCACACCGGCGCGAATCAGGGTTTTCGCGCCGCCGAAGCTCTCCTCCGCCGGCTGGAACAGAATACGGACGCGTCCCGCCAGCTGCGCTTCGCGTTGTTTCAGCAGTAAGGCCGCGCCAAGGATCACGCTGGTATGAATATCATGCCCGCAAGCGTGCATTACGCCGGCATTCAACGAGCGAAACGGCACGCTGGCCGCCTCTTCGATAGGCAGCGCATCGATATCGGCACGCAGGGCTATCACCTTATCGCCGCTGCCCACTTCGGCAACCGCGCCGGTTTTCAGTTCATAAGGCAGCAGGCTGATGCCGCCGCTCTGCAGCCAGTCGCGAATACGTGCGGTGGTGTCGACCTCCTGCAGCGAGAGCTCGGGGTACTGGTGCAGTTCGCGCCGCCAGCGAATTAACTGTTCGGCAAGGCTCATGGCTGCACCTCCGCGCTCAAATGCGCCCGGGCCAGCAGGCGCAGGGAGTTAAGGCGCACCGCGCCATCGTTAATGGGCGTGTCGATAATAAATTCGTCGATGTTCCAGGCCGACTGCAGGGCATCCAGCTGCGCTTTCACCTGTTCCGGGGTGCCGAACAGCACCGCCGATTCCCGCCGGGCAATGCGCGTCGGCCTGCTGCCCGCCTGACGGGCAAAGGCGGCCGCCTGCGCTTCGCTGCCGACGGTGACCCGCTGGCCGTTTTCCAGCTCAACGCCCCATGTTTCGACGGATTTTGCCAGCTCCGCCGCCGTCGCGGCCTCTTCGGCCACGATGACCTGGACGGCAATAATCGCGTCTCGACGGCTCAGTTCACGCCAGCGGGTTAACACCTCGCGCAGCAGCTGCTTATCGCCGTTGAGATGGGCGGCGAAGACGAAGTTCCAGTCCAGCTGCGCCGCCAGCTGCGCGCTCTCCAGGCTGGCGCCGAGCAGAAAGCCGTCGGCGCGACGCGGCGGGATCGGCGTTGCGCGGACGCTCTCCTCACCGTCGGTTTCGGTCAGCGACAGCCAGTTGTCGAGCTGCGCCAGCTGGTCGGCAAAACGCCCCTTTTGCTGGGGGTCAAGCCCCTGCTGTAACGCGCGAGTGGAGAGCGGCAGTCCGCCAGGGGCTTTGCCCACGCCCAGATCCACGCGGCCCGGAGCGAGGGAAGCCAGCATATTGAAGTTTTCCGCCACTTTATACGGGCTGTAGTGCTGCAGCATGACGCCGCCGGAGCCAACGCGAATCCTGCGGGTCTGGCCAAGGATCCAGGCAATGGCCAGCTCTGGCGACGGACTGGCGAGCTGGTCAGTATTGTGGTGTTCGGCTATCCAGAAGCGATGATAGCCCCAGGCTTCCGCCTGTTGCGCAAGCGTTAATGTACGCGCCAGCGCCTGGGCAGCCGTTTCTCCGGCTGCCAGCGGGCTTTTATCCAGAATACTGATTCGATAAGACATTTCGCAGGCTCATGTGGATTAACATGACTGCATTATTAGAAGCGCCCGCGGCTGGTGAGAAACAATTTATTTACATGTACTCTGCCGGAAATTAGATATGCGCTGAGGTAACTGCCCCGGAGGCGATGCTGCGCATCTGTCCGGGCTACGCGTCCTCAGCAATCTGTGGGCCTGTAGCCCGGGCAGGCGCTGTGCAAGCCGGGAAGAAGCCGCAGCAATGCCAAGTTACGGCATATTCCCCGGGTTGCGGCGTAAACGCCTTACCCGGGCTACGGGTTACCAGCAATCTGTGGCCCTGTAGCCCGGCTAAGCGCAGCGCAAGCCGGGAAGAAGCCGCAGCAATGCCACGTCACGGCATATTCCCCGGGTTGCGGCGTAAACGCCTTACCCGGGCTACGGGTTACCAGCAATCTGTGGCCCTGTAGCCCGGCTAAGCGCAGCGCAAGCCGGGAAGAAGCCGCAGCAATGCCACGTCACGGCATATTCCCCGGGTTGCGGCGTAAACGCCTTACCCGGGCTACGGGTTACCAGCAATCTGTGGCCCTGTAGCCCGGCTAAGCGCAGCGCAAGCCGGGAAGAAGCCGCAGCAATGCCACGTCACGGCATATTCCCCGGGTTGCGGCGTAAACGCCTTACCCGGGCTACGGGTTACCGACAATCTGCGGTCCGGTAGCCCGGCTACGCGCAGCGCGAGCCGGGGGATTATCGGCTATTCTGCCGAAGCTCGCGCACCAGCGCCTCGGTCTGCTGCTGGTCGCGTAAACGAACAAAGCGAATGTGTTGATACTGCGGGTCCTGCATATCCGCCAGGTAACGCCGGCGATTGTTGCGCCAGGTTTTCAGCGTCCAGAGAATAATAGAGTCCCGGCTAAAGAAAGAGCGGCGGAAGGTTTCGCAATTGCCGGTGCCGGGCCACAGCTCCTGCCGTCGGCTTGCGCGTGAAGCCGCGCGACGGACCGCCTGGCGGATCGTGCGCCAGAAGCTGTAGTCCACCCACACCACCAGATCCACATCGCGCCATTTTACCGGGCGGCTGCGGTTATAGTTGCCGTCCAGCACCCAGCCGGGCGCGGCGAGCGCGGCGGCGAGTTTGGCGTAGAACTCATCGTCCGGCGTCCCTTGCCACTCGGGCAGCCAGTAGAGCACATCCATTTCAATATAAGGCAGTGACAGTTCCTGAGCCAGCCGACGCGCGAGGGTGGATTTGCCGACGCCGCTGGTCCCTACTACGTTGATTTTCATCGTGGTCTCTCGGGCAAAACGCGGGCGGAGAATAATAGCGCAATAACGTTAAAACGATGAGCAAAATTTCCCCATCATGCGCGAACGCCGAAAAGCGTCCGATCTCATTGATATTTAAGCAAGTGCTGTCCGCAAATCTTTTGCGTGCGTCCATTTTCCGATACGTGTAGGATTCTCCGCCATGCTCGCTTATCTCATTCCTCAGAATGATGAGAGAGCCAGCAGCACGAACCACTTCATGGACATTGACAGGAAAATAGCGACATCAATGAATACAAAACACTCTAGCGTGGCGGAGCAGCACGCTGCCAAACGCCACTGGCTGAACTCCCAGGAGTCGGGCTACCACAAGGCGATGGGCAACCGTCAGGTGCAGATGATTGCCATCGGCGGCGCGATTGGTACCGGCCTGTTCCTCGGCGCGGGCGCGCGCCTGCAGATGGCCGGACCGGCCCTGGCGCTGGTTTATCTGGTCTGCGGCCTCTTCTCGTTCTTTATCTTACGCGCGCTGGGCGAGCTGGTGCTTCATCGCCCCTCCAGCGGCAGCTTCGTCTCCTACGCCCGCGAGTTCCTCGGCGAAAAAGCGGCTTACGTTGCGGGCTGGATGTACTTTATCAACTGGGCGATGACCGGGATCGTCGATATCACCGCCGTCGCGCTGTATATGCACTACTGGGGCGCGTTTGGCGACGTTCCGCAGTGGGTCTTCGCTCTCGGCGCGCTGGCGATTGTCGGCACCATGAACATGATCGGCGTGAAATGGTTCGCCGAGATGGAGTTCTGGTTCGCGCTGGTGAAAGTTCTGGCTATCGTCGCGTTTCTGGTGGTCGGGACTATTTTTCTTGGCAGCGGAAAGCCGCTGGATGGCAATGCCACCGGTTTCCACCTGATTACCGATAACGGCGGCCTGTTCCCGCACGGCCTGCTGCCGGCGCTGGTGCTGGTACAGGGGGTGGTGTTCGCCTTCGCCTCTATCGAACTGGTGGGTACCGCCGCTGGCGAGTGTAAAGATCCGCAGACCATGGTGCCGCGCGCCATTAACAGCGTTATCTGGCGTATTGGTCTGTTCTACGTTGGCTCCGTGCTGCTGCTGGTGCTGCTGCTGCCGTGGAATGCCTATCAGGCCGGGCAGAGCCCGTTCGTCACCTTCTTCTCGAAGCTGGGCGTGCCGTATATCGGCAGCGTGATGAATATCGTGGTGTTAACCGCCGCGCTCTCCAGCCTCAACTCCGGCCTCTACTGCACCGGGCGTATTCTGCGCTCCATGTCGATGGGCGGTTCGGCGCCGAAGTTTATGTCGAAAATGAGCCGCCACCACGTGCCCTACGCCGGGATTCTGGCGACGCTGGCGGTGTATGTCGTTGGGGTATTCCTCAACTACCTGGTGCCTTCGCAGGTATTTGAAATTGTCCTTAACGTCGCGTCGCTGGGGATTATCGCTTCATGGGGCTTTATTGTGGTGTGCCAGATGCGCCTGCGTAAGGCGATCAAGGAAGGCAAAGCGGCGGACGTTAGCTTCAAGATGCCGGGTGCGCCTTTTACCTCCTGGCTGACCCTGCTGTTCCTGCTTAGCGTGCTGGTATTAATGGCTTTCGATTATCCGAATGGGACTTATACCATCGGTTCGCTTCCGCTGATTGCCGTTTTGCTGGTCGCCGGCTGGTTTGGCGTGCGCAAGCGCGTGCATGACATTCATAGCACCGCGCCGAATATTGAAAAACAGCAATAAATCACTTTGCGGTTTGCCTCACCGGGCAAACCGCAACCGCACAACTTAATTATCTTCCACCAGCTGAGCCACATCGCTGCTGTTAATCTGGCGCTTATTGCCCGACTCATCAGTATAGCTGGTCATTCCGGTATCTTTATCCAGCTTCGGCTTGCCCTGCGTTACGATAGTCTGCCCGCTTTTTGTCGTCATGACATAGTTTGAGCTACAGCCCGCCAGAAGAGCCAGCATCGCGCCGGCGCAAACAACCATTAATGATTTTTTCATCTTTTCTCCAGGATTAATGCCACCGTCCCGCTTGCGCAGGAAAGCCGTAAGTTTATAGCCATTACATTTATCAGGCTAATAAGTGTTTGTAACAGAGGGTGATATCTGGATGGGTGCGGTTTTCGGGCAGACAGAAAACAGTGCATTTTGTAGGCGCGGTGAGGCGTAATCCGCCACCCGGCTGCAGTGCGAGCACACTGATGGCGGGAGAGGTTGCCCCCTCCCGTCAGGATCACAGCGCGATGCGGATAACGTCATCCGGCTGGGTCGCCTCTTTCTGACGCGTCGACTCCTGCTTCACGCTGACGTACAGCGTTTTACCATCGGCGGAGAGCGTCAGGCTGTTCGGATGAGTCGGCGTTTTGAAGGTCTTGACCACTTTGTAGGTCTTACCATCGATCACGCTCACTTCGCCGGCTTTACGGTGCGTCACGTAGGCTTCATTGCGGGTCGGGTTAAACAGCACGGCCAGGGACTCCGGCGCGGCGATTTTCTCCAGCACTTTGCCATCGCGAATATCGACCACCAGCACTTCCGGCTGTTTACCGTCGGTGATAAAGGCGCGATGTCCGGCGGTATCCAGGCTCAGGTTGAGATAGAAGTGCTCTTTGCCATCATCCTGCAGCTTTTTACGCGACAGGATTTTGTTGCTGGTGCTGTCGATAGTCACCAGTTCCCCGTCGGCATTGGTGGTATAGATACGGTTCGCTTCCGCGTCCAGCGCCAGGCCGGTCGCCATTGCGCCAGTATTGGCGATGGTGTCTTTCAGCGTTAGCTTGTCGCCATCCACCACCCAAATCACGCTCTCTTTACCCAGCCCGGTGATGTAGACGGTGTTGGTTTTCTCGTTGACCGCCAGCTCGCGCGGGGCCAGAGGACGTACGGTTTCGCTGCGCTGGCGGGCGTCAAGCACCAGACGCCCTTTCACTTTCCCGGTTTTAGCATCAATGGCGGTGACGGTGCTGTCGGTGGTGTTGCCAAACCACAGGGTCTGAGTGGCGTTATCGATCGTCGCGCCGAAGGGTTTCAGATCGTTATGAATAATCTGCGTGACTTCGAGAGTCGTCGGATCGAGACGGTAAACGATACCGCCTTTATCCAGCGAACGGCTTTGCGAAGTGGCCACCCACAGCGCATTCTCCTGCTGGCTATAGGCCATTTCGTATGCGCCCTTGCCGACGGCTTTGCGCAGCATTTCTTCCGCCGCGTGGGCGCTAAAGCTCCCCGCCAGCAGTAACGAAGTTAACAACAGTGAACGGCGCAGACGCGGCGCGGACAGATGACGTAATGACATGACGACTCCCTTTGATAAAACAAATATATGCCTGCTCGACAGTGCTTCCGGGGCGCAAAATCATCGCTTTGCGCTCTTCTTAGGAATGCGAATAGTAATCATTATTTATCGCAATGTGGAGCGTTAATTACCCGTAGCGTTCTCGACATCACGCAATTCTTGCTATTTGTTAACTCAAATTCCGTTAAGTCTTTTCAAAAAATTTACAAAAGAGCTAACATATATACATATGTTCCGTTTGGTTCGTTTTGTGAGTAACTTTGATGAAAATCCTTTCCGTGCGCGCCGCCGCGCTCCCCGCTCTGCTTTTGCCGCTGGTCTCCGCAGGGCCCACCGCTCTCGCCGCTGAACAGACCATGGTGGTTACCGCCGCGCCGTCGGCGGTTTCTGAACTCGATACCCCCGCCGCCGTTAGCGTGGTTAACGGCGATGAGATGCGCCAGGCCGCGCCGCGGGTAAACCTCTCCGAGTCGCTGGGCGCGGTACCGGGACTGCAGGTGCAAAACCGCCAGAACTACGCGCAGGATCTGCAGCTTTCGATTCGCGGCTTCGGGTCCCGCTCCACCTACGGCGTGCGCGGGCTGCGTATTTACGTCGACGGTATCCCGGCCACCATGCCCGATGGCCAGGGGCAAACCTCGAATATTGATATTGGCAGCCTCGATTCGCTCGAGGTGCTGCGCGGGCCTTTTTCCGCCCTGTACGGTAACTCCTCCGGCGGGGTGATCAACGCCACCAGCCAGACCGGAAGCCAGCCGCCCACTATCGAAGCCAGCAGCTACTACGGCAGCTTTGGCACCTGGCATTACGGTATGAAAGCGACCGGCGCGGTGGGCGACGGCAGCCACGCGGGCGACGTCGACTACGTGGTTTCCACCAACCGCTTCACCACCCACGGCTCCCGCGACCATAGCGGCGCGCGTAAGAATCTTGCCAACGCGAAGCTCGGCGTGCGCATCAATGACGTCAGTAAGCTGACCCTGCTGTTTAACAGCGTGGATATTAAAGCTAATGACGCGGGCGGCCTGAGCTACGACGAATGGCAAAATAATCCGCGCCAGTCGCCAAGAGGCGATGAGTACAATACCCGCAAAACCATCAAACAGACCCAGGCCGGTTTACGCTACGAGCGACAGCTGAGCGAGCAGGACGATCTGAGCGTGATGATGTACGCCGGGGAACGTGAAACCACCCAGTATCAATCGATTCCTCGCGCTCCGCAGCTCAAACCCACCCATGCTGGCGGCGTTATCGACCTGACGCGTCACTACCAGGGAATTGATACCCGCTGGACCCACCGCGGCGAGCTGCTGGTGCCGGTCACCTTTACCACCGGTCTTGATTACGAAACCATGAGCGAGCGCCGCAAAGGTTACGAAAACTTTGTTATGAGCGACGGCGCGCCGCAGTACGGTGAAAAGGGAGACCTGCGCCGCAACGAGCGTAACCTGATGTGGAACGTCGATCCCTATCTGCAAACCCAGTGGCAGCTCACCGAGAAACTCTCTCTGGACGCGGGCGTGCGCTACAGCTCGGTATGGTTCGATTCCAACGATTATTACATTACGCCGGGCAACGGCGATGACAGCGGCGAGGCCAGCTATCATAAATGGCTGCCGGCAGGACAGCTGAAATATGCGGTAACCGACGCGTGGAACGTCTACGTCTCCGCCGGCCGCGGTTTCGAAACGCCGACCATCAATGAGCTTTCCTATCGCTCCGGCGACCAGGGCGGGCTGAACTTTGGCCTGCAGCCGTCCACCAACGAAACCGTTGAAATTGGCAGCAAGGCGCGTATCGGCAACGGCCTGTTGACCGCCGCGCTGTTCCAGACCGACACCGACAATGAGATTGTCGTCGACGCCAGCAGCGGCGGGCGTACCAGCTACAAAAACGCCGGGAAAACCCGTCGCCAGGGGATGGAGCTGGGGCTGGATCAGCAGTTCGGCGAGAGCTGGCGTTTAAAAGCGGCCTGGACCTGGCTGGATGCGACCTATCGTACCAACGTCTGTGATGATGCCAGCTGTAAAGGCAATCGCATTCCGGGGATCGCCCGCAACATGGGCTATGCCTCCTTTGGCTACCAGCCCGAAAAAGGCTGGTACGCGGGCAGCGATATTCGCTATATGAGCGATATTATGGCTAACGATGAGAATACCGCCAAAGCCCCATCCTGGACGGTGGTCGGCCTGACGACCGGCTATAAATGGAGCTACGGCAAAATGGATATGGATCTGTTTGGCCGCGTCGATAACCTGTTCGACCGCAGCTACGCGGGCTCGGTTATCGTTAACGAATCCAACGGCCGCTACTACGAACCGGCGCCGGGCCGTAATTACGGTATCGGTCTAAATCTGGCATGGCGGTTTGAGTAACGCTTAATTGCGGGACCTCAACGGGATCGCTCGCAGGATCCTGTTGAGGGTTAGCCGTGGATGCTCGATGGCGTTAAATCACGTTTCTTAACGACAATTCGAAAATGATCTTTTCCGCCTGGCAGGAGAAGGCAATCGAAGCCTCAAGCTTTGCCTCATCGCCGGCGGCCACGATGGTATAGTCGACCTGCGGCGGCTCGCTGGCGGGCGCGGCGGCCAGGGCGCGTTCGCGGACGGCCGCGATGGTGGACTCGGCCTCTTCGCGGCTGGCGAAGTTTTTTTCTACCCGCCAGACGCAGTCCTCATTATCAATAATCGAGCCCACGTCAATGGCGCAGCCTTTGGTACTGCATTTATCTACAACATCTTTCATTGCGGTTACCTCTTGAAGTTTTCTTTAGAATAAGAATCCGTTGGCGGAAAGCAAACCATGAATATTTGTATGGTTGAGTCGTTTTATCATTATAGGCCTCCGCGAGAAGCGACTTTTTGCGCCACCGCATGGCTACCCCCTGATTGCGCAAGGATCAGGCAGATAGATTGGCAGGGCGTCGCGCGATATCGGCGCTCAATCGTGCACGTCATCACACTATCCTGCGCTAAGCCTCGTCTATACCGCTTTACGGCGTTACCCTTGTCACAAAATAACGCCAACAAGGAGCTGCTATGGCACTGCCAGTGATTATCGATTGCGATCCGGGTCATGATGACGCGATTGCCCTCGTTCTTGCCCTCGCCTCACCCGAACTCAATGTTAAAGCCGTCACCTCTTCCGCGGGAAATCAGACCCCGGACAAAACCCTGCGCAACGTCCTGCGGATGCTCACCCTGCTTAAGCGCCCGGATATTCCGGTAGCCGGCGGCGCGCTCAAGCCGTTGATGCGGGAGCTGATTATCGCCGATAACGTGCATGGCGAGAGCGGTCTTGACGGTCCGGCGCTGCCGGAACCGGGCTTTGCCGCCCAGACGTGCACCGCCGTCGAGCTGATGGCCAAAACCCTGCGCGACAGCGCCGAGCCGGTCACCATCGTCGCAACCGGCCCGCAAACCAACGTCGCCCTGCTGCTCAACAGCCACCCTGAACTGCATGCCAAAATTGCCCGCATCGTGATAATGGGCGGTGCGATGGTGCTGGGTAACTGGCAGCCGGCGGTCGAGTTTAATATCTACGTCGACCCGGAAGCGGCGGAGATCGTTTTCCAGTCCGGCATTCCGGTGGTGATGGCCGGGTTAGACGTCACCCATAAAGCGCAAATTCACGTTGAGGATATTGAGCGCTTCCGCCGCATTGGCAACCCGATATCCACCATCGTCGCCGAACTGCTCGACTTCTTCCTTGAGTACCATAAGGATGAGAAATGGGGCTTTGTCGGCGCGCCGCTGCACGACCCGTGCACCATTGCCTGGCTGCTGAAGCCGGAGATGTTTACCACCGTTGAACGCTGGGTCGGCGTGGAAACGCAGGGGAAATATACACAGGGAATGACCGTGGTCGATTTCTACAATCTGACCGGCAGGAAGCCGAACGCAACGGTGATGCTCGATGTCGATCGCCAGGCGTTTGTTGACCTGCTGGCGGAGCGGCTGGCGTTTTACGCGTAAATCATCATAAAACCGGCAGGCGCGATGCCTGCCGGGAAAAAGCTACTCGTCAGGAGAGACGCGAACCACCACTTTACCGAAGTTCTCGCCCTTCAGCAGACCGATGAGCGCCTGCGGCGCGTTCTCCAGGCCGTCAACCACCTGCTCGCGGTATTTGATTTTCCCTGCCTGCACCCAGCGCCCCATCTCCTGCTGGAACTCGGCAATCCGGTGCCCGTAATCCTGGCCGATAATAAAGCCCTGCATACGGATGCGTTTTTTGAGGATTGTCGCCATCAGCAGCGGTAAACGATCCGGGCCGTCGGGCAGCGCGGTGGCATTGTAGCCGCTGACCAGGCCGCAAACCGGCACGCGGGCCGAGGTGTTCAGCAGCGGCAGTACTTCATCAAACACTTTCCCACCGACGTTCTCATAGTAGATATCGATCCCCTGCGGGCAGGCTTCAAGCAGTTTGACGGCGAAATCGGGCGCGCGGTGATCGATGCAGGCGTCGAAGCCGAGGGTTTCTACCGCATAGCGGCACTTCTCGCTGCCGCCCGCGATGCCCACCGTACGGCAGCCTTTCAGCTTCGCAATCTGTCCGACCGTTGCGCCAACCGGCCCGGTGGCGGCGGCGACCACCAGCGTTTCGCCCGCTTTCGGCTGACCAATATCCAGCAGCCCCATATAGGCCGTAAAGCCCGGCATGCCGAGGATCCCCAACGCCCAGGAAGGGTGTTCCGGGCTCTCGCCTAACTTCACCAGCCCGCTGCCGTCGGAGAGTTCATAATCCTGCCAGCCGCCGTAGCCCAGCACCCAGTCGCCGGGCTGATAATCATCATGGTTTGATGTCACGACGCGGCTCACGGTGCCGCCCACCATCACCGCGCCAACGGCGACCGGCGGCGAATAGGAAGGCGCGTCGCTCATCCGCCCGCGCATATAGGGATCTAAAGACAGAAAGACGGTGCGCAGCAGTAGCTGTCCCGGCCCGGGTGAAGCGACCTCACCCTCTTCCAGGCGGAAGTTTTCCCCGGTCGGCTCGCCGTGCGGACGGGATGCCAGCAGCCAGCGGCGGTGGCGTTGCGGATTGAAAGCCATAACAAACTCCTCTTTTGACAAGTCTGTATTGAGGCTAGCTGCTTTCCCGGCTACGCGCATTGACATTATGAGGCAGATTGATTGAGCCGGACCACCAGATAGATGCAGGGCTGCGTGGTTTCATTAATAAAGCGGCAGTCGTTCGGCGGCCCGAGCTCCAGGCAATCCCCCGCCTGCATTTCGTGGCGCGCGTTGCCTTCGAGAAAGACCAGTTCGCCCTGCTGTAGCCAGATGAGCTGCCGGGCCAGCGCATAGGATGACGCGGGCATAGGAACGTCGCTGCCAGCCGGAAGTTCCACCTGCACCAGATCGATAGGCAGGTCGCTACGCGGGGAAACGTGACGCCGAAGATAGTGGCTCTGCGGATCGTGCCACACCGGCTGATGAGCAAAACGCAGCAGCTTGCCTTCCTGCATCTCCGCCCTGGCGATCAGCGTCGACATGCTAATGCCGAAGGCGCCGGAAAGTCGTCCAAGCATCGACGCCGTCGGGCTGCTTTCGCCGCGCTCGATCTTGTGGATCATCGCCCGCGACGCCCCAGCCCGCTCGGCGAGTTCGCTGAGCGACCAGCCGCGGGATTCCCGCTCGATTCGGATGCGTGCGCTGATGCGCTGGTTGAGGTTGTCTTCTATAGTATTCATAACGTGACACTATAGTGTAGCCCTACTGTTTCTACAACCAGACGCCGATAGCGGCGATTATTGTGAAAAGGCCCGGCGTAATACACCGCCGGGCAAGGCAGAAAAGGATGCAATCCGTTAACTAAAGCATCCTCAAGACCATAAATGAAAAGAAAATGCCCGTCAGATAAAGACGCGCAGCCCCACTGCGCCGAGATTGTCGTCAATATTCCACGCTTCATTATCGTTGCCCCAGGCTTTTTCGTAGCCGTATTCAAGATAAGTCACCGCGTTTTTCCCCAGCCAGTAATCGGTACCCAATACCGTCGACTGGAAGTGCTGTCCCTCCATCGCATCGCCGCCCTGCGACCAGTTAAAATCAACGTACACGCTCCAGGCCGGGGTGATTTTAAATTGCGAGTCATATTCCAGACCGAGAACCGTTTCCTGGTCATCCCCCTGCTGGTTATTATGTTCGTAATGGCCGCTGGTCGCCGCTGTAACATCATTCACTTTATTGAGGTAATAAGTCACTTCCGCGCCGTTATACCAGGCATGATCGCCAACGCTTGTCGTATATTTCGCGTTCATGCCCATGCTATAAGTATTGCCGTCATAGGCATCGCCGTTATTATCGGTGTAATTAAAACAGTGGCCATTCGGGCCAAAATTCTGGCAGCCGCTGACTGACCCGCTATTTACCGTGTAATTGTTATACGCCACCGCGCTGGAGACGGAGAAGCCGTTATCCCAACGGTACTGCGCGGCAACCGCGGCGCCGCCGTGAACGGTGGCTGAACCATCGCGGTAAGCGTCATGCAGATTCGGCCCATCGCCGTAGGCCGCAAAGCCGATGCTGTCGACGTTGTCATTGCCTTGCCCCATGACGCCAATCGTCATATTTTTATCATTGTAATAATAGATTGCCGCGGAATTAATAATATCCGTCGACATTCCGGCGGTATCATGTTTCGCTTTACCGCCCCAGGCATAAGTCGTATCAATACCCAGCCCCCAGTCCGTGGGAGCATACTGTTTGCCGAAGGTCACCACGCCATAGCGGTCATTGCCAATACCGGCATAAGCCTGCCGGGTATAAACATCATTGCCCTGGTCATCGGTGGCGGAATCTAAACCATGAACGCCGGTCTCATAATAACCGACGGCATAATTACTCAGGCCGTTCAGGTCAAAATTATGCCGCACGGCAACCCCCAGCCGCGAGTCATTATTCTGTATATTATGTTCCTGAGTATGATTAGAGTCCGTTTTGGCCATTAAACGTACGGATCCTAAAATACCAATTGCCGTATCGTCATTGCTCCACAGCGTCTCCCCTTTAGTCTGCGTCGCGGTATAAGCCGGTGCCGCCTGTAGCGCGGTGGTTTCAGCCGCCATAGCGGAATTGCCCAATATAGCCCCCATGGCCATTGCCAATATTGACGGCATTAATTTCTTCATATTTTGTGTACGCGCCATTGCTTCACCCTTGTTAGCAAAATCATTCCCTGCGTATAAATACGCATAATAGTGTAAACAGAATATCGTTATATAAAATCCAACAGAGCCACATTGAATAACTTCTCGACATGCACTCTGCTTAACCGAAATATATCTTCAGGGGTTAGACTAGTTCTATTGGGTGAAAATAAAAAGCGGACTGCCATCACAATGACTTACATCATCACCAATATAATCAAGGAGTTATGATAAAAGTAATTTCTTTTCTGCATGTCAGGAAAATCCAAATCCGGTAAATAAAAATGTAAAATATGACGGCAGATTAACAGTAATACATTTAATAAATCCTCCAATCATGAAATATAAATATGAATGATGTTTCTGCGCAGGCAAGCCAGGGTCGCGCAGTCATCGCACACAACGGACCCGGCCGGCCAGAGGAAAAATTTATGGCTAAAACAGATGACAGCCTTGTGTACATTATTGTAATAATATCGTACTACTATAGTGTACAAGCCTGAGGGTTACCATGAGCATCCGCCATGCCAGCAAAGACGATTGCGCGGCAATCGCTGAAATCTACAACCACGCGGTCGTCCATACCGCCGCCATCTGGAACGACAAAACCGTCGATACCGACAACCGTATTGCCTGGTTCGAAGCCCGGCAGATAGCCGGTTATCCCGTGCTGGTGAGCGAAGAAAACGGGGTGATTACCGGTTACTCCTCCTTCGGCGACTGGCGCGCCTTTGACGGCTTTCGCCACACCGTCGAACATTCCGTCTATGTCCACCCCGATCATCAGGTGAAAGGACTGGGCCGCAGCCTGCTCGTCGCCCTTATCGCCGAGGCGAAACGGCTGAATAAACACGTCATGGTCGCCGGCATTGAAGCGCAAAACGAGGCTTCATTGCATCTGCATGAAACGCTGGGCTTTATCACCACCGGGCAGATGCCGCAGGTCGGCACGAAATTTGGCCGCTGGCTGGATCTGACCTTTATGCAGCTGCAGCTTGACGATCGCCGCGATCCGGACGGCAGCGCATGAATCAAACGCTGACCCTGGCCTGTTTAATCGCCGCTGGCGTCGGGCTGGTGCTGCAAAACACGCTGATGGTGCGCATTACCCAGTCCGCATCGACCATCCTGATCGCCATGCTGCTTAACTCGCTGGTCGGCATCGTGATTTTTGTGACAATACTGCTGCTTAAGCACGGCGCGGCGGGGTTTCAGGAGCTGGCGGTCAGCGTAAAGTGGTGGACGCTCATTCCCGGTCTGCTGGGCTCGTTCTTTGTCTTTGCCAGCATCAGCGGCTATCAGAACGTCGGGGCGGCAACCACGATTGCGGTATTGATTGCCAGCCAGCTGGTTGGGGGCTTAGTGATAGATCTGATTCGCGCGCACCACGTCCCGCTACGCGCGCTGGTTGGCCCGCTATGCGGGGCGGTGATGCTGGTTATCGGCGCCTGGCTGGTGGCCAGGCGCCAGTTCTAGCGGCGTAACTAGTGAATCTCGCCGCCGCGGGTCAGCTGCTCCCGGCGAGCTTCCTGCTCCTCGTGCTGCTGGCGGCCGTGGTGGGCGATGGCGTTACGCAAACGCTGCTGCTGAACGTAGCGCTCTTCCCGCCCCAGCCCCGCGTCATCGCTCAGCGCGATCAGCAGTTCATTCATATGGCTAATAACGCTTTCGGCAATCGCGGCGTCCACGCGCGCGACGACCTCATCCAGATGCGACATGCTTCTCTCCTTCCGGCTTAATTGAGTTTAACTTTGGAAAAATCGCTGCCCATCAGGCTCACGCTGTAGCCGCTCACGTTGCTGCGCGTCGCGTAGAAGGTGTTACCGGTCGCCAGGGTGATCCAGGGGGCCTGCTGCTGAAAAATCTCCTGCGCCTGAGCGTAGAGTCCGGCGCGCGCCTGCGGGTCGCTGACCAGGATAGCCTTTTTCACCAGCGCATCGTAGGATTTATCGCACCAGCGGGCAACGTTAGAGCCGGTTTTAATGTTATCGCAGCTTAACAGGGTGCCGGCGAAGTTATCCGGATCGCCATTATCAGACATCCAGCCAAACAGCGCGCTGTCGTGCTCGCCTTTGCGCATGCCGGCGAGGTATTCACCCCATTCATAAGTAACGATTTTGGCTTTGATCCCAACCTTGCTCCAGTCATTTTGAATCATCTCGGCAATACGCCGGGAATTGGGGTTATACGGGCGCTGCACCGGCATCGACCACAGGGTGACCTCGGCCCCTTTTTCCAGCCCGGCCTGCTTAAGGAGATCTTTCGCTTTTTGCGGATCGTAGTCGTAATCAGGCAGATCTTTCTTATAGCCCAGCATATTGGCGGGGATCGGCGATTTCGCGACGCTGCCGGAGTCCAGGAAGACCGCTTTCACGATTGCCTGCTTGTCGGTAGCGTAGTTCAGCGCCTGGCGCACCAGTACGTTATCAAACGGCTTTTTCTCGGTATTAAAGGCCAGATAGCCAACGTTGAGCGCCTCAACCGCATGCAGCGCCAGATCTTTATTGCCCTTAATCACCGGGAACTGTACCGGCGACGGCGCGGGGATAATCTGGCATTCATTGGTTTGCAGCTTCGCAAGCCGCGTCTCAACGTTCGGTGTGATCGAGAAAATCAGGTGTTTGGTCGGCACGTCACCGTCCCAGTAGTGCGGGTTGGCGACATAGCGGATCAGCGAATCCGCTTTATATTGCTGCAGCGCGTAGGGTCCGGTACCAATAGGCCAGGTATCGACATACTCCGGGGTGCCTTTTTTCAGCATCGCATCGGCATATTCGGCAGACAGAATCGACGCAAAATCCATTCCCCAGTCGGCGAGGAACGCCGCGTTCGGCTCGTTCAGCACAAACTGCACGTGATAATCATCGATTTTTTTGACGTCTTTGATCAGCTTATCCAGCCCAACGTCGTGGAAGTATTCGTAATGTCCCTGGGAAACATTATGGTACGGATGGCTGGCATCTTTCTGCCGCAGCACCGAGAACAGCACGTCATCGGCGTTGAAATCACGGGTCGGCTTGAAGTATTTGTTGCTGTTGAACTGCACGCCCTTACGCAGGGTGAAAGTCCAGGTTTTACCGTCCGGGGAGACGCGCCATTCGGTGGCCAGCGAGGGAATCGGCGTATTTTTGACCGGGTCAAAGTTTATCAGGCGGTTATAAAGCACCTGGGAACTGGCGACGAAAGATGGGCCCGAGCTGGCAATCTGCGGGTTGAAAGATTCCGGCGAAGCTTCGGAACAATAGACCAGCGTATCGTTGCCCGCCGCCCAGGCGCCTGCCGCCGGCAGTAGCGCGCTCAACGCCAGCGCAAGAAACGTTTTCCCTGTAGACATGGTTATAAGCCTTATGAATTTGTTATAAGTCCTTTAATAACAGCACAGGAGAATTCAACCGGCAAATAATCAATTGCTATCAGGTTATGCTAAAAACCGCGTTTTCGACGATAAATTCAACATCCTCTCAATTGGCGTCATCGAACTTCTTCATAAATGTGAACCCTGCGCAAAGTTACGAAAAAAGCGGGCGATAACCGCCCGACCGCCACCGCGCGGCGGCGCAACCCGATACACTCGGCAAATCGTAACGCCAGGAGAAGCCAATAATGACAATAACCTGCAATCTGTACACCAACGGCCAGTGGCATGATGCTGAAGGTCAAGCCACCTTTACCCGCGATAATCCGCTCACGCACGAACGCGCCTCCGTTGCCAGCGCCGCCAGCCTGGCGGACGCCCGCCGCTGCGCCGCTGCCGCCGGCGCGGCGTTCCCGCAGTGGCGCGATACGGTACCCGCCGAGCGCCGACGTCTCCTGCTGGAGGCCGCGGAAGAGATGCTGCGCCGTGAGGCGAAATTTATCGCCGCGATGGCGGCGGAAACGGGAGCCACCGCACACTGGGCCGGTTTTAACGTTCATCTGGCCGCTGATATCCTGCGCGAAGCCGCCGCCCTGACCACACAAATTGAGGGCCAGGTGATCCCTTCCAACGTGCCGGGAAACCTGGCGTTGGGCATCCGCCAGGGCGCAGGCGTGGTGCTTGGCATGGCGCCGTGGAACGCGCCATTAATCCTCGCGACCCGCGCTATCGCCACGCCGCTGGCCTGCGGAAATACGGTTATCCTCAAAGGCGCGGAGCTTTCACCGGCGACCCAGGGGCTGATTATCGATGCCCTGGCGGCGGCAGGCTTTCCCGCGGGCGTGGTCAATTATCTGACCTGCGCCCCCGCCGACGCGCCTGCGCTGGTGGAGTTACTGATTGCCCACCCCGCCGTACGCCGCATCAATTTCACCGGCTCCACGCCGGTGGGACGGATAATCGCCCGCACCTGCGGCGAACATCTGAAACCCGCGGTGCTGGAACTCGGCGGCAAAGCGCCGCTGCTGGTGCTGGATGACGCCGATCTCGAACAGGCCGCCGCAGGCGCAATTTTTGGCGCATTCGCCAACGCCGGACAAATCTGCATGTCCACCGAGCGCATCATCGTTGACGCGACCGTCGCGGAAGCGTTTGTGGCGCAGCTGGCCAGACGCGCCGCCGCCCTGCCCGCCAGCCTGCTCGGCCCGGTGGTGGACATGAAGACCGTCACCCGCTGCAATGCCTTGATAGAGGACGCGCTGGCGAAGGGGGCGCGCCTGCTGGCCGGCGGCCTATCCGATTCGACGCAAATGCGCGCCACCCTGCTTGATGGCGTCACCCGGGAAATGCGCATCTGGCATGAAGAGTCGTTCGGTCCGGTGAAATCGATTATTCGCGTTAAGGACGAAGCCGAAGCGCTGGCCGTCGCCAATGAAAGCGAATATGGCCTCTCGTCGGCGATATACAGCCGGGACAGCGCCAGGGCGTGGAACCTGGCGCAAAATCTGCAAACCGGCATTTGCCACATCAACGGCCCCACCGTACATGACGAGGCGCAAATGCCGTTTGGCGGCTGCAAATCGTCAGGCTACGGCCGCTTTGGCGGACGCGCGGGAATTGCCGAGTTTACCGAGCTACGCTGGATAACGCTGCAAACGGTCCCGCGCGAGCTCCCGTTTTAAGCCTCAGGGCTGCCAGCGGTTATTGAATTCCCACAGGCGATTGAAGGCAACATCATCAAGCTGCCGTTCTGCGGAAGTGTTGCCGCGGAACGGCCGGGCGGTGGTGGCCGCAGCGCCCCAGGGGGAAAGCCGATCGTAGCTTTGATCGATAGTACTGTTGGCAATAAGCACCTGTCCGTTAGCGGTTTTACCCGCTAAATAACCGGTCTTCCCCGCCCCCTGATCCCAGGCGCGACCCAGCTTCGCTTTGAAGCTGCCCTGATAGCCGCCGTCGCCGGTAAAGCGGCTATTCTTCACCAGGAAGCCGTATGGATTATCCGGCAACGTATTTGGCGCAAGCACGTATGCCTCGGGCGAGCGACGCGTTGAGACGGTGTGAAAATGGACGTTATCAAAAACGGCGTTCGCCCGGCCAAAGACGTAGTCCACATCCCCTTCGACGTAGCTGTCTTTCACGTATACCCGGCTGATACGGTCGGTTACCGCCTCATTGCGCCGATTGCTGGTATTTACGTAGAGCGTGTCCTGACGTCCGAGCAGGCGGACGTTCTCCAGCTGCACGCGATCGCCGTCCGTCCGCAGCGCCACGCCCTGATGCGTCCCACCGTCGACGGTATCCAGCAGGCTATTGGCTACGCTGAGATTCAGCAGCTGAAAATCCGCACTTTGCGACCAGACCACCGCCGCGCAGTTGGTGCCTATCGTCTTGCTGGTTCGCCCGGCGCACAGCGCATACTGATACCATGCCGGATCGCCTTCGCGGTATTGCTGTTGGCTATTTACCCGCTGGCGATAGCGCGCTACCGAGAACTGCGAGTCTATTGCCAGCTCAATTCTCACCTCTTCAGGACTATCTCCGGCGCCGTAGAGGGTTATCGGCGGCGCGCCTTCAGGGATATAGACCGTCTCCCGATAGATGCCCGGTTCGATGCGGATATAGATGCGCGCCTCCTGCGCCCCATGCTGGTCTATTGCCGCGTTAACCGCCTGCTGAATGCGGGTGAACGGCGCTCCCGACGGCGCCACGCGCCACGCGCTCTCGGTTTGCGGGAGGTGAACTGGCGATGGCGACCAGGGGCCATCGGGGGCACTTAACGCGCCGCCTTGCGCAAAATAGCGCTCAATGGTGAAGGTTGCCGCTTCTGCCGCCGTAAGCTGCGGACGGGAGGTCGTCCCGCGCGGAGTTTGCGTCGCGCACCCTTGCAGAAGCAGCGGTGTAAAGAGTAAAGCCGAGATACCCAGGATAGTGATTTTTCGCATTTCACGCTCGCCATGAATAAAAGAAACCATATATCAAAATAAATGAAATATAGTTTCTTTTTATATGCGACGATCACGAATCAGGCTTCTGCCTCTATGGTGGAGTAAAAATCGGCCAGCGTACGGGCCAGCGCCGATGGGTTTTCCCACGCCATTGAGTGCCCGGCCTGGGGTATCACCAGCAGCGGGATCCCGGCGGCTTCGCTATCCGTCGCTTCCCGGGCCGGTAGCGAATCTTCACCGTATATCAGAGCCTTAGGACAGGATAAGTGGATAAAGCGGCTAAACCAGGAGGGATTAACGCCCTTCACCAGGCTGGTCGCGCCGCGCCATACCGCCCAGGGGGCGCTGTTTTGCAGACAGCCGGCCCAAGGCGAAGCGTCGGCGGACAGCATGTCGGCGTAGCCGCGAGCAATAAAGCGTTCTTCAGTTTGTTCGGCGATACGTCTGCTGTACATGCCGCCCCCGGGATAGAGATTAGGCTCGGCCACCAGCAGCGCCCGCACCCGTCCGGCGAGCCGCTCGGCCGCTTCAATCGCGACGCTGCCCCCCATGCTGTGGCCATAAAGATAGCAGCGCTCAAGCCCTAAGCGGTCCAGCAGCTCAACCACCACCCCGGCCTGATCGCCAATACGGTAGCCGAAGGACTCGGGTTTATCGCTGTAGCCGAAACCGGGTAAATCGACAAGAATCATTCGCCGCCCGGCCAGCGCCGGGTCGGCGGCAACGCGCGGATAGTCATAGGTCGAGGCGCAGCCCAGGCCGTGGATAAAAACAACAGGGTCGCCGCGACCGGGCAGGTCGAGCCAGCGCACTATAGCGCCAGCCTGTGAAGAGTAAAAACTAAGCATCGAAAAGGCTCCGTGAGTGATGACTGTTTTTTTATACAGTCATAACCAAGAGTGAGCCATCGATTTTTCCTTCAAAACAGGGAGACCAGCAGCGCCATGGGAAAACTGAACGGCCATGTCGCACCAATCAACAGCGCCGCCAGCAGGCGGATCCAGCGGCTCTCTTTCGTTAAGAACCAGCTGATTACCGCGCAGATGAAGCCCATAACTCCGTAAAAAATCAGCATTTTCTGGTATAACGTCATTTTTCTTCTTCCTTCCCTGACTGGCATTTTCGCCGACCGCGATGCCTTTTCGCACCCCCAGAGTGCGTCAGAGATTATGGTATTTTAAAACAGGTAACAGGGTTAATTTCAGAAAAACGCCCGATTCGTCTTTGTCCGATAGCGCAAACTTTGAGCTCGTACTATAAATGTAGAGGCTTATTTATAAAGGTGGCGTTATGGATGTTTCCAGCAAAACCGTCCTTCTGATAAATGTCGGCGCGGCACTTGCGCTTATCGGCCTGTTATCCGTTCGTTTTGGTTGGTTTTAGCGATTTTACTCAGCAATGAAACCTAAAAAAGCAGCCCGTGAAGGCTGCTTTTTTACGATTTGAAAGACCCCGGCTCCGCAGCAGACAGGGTCTTTTGCGCGGTAATCAGCTTCTGGACGTCGGGATTCCAGGCCGGCAAAAGATCGACTTTTTCACTATCCCATGCGGCCGCCATGCAGACCGGTTCCGCGACGCCCTGCTCTTCACAGCCCATAATCTGTTTGGCCGGAAAATTCCCGTAAAGCATCGCCGTGGCGCAGGCCACAAAAAGGAAACACGCTATTTTTTTCAAAACAATATCAACTTCGAAGCAACAAATTGCGCCGAATGTTCGCATGAGCGGCTATAGAAAGTCAAACCTGCGTCCTTTCTCTTATCCACGTCCTGGATATGTGTAATATTTAACATAAATATTACAATTACGCAGAATCTAAAGATTATCGCGCGCGAATAAATATCACCGGATTTATATTGCCGATCGCAGGCATAATAATTTCATCTGCCGCGTTCAATAACATGATTATTAATAGGGTTAATGCCGGACCTTAATATCATCCCGGCACGACCACCTACGCTTAACGGTACAGTGAAAAACAAAGGCGCTTTTCATACCGGTGGGGAATTGTTTACTGTTCTTTATACTCGCCTGGACGCGATGCCGGTATGCGATCATCATTATTAGCAGGTTCCAGGGCAGCCATGATTGCAGTAGAATGAATCCATAATTAGAAATAATATATATATCAGTAGATTACAACGAAAGCAAACAGCCAGACATCCCCGCCAGGTTTTAAATGATAAGAAATATCATTTGCGTTATTTAGCACAAAATCATACATTCATAATCACAAGTTATGCGAAGCTTGTTTTTTACTCATTTATTTTTGAGGTGGTACATGTCAGGAATCGCCGTTCTCATTGTGGCGCTTATTTTACTCATTGCTGCAATTTATAATCTTTTTTCCTATGTTCGCGAACGTCGCCAGGCGAGTTTACCGAGCAAAAAAACAAAACGTTAGTCTGATAATCATTTTCGAAAAACCAGATGACCTGATACGTAATAAATTGATGACTCTACGATATCAGGCACACTCGCAGTAACAAACCCGCAGCGACCGTACAACAAAAAGCCCCTGCATATCATGCAGGGGCTTACGAATCATTATCAATCGTTGCAGTGTCCCGTTAAGGGTGCATCCTGCACCCTGGGGGGTACCAGCCCCATCCGGCGCTTATCTCCGGCACTCATCATGGCTTAGCTCTTGAAGGGGCATGAGAATATTCTCATAAACCAGCGCTTCCGTTTTAGCTTTTTTTGCTATGACTAACTATTAGCAGGGTAATCTGTCCGCTTCGCGATTATCACGAACGCGTCCTATCCGTGCTTAATCATGACGTGCCGGATCGTGGTGTAATCCTCCAGACCGTACATCGACATATCCTTGCCGTAGCCCGAAAGCTTCTGCCCGCCGTGCGGCATTTCGCTCACCAGCATGAAATGGGTGTTAACCCAGGTGCAGCCATACTGCAGACGCGCGCTCAGGCGATGCGCCCTGCCGACGTCCCTGGTCCAGACCGACGAAGCCAGACCATACTGCGAATCGTTGGCCCAGCTCAGCGCCTGATCTTCGTCATGAAATGAGGTAATACTGACCACCGGGCCGAAGACCTCGCGCTGGACAATCGCATCTTCCTGCTTCGCTCCCGCCAGCAGCGTCGGCTGATAGTAGTAACCGTTGCCTGGCCCTTTGCTGCCGCCGGTGACCACCTGAATATGCGGTAGCGCGCGGGCGGCATCGACGGCGGCGCAGACTCTGTCCAGATGCGCCTGCGAGCTCAGCGGCCCCAGCTCGGTCGTTTCGTCTTCCGGCGGGCCCATCTTCAGGCTGGCGACCGCGGCGCCGAGTTTTTCCACCAGCTGGTCATAAATTCCGGCCTGGGCGTAAATCCGGCAGGCGGCGGTACAGTCCTGGCCGGCGTTATAGAAACCAAAGGTCCGTACGCCCTCCACCACCGCGTCGATATCCGCGTCATCAAAGACGATAACCGGCGCTTTCCCGCCCAGTTCCATATGCGTACGTTTAATCGACGATGCGGTATGGCCGATGATATGCGCGCCGGTGGCGATCGAACCGGTCAACGACACCATGCGGACCTTCGCGTGAGCGGTCAGCGGATCGCCGACCGTGGCGCCGCGGCCAAACAGCACGTTAAGCACCCCGGCGGGGAAAACGTCTTTTGCCAGCTCACCCAGTTTGAGTGCCGTTAAAGGGGTGATCTCCGAGGGTTTGATCACCACGCAGTTGCCTGCCGCCAGCGCCGGGGCCAGCTTCCATGCCGCCATCATCAGCGGGTAGTTCCAGGGCGCGATGGAGGCCACCACGCCAACCGGGTCGCGGCGAATCATGGAGGTGTGGCCTTCGAGATACTCACCCGCCGCCATGCCCGGCAGACAGCGGGCCGCGCCGGCAAAGAAGCGGAAGACATCGGCGACCGCCGGTAGCTCATCGTTGACCACGCAGTGCAGCGGCTTACCGCAGTTGAGCGATTCAAGCTCAGCCAGCGCCTGCGCATGTTCAGTAATCACGTCCGCCAGCGACAACAGACATTCGGCGCGGAACTTCGGCGTGGTCTGACTCCAGCTAACAAAGGCCCGATCCGCAGCCTCAACCGCAGCGTCTACCTGCGCCGCCGTGGCCTCAGCAATCGACAGGATCTCATCACCGGTGGCGGGATTAAACACCGGCACGGTCTCGCCTTCTCCAGCCACTAACTTACCGTTAATTAAAAGGTTATTTTGCATAGCATTATCCTGTATCGATATTTTACTTTCCGTTTTCAGCGCTGACGTCGCCGTCACGGGTGAGCCACCAGGCCCCCAGAATCGGCATCATCGTCACCAGCATCACCAGCAGCGCAACCACGTTGGTCACCGGGACATCGCGCGGGCGTCCGAGCTGATTGAGCAGCCAGAGCGGCAGCGTGCGCTCGTGCCCGGCGGTGAACGTGGTGACGATAATTTCATCAAACGACAGGGCAAACGCCAGCATACCTCCCGCCAGCAGCGCCGAGCCCAAATTGGGCAACACCACATAGCGAAAGGTTTGCCAGCCCGTGGCGCCTAAGTCCATCGACGCCTCTACCAGGCTCCAGGAGGTCCGGCGAAAGCGGGCAATGACGTTGTTAAACACCACAACGACGCAGAACGTCGCATGCCCCACGACGATCGTCAGTAACCCGGGTTCCAGATTGAC
Organism: Klebsiella sp. CN_Kp113; assembly: GCF_040064585.1. Classification (NCBI taxonomy): domain Bacteria; kingdom Pseudomonadati; phylum Pseudomonadota; class Gammaproteobacteria; order Enterobacterales; family Enterobacteriaceae; genus Klebsiella; species Klebsiella sp. CN_Kp113. The sequence goes on along the minus strand of NZ_JBEAID010000030.1, from coordinate 58,316 downwards.
GGCCTTGAAGGCAGTGAGCAGCGCCAGTCCGGTGATGATGCCGGGCAGTGCTATCGGCAACAGCAGCAGTAGCGAGACGGCGTTCTTGCCAAAAAACGTGCTGCGCCATAGCGCACCTGCAGCCAGCGTGCCAAGTAGCAGAGCGATAGCGGTGGAGAGCGCGGCAATTTTAAGTGACAACGTCACGGAATCGATAATATCCCCGCGCCCCGCCGCCTCGCTAAACCAGCGCAGCGTCAACCCCTGTGGCGGAAAGCTGAAGGCGGCGTCTTCGGTATTAAACGCATAGAGCGCGATAATCAGCAGCGGGAAATGGAGAAAGATCACCCCTCCCCAGGTTGCCACTTTCAGGAGCAGCGGTGCGCGTTCAGAGTGCATCAAACGCTCCCAGACGTTTCACAAACGCCAGATAAAGGGCAATCAGCACGATAGGCACCAGGGTAAACGCCGCCGCCATGGGCATATTGCCAATCGCCCCCTGCTGGGAATAGACCATATTGCCGATAAAGAACCCCGGCGGCCCCACCAGCTGCGGTACGATAAAATCGCCGAGCGTCAGGGAGAAGGTAAAAATCGAACCTGCGGCAATGCCGGGAATCGCCAGCGGCAGCACCACGTAGCGGAAGGTCTGGCGCGGACGAGCGCCCAGATCGGCAGAGGCCTGAAGCAATGATGGCGGCAGGCGTTCCAGCGCGGCCTGCACCGGCAGGATCATAAACGGCAGCCAGATATAGACGAACACCAGGAAGCGCCCCAGTCCGGACGTCGATAACGTATTGCCGCCGACCGCCGGGATCGTCAGCACCATGCTCAGTACGCTTTCCAGGCCAAGATGGCGCAGGAACCACTGCGCAACGCCATCTTTCGCCAACAGCAGCGTCCATGCATAGGCTTTGACGATATAGCTTGCCCACATCGGCAGCATCACGGCGATGTAGAAAAACGCCTTCATCTTGCCCCGGGTATAGCGGGCCATGTACCAGGCCATAGGCAAGGCCAGAATCGCGCTGGCGACGGTCACCGACAGCGCCATCGTCAGGGTACGGATAATGATGTCGTAGTTCGCCGGGTTAAACAGCGCCTGCAGATTGGCCAGCGTCAGGTCGTGAGTGACCGACATGGTGAAATCGTCGAAGGTGTAAAAGCTTTGCCATAGCAGAGTCAGCAACGATCCCAGATAGACAATGCCAAACCACATGAGCGGGCCAAGCAGAAGCAAAAACAGGGCCAGCGAGGGTTTACGCCAGAACAGCGCGGATACGCGCCCGGTGGTGGCGGACGGAATCGCCATCGTCATATCAGCCTCCGCTCTCCAGCGGCACCATCGCCGCTCGCGACCACGAAGCCAGCACCGTTTGCCCTACCGGCGGCGCGTTTAGCGCGGCATGACCATCACTATTCGCCTGGCTCACCAACAGCTTCTCGCCATTCGCCAGCTTGAGTTCGACGCGGGTCGCGGCCCCCTGATACTGCACCGCCTGCACAACGCCCTCCGTCTGGATCTCCCCGGCAACGTTCAGCCGGATATGTTCCGGGCGCAGCGACCACGTTCCCGCCATCGCGCACAGCTTGTGCGCCTGCTCGCTGCTGAATACGTTGGCGGTGCCGACAAAGCCGGCCACAAACGCCGTTTTAGGCCGCAAATAGAGGTCCTGGGGCGCATCAACCTGTTCGATTCGCCCATTATTAAACACCGCCACGCGATCGGACATCGACAGGGCTTCGCCCTGATCGTGGGTCACAAAAATAAAGGTAATGCCCAGCGCCTGCTGCAGTTTCTTTAGCTCCAGCTGCATCTGTTCACGCAGTTTTAAATCCAGCGCCCCGAGCGGCTCATCCAGCAGCAGGACGCGCGGCTGATTCACCAGCGCGCGGGCGATCGCCACCCGCTGGCGCTGGCCGCCGGAAAGCTGCGATGGCCTGCGCGCGTGGACAAACGCGAGCGCGACCTTCTCCAGCGCCTCCAGCGCGCGGGCATGCCGCGCTTTCTTACCGACGCCTTTGACCATCAGCCCGTAGGCGACGTTATCGAGGACCGACATATGAGGAAACAGCGCGTAATCCTGGAACACCGTATTCACGTCGCGCTGCCACGGCGGCAGTTCGCTGGTCGCTTTACCAAAAATGCGAATGGCGCCGCCCGAAAGCTGTTCAAACCCGGCAATCAGGCGCAGGCAGGTGGTTTTGCCGGAGCCGGAGGGCCCCAGCATGGAGAAAAATTCGCCATCGCGAATGGCGATGCTGACGCCGTCCACCGCCCGCACGTCGCCGTACAGCCGCGAAACATTATCGAACTCTACCGCGTGCATGTTCTTCGCCTCCGGCGACTTAACGACCGCCCATAATCGCAATGTAATCCTGGGTCCAGCGGCTATAGGGAACAAATTTCCCGCCTTCCGCTACCGGCGTTTTCCAGAACGCGATTTTGGCAAATTCGTTGTAACCATTGGTCTCGCAGCCTTTGCCCCCCAGCAGCGCGCTGGCTTTGCACCCCTCGGGTACCACCGGTAGCGAACCAAACCAGGCCGCGACATCCCCCTGCACTTTCGGCGTCAGCGACCAGTTCATCCATTTATAGGCGCAGACCGGGTGTTTCGCGTCGCTATGCAGCATGGTGGTATCCGCCCAGCCGGTGACGCCCTCTTTCGGGAAAACGGTCGCAATCGGCTGGCCTTCCGCCTTCAGACCGTTGGCCTGATAGGGCCAGGCGCTGGAGGCCACGACGCCTTCGTTTTTAAAATCGCTCATCTGTACGGTGGTATCGTGCCAGTAGCGATGAATCAGGGCGTGCTGATCGCGCAGCACCTTGAGTACCGCCTGATATTGCGCTTCGGTAAGCTGATAGGGGTCACTGATACCCAGCTGCGGCTGGGTGGCTTTGACGAACAGCGCGGCATCGGCAATATAAATCGGCCCGTCATAGGCCTGCACGCGGCCCAGGTTGGTTTTACCATCCGGCAGGTTTTGTTTGACGAACACCACGCTCCAGCTGTCCGGCGGCGTCGGGAAGGTTTTCGTGTTGTACATTAGCAGGTTCGGCCCCCACTGGTAGGGAGTGCCGTAAACCTTACCGTTGACGTTGAACCACGCGCCATTTTCCACGCGCGGGTCGAGGGATTTCCAGTTAGCGATCAGCGCGGTGTCAATCGGCTGCACGCGCTTGCCCATAATCAGGCGCAGCGAGGCGTCGCCGGACGCGGTGACCAGGTCATAACCGCCTTTCGCCATCAGGCTGACCATCTCGTCGGACGTGGCGGCGGTTTTGACGTTGACCTGACAGCCGGATTCTTTTTCAAACTGAGTTACCCAGTCGTAGCTTTTATCGGTCTGTCCCCGTTCGATATATCCCGGCCAGGCGATAATATCGAGACGGCCTTCGCCTTTATCGAGAGATGTCGGCGGCTCGGCGGCCTGCGCCGTCAGGCAAACCATACCCAGCACGCAAAGGCTGCCACGGGCAATTTTTTTGCTCATCGGGTCTTACTCCTGTCACAAGAAAATGAGCGGCAGCCATGCCGTAAAAATATCTCCCTTAATAACAGTAGACGGCGCGCTATGGCCTCCCGGGGAAATTTATTCAGGTTGTGACAAGGGGCGCATTACGCACAAAACGTGCGACACGGGCTGACTTTGCGGATTATAGACAAGCGGTTAGCGAGTTAATATGACTATGCAAATTTCATATGGTTTACCGCGAAACAATAATAACGGGCATGATATTCAGCCTGCGTCAGCGGCATATTTTTAAGGAAAGGGATAACCGCTGGATATAAACAAAACCCCGGATAAATGAAAAAACCGTTTTCTCTGCCGCCGCGGTTTTTTGCCGGGTGGCGGCCGGACCGGTCAGGGATATTCTGCGCTTGCCCGGGCGCCAATAAACTTCCCCTGCCCGGGCAAGCGGACCGCCATCCCAGCTACGCCAGCATCTCGCGAATCAGTTCGCCCAGCCGCTTAACCCCCTGCTCCTCTCTTTCGCCCCAGCCCCACGCGGTATTAAAGCGAAAAAATGCGGTCCAGCTGGCGGAGGTGGAAAACATTTTCCCCGGCGCAATGCTGATATTATACGCCAGCGCGCGGGCGCTCAGCTCCCCCGCGTCGCTCCCGGCGGGGAGCTCAAGCCAGAGAAAATAGCCGCTGTCGCTATGATGGATTTTCACCTCAGCGGGCAGATGGCGCAGCAGCGCCTGCCAGGCCAGCTGCTTGCGCTCGGCAAGCTGGCGGCGCAAACGCCGCAAATGGGCGTCATAGCGCTTGGTCGAGAGGTAATCCACCAGCGCCAGCTGCATGGGTGAACTGGTTGAGAGCGTGCTCATCAGCTGTAGCTGCTGAATGCGTCGGGCGTGCCTGCCCGCCGCCACCCAACCAATGCGGAACCCGGGCACCAGGCACTTGGAAAAAGAGCTGCAGTGCAGCGTCATATCGTCGCGATCCCAGTACTTTGCCGGCAGCGGTTTCTCGCGGCCGAAATAGAGCTCGCTGTAGACATCATCTTCAATCAGCATCACCTTGTAGCGCGCCAGCAGCGCGACCAGCTGCGTTTTTTTCTCCGCGCTGAGGGTAAAGCCGAGCGGATTTTGCCCGTTGGTCATCAGCCAGCAGGCTTTAACCGGGTAATTCTGCAACGCCTGCTCCAGCGCGTCGAGGTCAATGCCCTCTTTGACATCGGTCGCCACCGACAGCGCCTTCAGGCGCAGCCTCTCCAGCGCCTGCAGCGCCCCGTAGAAGCAGGGGTTTTCCACAACGACCCAATCGCCCGGTTCAGTGACGGCCTGCAGGCTAAGGTTCAACGCCTCCAGCGCTCCGGCGGTGATGACGATTTCATCCGGCGAGATATTCATTCCCTGCAGCGCGTAGCGGCGGGCAATGGCATGGCGGAGTTCATCATTCCCCGGCGGCAGGTTTTCAATCACGCTCATGGCGGTGGCGGTTTTGCTGACCTGCGCCAGAGAGCGGTTAAGCTGCGGCAGCGGAAACAGGCGCGGATCGGGAAAAGCGGAGGCAAAGGGCAGCATGGACGCCTGACGGCTGGCCTGCAGCACCTCGAAGATGTAGGTATTGATATCAACGGACTCATCGCGCGTCACCTGGGCGGGCGGCTCAGGCTGACGCTGTTTGATCGGCTGCGGCGCGACATAATAGCCGGACTGCGGGCGGGCAATGATCCGGCCCTGGCTTTCCAGCAGCTGGTAGGCGTGGCTGACGGTCATGAAACTCATCCCGCTGCTGACCACCTGTTCACGCAGTGAGGGCAGCCGGTCGCCGGGTAACCACACCCCAAGGCCAATCTGTTCGGTAATCTGCTGCGCCAGCTGCTGGTACTTTTTCATATAACAATCCGCAAGAAAATGTCAGCACAATTGTATATCAGTTTATAAAATAGGCCAGTATTTATATACTGACCTATTTACAAAGATTGGCATTGGCGATAGCACGAATTACTTACAGCTAAGCCATTCGTTTATTGCTCATATATCCACCTGATGCAGAATAAACTCAGGTGATTAAACGATAAGCTATTATTTAAAATAGCATAACCATCCCACTAACAACCAGTATCCAGAAAAAAGTCATAATTAACAAAACAGTACATAAGCCACGAAGTCCATTAGTCGACACAATCACATCCTCTGTAAAATATAATCAATAAATACACTATCCAATAACAACCCATAAAATTACGGGTATGTATTAAACATATCCTTAACTCAGCGCTCAAATCAGGCTGAGTTAAAATCCCAGATTAAAACCCACAGCATACGAAACCAGCGTTAATGAAGGCATACGTGCGTGCAGTAAAAACAATCAATTATTTTATTGTAGGATTGATACACAATTTATGAATTATTCAGCACATCTATATTTATAATAGATATATAAATATTGCTTACCCAAAGGAACGTTTAAATGCTGACTTGCAGCGCTAACGTCTAATTAAAATAACATACTATCCGCGGGTGTGAAATAGCTTGATTTTAGAAAAAAAGGATTTATCACAAGATAACCGAAACTCAAATCCATAACTGTTATAGATAAAAACAGGGTTTCTGTTCCTGCTAACCGCCATGGTGGAGGCCTAGAATTGCGCTGAATCAATTTTATTGCGGAGTTCTGCATGTTCGGTCTTGATGCATTCCACCTGGCGCGGATCCAGTTCGCCTTCACCGTGTCATTTCATATCATCTTCCCCGCCATCACCATCGGGTTAGCCAGCTACCTGGCGGTTCTCGAAGGCTTATGGTTAAAAACGAAAAACCCGACCTGGCGCTCGCTCTACCACTTCTGGTCGAAAATCTTCGCCGTCAACTTCGGCATGGGAGTGGTCTCAGGTCTGGTCATGGCCTACCAGTTTGGTACCAACTGGAGCGGATTCTCCGAGTTTGCCGGGAGCATAACCGGCCCGCTGCTGACCTACGAAGTTCTGACCGCCTTCTTCCTTGAAGCAGGATTCCTCGGCGTCATGCTGTTCGGCTGGAACCGCGTCGGGCCGGGCCTGCACTTCTTCGCCACCTGCATGGTGGCGCTGGGGACGATAATCTCCACCTTCTGGATCCTCGCGTCCAATAGCTGGATGCAAACGCCGCAGGGGTTTGAGATCGTCAATGGCCAGGTGGTGCCGGTGGACTGGTTCGCGGTTATCTTTAACCCGTCGTTTCCCTACCGTCTGCTGCATATGTCGGTGGCGGCCTTTCTCAGCAGCGCGCTGTTCGTCGGCGCATCGGCAGCCTGGCACCTGCTGCGCGGCAACAACACGCCCGCCGTTCGCGCGATGTTCTCCATGGCGCTGTGGATGACGCTGATTGTCGCCCCGGTTCAGGCCATGATTGGCGATATGCACGGGCTGAATACGCTCAAGCACCAGCCGGCGAAAATCGCCGCTATCGAGGGTCACTGGGAGAATATCCCCGGAGAACCCACCCCGCTGCTGCTGTTCGGCTGGCCGGATATGCAGCAGGAACGGACGCGCTATGGTCTGGAAATCCCGGCCCTCGGCAGCCTGATCCTCACCCACAGCCTGGATAAACAGGTTCCCGCGCTGAAAGAGTTCGCGGCGGAAGATCGCCCTAACGCCACCATCGTGTTCTGGTCCTTCCGTCTGATGGCCGGCCTCGGCATGCTGATGATCCTGCTCGGCGCGCTGGCCCTGTGGCTGCGCTATCGCGGTCGCCTCTATCACTCCCGACCCTTTTTACGCTTTGCGCTATGGATGGGGCCATCGGGGCTTATCGCTATCCTCGCGGGCTGGGTGACCACCGAGGTGGGCCGCCAGCCGTGGGTCGTCTACGGCGTACAGCGTACCGCAGATGCCGTCTCCGCTCATGGCGACCTGCATATGTCCATCAGTCTGCTGACGTTTATCGTCGTCTACGCTTCGGTATTCGGCGTCGGTTATAGCTATATGCTGCGTCTGATTCGCAAAGGGCCGCAGGACGCTCAGCCGCCTGGCGCCGGTACGCCTGCCCGCCCGCTTTCCGCCGCAACGGACCATGTACAGCAGAAGGAGTCCTGGTAATGGGTATCGATTTATCGGTTATTTGGTTTGTCATCATCGTCTTCGCCACCCTGATGTATATCGTGATGGACGGCTTCGACCTGGGCATTGGCATTTTATTCAGTACCACGCGGGACGCGGCGGATCGCGACGTCATGGTGAACAGCGTCGCGCCGGTCTGGGATGGCAATGAGACCTGGCTGGTACTCGGCGGCGCGGGCCTGTTTGGCGCTTTTCCGCTGGCCTATGCGGTAATTATCGACGCGCTGGCGATCCCCCTTACCCTGATGCTGATCGGGCTTATTTTCCGCGGCGTCGCTTTTGAATTCCGCTTTAACGCGACGCCATCGCACCGCCCGTTCTGGGATCGCGCCTTTATGGGCGGTTCGATTCTGGCCACCTTCACCCAGGGGATGGTCGTCGGCGCGGTGATCAACGGCTTCGCGGTCAGCGGCCGCAGCTTCAGCGGCGGGATGTTTGACTGGTTTACGCCGTTTACCCTGTTCTGCGGCCTGGGACTGTGCATTGCGTATGCGCTACTGGGCGCCAGCTGGCTGGTGATGAAGAGCGAGAATGCGCTCCACCGCAATATGCGCGTGACCGCGCGCGGTTTGCTGCTGGCGCTGCTGGCGGTAATTGTCGCCATCAGCATCTGGACCCCGCTGGCGCAGACGGCCATCGCCGAGCGCTGGTTTAGCTTGCCAAATCTCTTCTTCCTGCTGCCGGTACCGCTGCTGGTCGCGGCGATAAGCGCCTGGCTGTGGCGAGCGCTGCGCAACAGCGCCAGCCACCTGCTGCCGTTTGTCCTCACGCTGGGGCTGATCTTTCTCGGCTTTAGCGGGCTGGGGATCAGTATCTGGCCGTATATTATTCCACCGGGCATCACCCTCTGGCAGGCCGCCGCGCCGCCGCAAAGCCAGGGCTTTATGCTGGTTGGCGCGCTGCTTATTCTGCCGGTGATCCTCGGCTACACCTTCTGGAGCTACTACGTTTTTCGCGGCAAAGTTCAACACGGCGAGGGGTATCACTGATGCAACGAGTATGGCTTAAGCGCACGTTATGGATGGTGGTCCTGTGGGGAGGCAGCGTGCTGGCGCTGGCGGCGGTAAGCATGGGATTTCGGCTGCTGATGACGGCCGCCGGGCTGAAGGCCTGATCCGCCCGTCACGTAATGTTATTCGGCCCGATGGCGACACCATCGGGCTTTTTTTCGCCATCCGTCAGGCGATGCTGACAAAGCCTTTTCTCTTCTTTGCCAACCGACGTAATAAGCTCACCCAGCCCCTGGCATAGTAGCCTCATTCGCCGATAGCATGGAAAAAGAGATGTTCAGAAGAAGCGTTTCAACATTACTGCTGGCGTGCGCCCTGTTTTCCGGGCACGTGCTGGCCCGCCAGCACGGACACGATTTCTTCCCGGTACAGAGTCTCGAACAGCAGTTACAGCACGAAGCCGATAGCGACGAGCTGCGCAGCCAGGCGGAAGACGCCGCCTCCGACCTGCGCGAGCAGCACCACTGGCAGAATGCGCGGAAACCAAAAATGCATCACTACCAGTAGCGATTTCGTTATCAGGCGCCCTTGCGTTTCGGCAGGGTTTTCATCAGCTCATCGGGACTCACGGACGCCACGATGCTGCCCGGCAGCGGCATTTTCAGGATATGGTTTTTTATCTTGCCGACCACGTGCATTTCGCATGGGCGGCAGTCAAACTTCAGCGTCAGCACTTCATCGCCGTGGATCAGCTGCATTGGCGTCGCTTTCCAGCTTTTAATCGAACCTTTGGCCTGTTTCGGACACAGGTTGAAGGCAAAGCGCAGGCAGTGCTTGGTAATCATGACCGGCACGTCGCCCTTCTCTTCATGAGCTTCATAGGCGGCGTCGATCAGCTGGACGCCGTAACGTTGATAAAACTCGCGCGCTTTGTGGTTGTAGACGTTAGCCAGAAACGACAGATGCGTTTCCGGATAGACCGGCGGCGGCACCGAAACCGGCTTGCGGCTGCCGCGCACCACGGCCTTCAGACGCGCATCATCAAGCATTTCCGCCGTTTCACGGCGCAGCTGGTTCAGCAGACTGTTTGGCACGAACAGCGCGCCGGGCAGGTTAATCTCAACGTTGCGCGAATAGTAAAGGGTCTGGCCGAGCTTCGCCACGCCATCGCGCAGGTTCGCCAGCGCTTTCTCCGCCTGGGTCGCCTCGGCAAACTCGCCGTCCAGCGTGTGGGTGACGCTCACGCCCTCTTCGCTGGTCATCGTCAGGACCAGCTGCTCCTGCCAGCCGCTCAGTTCGATATCGACGGCGATGCGGCGCTCGCTGGAGGTTTTCAGCAGCGCCTGCTGCCAGTTATGATCGAGGTTGCGGTTTAACGGCTGATGCGGACGAACTTTGTGTAAATCCGCGGGCATCTCGTTCGGCCATACGCGATAGCGGTTTTCGCCGGTTTTCTCCACCGTGTTGGCGCGAAAGCCGACGATTTCACGTTTGATCATCACGTTCAGGCCGTCGCCGTTGGTCAGCGTTTCGCTCACCTCAACGTCGAGAAAATCTTTACCGACTTTCAGGACTTCCCCCACCGGCAGACCAATAAACTTCGGCGAGTCAAACGCGCCAATATCGCCTTTGCGCGCGTTGACAAAATAGTCGGTGCTGCCGCGATGGAAGGTCTTATCCGTTGACGGAACAAAGAAGTGTTCGGTACGCCCCGCCGAGGCGCGGGCCAGGTCGCCGCGATCGTCAATGATGGCGTCGAGCATCTGGCGATAGTGCGCGGTGATGTTCTTCACATAGCTCATATCTTTGTAGCGGCCTTCAATCTTGAAGGAACGTACCCCGGCATCGATCAGCGCGGCCAGGTTGGCGGTCTGATCGTTGTCTTTCATCGACAGCAGGTGCTTTTCATACGCCACCACGCGGCCCTGGTCATCTTTCAGGGTATAGGGCAGACGGCAGGCCTGCGAGCAGTCGCCGCGGTTGGCGCTGCGCCCGGTCTGAGCATGGGAAATATTGCACTGGCCGGAATAGGCCACGCACAGCGCGCCGTGGATGAAGAACTCAATGGTCGCGTCGGTGTTATCGTAAATCGCTTTGATCTGCTGAAGATTCAGCTCGCGGGCGAGCACGATTTGGCTGAAGCCGACGTCGGAGAGAAATTTCGCTTTCTCAACGCTGCGGATATCGCACTGGGTGCTGGCGTGCAGCTCAATCGGCGGAATATCCAGCTCCATGACCCCCATATCCTGGACAATCAGCGCGTCCACGCCGGTTTCATACAGGTCGGTTATCAGGCGCTGCGCCGGCTCCAGCTCATCATCATGAAGAATGGTGTTCAGGGTCACGAACACTTTCGCGCCGTAGCGATGGGCAAACGGTACCAGACCGGCGATATCGCTCAGGCTGTTGCTGGCGTTGTGGCGCGCGCCAAAGCCCGGCCCGCCGATGTAGACCGCATCCGCGCCGTGTAAAATCGCTTCACGGGCGATCCCGGCATCGCGGGCAGGACTCAGTAGTTCAAGATGATGGTTTTGCAGGCGCATACGCTCGTCGTTATCCATTATAGGGGGTCGAAATGGCGGCTATTGTAGTCAGAACCTGGCGCAGACCAAAACATTTTCCATCGCCGCCGCGGAAGGAATTTTCAGTTTTTAGCAAAGCATTGAAGGAAAAGATATTTCCCAGAAAAAGTGCCTAAGGATAGAGTCATCACGTATTCCGGATTTTCCTCGTCACGTTGTGATTTGTTGTCTCAGTCATTTGCCTGGCCGCGAGTTTACTCGCGGCTTTTTTATTTCGGGTAGTGGATCAGCGAATGAAAATGGGCAGTCTGCCCACCGCTATTGCGATAGGCGTGCGCTAAATCGCCGGCGAAACGCCGCCCTTCCCCTGGCTGCAGCGATTGCCAGCTGTCCTGCAGGCAAAGATCCAGCACGCCGCTAATCACCACCACATGTTCGATAACCCCTTGCTCATGCGGCGTTGACTCACTCAGCGCGCCCGGGGCCAGGGTGATGGAGAAGTGATCGAAGCGCAGCACCGGGTCCCAAGGGAATAGCGGCGTGACCACCATGGCCTGCTGCTGGGGATCAAATGCCGTCGGTTCACCGGCCTCATCGGCAACGATAAAGGCGGAAAACGGCACGTTAAGCCCGGTGGCGATTTTCCATAACGTCGCTACCGTCGGGCTGGATTCGTTGCGTTCAATCTGGCCCAGCATGGCCTTCGACACGCCGGTCTCTTCCGCCAGGCGCGACAGGCTCCAGCCGCGCTGCTGGCGCAGCGTTTTTAACGTTGCCGACAGGTGTTGCGCAATATCCATTCAACCTCCCAATAATATCTGAAGGAATTATACGCACATTCACCTGATTCTACAGGGAATTGACGTATAGCGCTCACCCGGGCTCCGCTATCCAGGTCTGGCGTTGCCGAAAAGCCAGTTGTGCGTTATAACGCACAATGCTACATTATACCGACCGTTATAACGCACAAGGCACCCCATGCGCTCTTTCACTCTCCCTTTTCCGAGTCTACTCGCCGGCTTCGTCGCCGTGCTGGTCGGCTATGCCAGCTCTGCCGCCATTATCTGGCAGGCAGCGGCGGCGGCAGGCGCCGATGCTGCGCAAATCGCTGGCTGGATGACCGCCTTAGGTCTGGGAATGGGCATCAGCACCCTGGCCCTCACCGTCTGGCGAAAGGTGCCCATCCTGACGGCCTGGTCAACGCCCGGCGCGGCGCTGCTGGTCAGCGGCCTGCAGGGGGTCACGCTCTCCCAGGCGGTTGGCGTCTTTATTTTTGCCAACGCCTTAATCGTGCTTTGCGGCATCACCGGCATATTTGCCCGGCTCATGAAGATTATTCCCCATTCGCTGGCGGCGGCGATGCTGGCCGGCATATTGCTGCGCTTTGGCATGCAGGCTTTCGCCAGCCTGCAGGCTAATCTGCTGTTATGCGGCAGTATGTTAGCCGTATGGTTACTGTGCAAAGCCTGGCTTCCCCGCTTCGCGGTTGTCGCCGCCCTGCTGACAGGAAGCGCGGTGGCCGGATTGAGCGGAGAGGTGACAACGTCACAAATAAGCTTCAGCATTGTCGCCCCTTCCTGGATCGCCCCTGAATTTACGCCGGCGCTGTTGATCAGCGTCGGTATACCGTTTTTCCTCGTCACCATGGCGTCGCAAAACGCCCCCGGCTTCGCCACCCTCCAGGCCTCGGGCTATCGGGTCCCCGCTTCAACGCTTATTGTCGCCACCGGCGGCCTGGCGCTGCTGCTGTCGCCTTTCGGGGTCTACTCGATCTGCATCGCCGCCATTACGGCCGCGATTTGCCAGAGCCCGGAAGCCCATCCGGACCCGCAAAAACGCTGGCTCGCGGCGGCGGCGGCGGGCGTGTTTTATCTGCTGGCGGGGATATTTGGCGGCTCAATCACCTCGTTGATGTCGGCGCTGCCGATAGCGTGGGTCCAGATGCTTGCCGGGCTGGCGCTGCTCGGTACCATCGGCGGCAGCCTGTTTCAGGCATTGAATCATGAGAGTGAGCGCGATGCGGCGGTAGTGACGTTTCTGGTCACCGCCAGCGGCGTGACGCTGGCCGGTATCGGCTCAGCGTTTTGGGGGCTGGTTCTCGGCGGCGTCAGCTACGTTTTGCTGTCAACGCTGCGCCGCGCGTAGCTGCGAGGGCGTCAGGCCGGTGGCGCTTTTCACCCGGTTGCTGAAGTGGCTGGCGCTGCTAAAACCGCAGGCCATGGCGATATCGGTTAACGGCAGCCGACTCTGGCTAATCAGCGACTGCGCTTTAACCATCCGGCGCTGCATAACGTACTGATGCGGCGCCATCTTCATCGACTGGCGAAACATCCGCGCAAAATGGTATTCGCTTAACGCCGCTTCCTGCGCCAGATCGGCAAGAGTGAGCGGCTGGTCGAGGTTCTCCTCAATCCATGCCAGCAGATTGCGCAAGACGTGCGGCGCCAGCCCGCCGGTCACCGTCGGTAAACGCCACTGAACGTTCGAATAGTGCTGAATCAGGTGAGTGAGCAGCAGCGTGCTGGCCGAACTCAACGTTAGCTGATTCGCCTGCTGCTGCCAGTCGTTGTCGAGGAGAAACTGGCGGTAGACGGCGGTGATTTTGTCATCGCTGGAAAACGTTTTCTCCTGCAGCGTGAACGAGGCCGGGCTGCGGTCCCAAATCTGCTCGCCTACCCGGCGCAGGTGCTCATCGGTGCAGTAAAGATGCACAAAAGAGAGATCGCCGCGGATATCCCAGGTGCTCTCATCGCCTTTCGGCATCAGGCAAAAACGATCCGGCCCGCCGCCGTTTTTCCAGCCGTGGGGCGTTTTTTGGTAGCTTTCGTAGCCATCGGCAATATAGAGGCTCAGGGTATGGTGGTCGCTTTGTACCGTGATGGTATCAAGATTGTTATACCACGCCGCCAGCTGAATACCGGAGTTGAGGTTCACCGTCCCCCGCAGCACGGCATTTTTTTGACGCAATGTTTCGAAAGTCCCGTAAGCCATAGCCTTCACAGTTCAGATTCCGCAGATCGCTAGTCTAAGAAGAGTCGCCGGCAGATACCAGCATTCCCCCGCCGCTAATGAAAAATAAGCGCAAGAATTTGCAAGTCGGCGACAAGCTGATGACAGCGCCGAATTCGCCCAAGCCGCACAATGACCGGTACAACACTCACAGGAGAGACATTTTGAACGCATTACTCTACGGGTTGGTCGTGGTTATCTGGGGCACCACCTGGATTGCTATCTTTTTGCAGCAGGGGCCGGTTGCCGCGCCGGTGTCTATTTTCTGGCGCTTCGCCGTCGCCAGCGTCGCGATGTTGACCATTCTGCTGGTTACCCGCCGCCTGCGCCCGCTGGCCGCGCGCGACCATCTCTTTTGCCTGCTACAGGGCTGCTGCGTTTTCTGCTTTAATTTCTGGTGTTTCTATACCGCCGCCGCGTATATCAATACCGGGCTGGAGTCGGTGATCTTCTCCATGGCGGTGTTGTTTAACGCCATCAATAGCTTTCTCTTCTATCGCCAGCAGCCTCCGGGCCGATTCTGGCTGGCCGCCGCGCTGGGGCTGGCGGGGATCGTGACGCTATTCTGGGATGATTTATGGGCCAGCGGCCTGAACGCCTCGCTCCTGCTGGGTATTGCCCTCAGCGCATTGGGCACCTATGGGTTTTCGCTCGGCAATATGCTCAGCATCCGCCACCAGCGCCGCGGTCTGGAGACGTTGACCACCAACAGCTGGGCCATGCTTTACGGCACCCTGGTCATGGGCGCAATCGCGCTGGTTCGCGGTGATAATTTCGCGCCGCAGTGGACCCTCAGCTATATGGGCGCGCTACTGTATCTCGCCGTGTTTGGCTCGGTGATTGCTTTTGGCGCCTATTTTACGCTGGTGGGGCGAATCGGCGCGGGTAAAGCGGCATACAGCACCCTGCTGTTTCCACTCGTCGCGCTGACCATTTCGACTTTTTATGAAGGTTACGTCTGGCACAGTAGCGCCGTGGCCGGACTGGCGCTGATCCTGGTCGGAAATCTGGTGATGTTCGCTCGCCCGGAGCAGTGGCTGCTGCGGCGCAGGCTGGCCTGGGTTCGCACGGATCGCTGCTGACGCTCTCGCTGCCGTCGAGGAGAAATGAAAAAGGCGCTATCAACCACTAGCGCCTTTATTCACGGCTACGCCTGATTAACGGTTATTGGGGTCGAATTTCACCGCGTCAATCGCCATATCATCAATGACCTGCTTCAGGGTCTCGACGGTGAGCGGCGTATTTTCGTTGGACAGGTTTTTACCTTCGCCCTTACGGACCACTTTGATAACCGGCTTTTTGGTCGCCGCATCAATCAGCTCCCCTTCAAAAAACAGGTTGGTGTCCATGGTACGGTGGCCCGTTGCCGCCTGCGTACCGGCGATAATCATCGCCACCGGAATCACTTCGTAGAACTGCAGCCCTTCTTTGCTGGAATCCACGCCGGTGATGGCGCCGCGGAAGATCAGGCTGCGCTTGCCCGGGGTGGTTGCCAGCGGTTTACGCTCGGAAATAGCCTGTTTCATCTCTTTATTGGTGTAATTCAGGATATCCCTGAGCGCCTTCTCGCCCACCTGGGTGGTGGGTTTTGGTACCGGGTAATAGGTGATCGGGTTATAGACGATATTGTCATAGTTGCTCGGATTGTAATCCGGCGAAATCCAGCGCAGTTCCGGTTTGCCGGACGCCGAGGTGGTTTCTTTTAAGTTAGAGTAATCTTTTAAAAATCCCGAATATTGTTCCGGCTGAGCGATTTTGGATGAGCAGCCGGCCAATGCTAACAGGCCAGCAAGCGCGGCGACTTTAAAAAATAACGGAGTACGCATATAGGTTAATCCCTGTGAATACCATTTATCGGCAAGAGTTATAGCAAATAACAGGGGTAAGTTTTGTGGCAAAAGCGGTGCTACGTCAAGTAGCTGGAAAAAATAAACCCGCCGTTACCGGCGGGCCGTGATTGGCTGTTTATCTGATATCAACCTGATAAAAAATATGCTTGCCAAAGGGGTCTATTTCGTAGCCTGACACGTTTTTACGCACCGGTTCAAATATTGTCGAGTGGGCAATCATGACTGCCGGCATCTGGTCATGCATCATCTGCTGCGCCTGGCGATAGAGCGCTTCGCGTTTTTGGCGATCGGTTATCGATTTTGCCTCGGCGATAATTTTATCAAACGGCTGATAGCACCATTTTGCCGAGTTTGACCCGCCGTTCGCCGACTGGCAGGTAAAGAGTGGGCCGAAGAAGTTATCCGGATCGCCGGTCGCGGTCGTCCAGCCCATCAGCGCCGCCTGATGTTCGCCATCCTTCACCCGCTTTAAGTATTCACCCCACTCATAGGTTGTGATTTTCGTTTGCACGCCAATTTTCGCCCAGTCGGCCTGGATCATTTCGGCCATGCGTTTGGCGTTCGGGTTATAGGGTCGCTGCACCGGCATCGCCCACAGATCGATGGTAATTGGCCCCGCAACGCCCGATTCCGCCAGCAGCGCTTTGGCTTTCTGCGGGTCGTAGTCATAATCCTTCAGCTGGCTATCCGCGCTCCATACGCCCGGCGGCAGCAGGTTTTTCGCCGCCGTACCGGTACCGTGGAACACCGCTTCAATGATCGCCGGTTTATTGATCGCCATCGCTAAGGCCTGACGCACCTTAACGTTGTCCAGCGGCGCTTTTTGGGTGTTAAACGCCAGGAAACCGGTGTTAAGGCCCGCTTTGCTCATCAGGTTGATCGCGTTGTTCTCTTTCATTCGCGGCAGGTCGGCCGGATTGGGGAACGGCATCACCTGACACTCGTTTTTCTCCAGCTTGGCGTAGCGCACCGAGGCGTCCGGCGTGATACTAAAAATGAGACGATCGATATGCGCCTTCCCCTGCCAGTATTCCGGGAACGCGGTGAAAAGAATTCGGGAATCTTTTTGATATTGCGCGAGTTTGAAAGGTCCGGTACCAATCGGGTCCATATCCACGCGCTCTGGCGTGCCGGCTTTTAGCATCGCATCGGCATATTCCGCCGATAAAATAGAAGCGAAATACCAGGCAAGATCGGCCACAAAGGGCGCTTCGGGATGGGCCAGCGTGAAACGCACCGTATATTCATCAGGCTTATCAATCGCGGTAATTAACTGGCCAAATTCGAGGCTTTCAAAATTGGAGTAATTGCCGCTGGAGATATTATGATAAGGATGGTGAGGATCTTTTTGCCGCATAAACGAAAAAATAACGTCGTCGGCATTAAAATCGCGGCTGGGTTTAAAATATTTATTACTCTGGAATTTAACGCCTTTGCGTAAATGAAAAGTATAAACTTTCCCATCTTCGCTGACTTCCCAGCTTTCGGCGAGGCTCGGCACCAGTTCTGTGGTGCCGGCTTTGAAATCGACCAGCCGGTTATAGACCGGCACCGCGCTGACGTCCACGCTGGTCCCGGAGGTGTAGAGCTGCGGGTTAAAGTTTTCCGGCGATCCTTCTGAACAGTAGACCAGCGTTTTTGCGCTAATGGCCGAGCTGGCCGTCAGGGCCGCTAACGCCAGAGCAAGCGTCGTGAATCTGCGTTGCATAGGTTTTCCTTTTTCATTTGTCAGCTAATGAATAGCTTGTTGTTTTCCCTTCCATACATAACACTAAAGCCTGATTGCAAACACCTGAAAACTCGAATAAAGAAGGAATCACTATGTCATCAGCCCTGGCCAGTCAATTAACCCAACGCTTCTTTCGCTACCTGGCGATAACCAGCCAAAGCGACCCGCGAGCCACGACGCTGCCTACCACCGCCGGGCAACACGCGATGGCGCAGGCCCTTGCGGATGAGCTACGCCAGCTGGGGCTGGATGAGATTGTGATTGACGAGCGCGCCACCGTCACGGCGGTGAAAAAGGGCAACGTCGCAGGCGCGCCGCGGATTGGCTTTATTACCCACATCGATACCGTTGACGTCGGTTTGTCGCCGGATATTCATCCACAAATTCTGCGTTTTACTGGTGAAGATCTCTGTTTGAACAGGGATAAAGATATCTGGCTGCGCGTTGCGGAACATCCGGAAATCCTCGCTTATCCCAATGAAGAGATTATTTTCAGCGACGGCACCAGCGTGCTCGGGGCGGATAACAAGTCCGCCGTTACGGTGGTGATGACGGTGCTGGAAAACCTGACGGCGGAACACCGCCACGGCGACATCGTGGTCGCGTTTGTGCCGGATGAAGAAGTGGGCCTGCGCGGCGCGAAGGCGCTGGATCTCGCGCGCTTTGCCGTCGATTTTGCCTGGACCATCGACTGCTGCGAGCTCGGCGAAATCGTCTATGAAAACTTTAACGCCGCCGCGGCGGAGATTCGCTTTACCGGCGTGACCGCTCACCCTATGTCGTCAAAGGGGGTGCTGGTGAACCCGCTGCTGATGGCCACCGATTACATGAGCCATTTCGATCGCCAGCAAACGCCGGAGCATACCGCCGGACGCGAGGGCTATGTTTGGTTTAACGGTATCCAGGGCGATCAAAACAGCACCCTGCTGCAGGCCAGCATTCGCGATTTCGACCTCGAAAGTTTTCATCGCCGTAAGCAGCAAATTAGCGAGGTGGCGCAGAAAATCGCCGCGCAGTATCCGACCGGTAAGGTGGAATTTCACATCAGCGATACCTATAGCAACATCAGCAATGCCATTGGCGAAGACCGTCGCGCCGTTGATCTGATGTTCGAAGCGATGGAAAGCTTAGGCATTACGCCGAAACCGACGCCGATGCGCGGCGGCACCGACGGCGCGGCCCTGTCGGCAAAAGGCGTATTAACGCCCAACTTCTTTACCGGCGCGCACAACTTCCACTCGAAATTTGAGTTTCTGCCGCTGCGCGCCTTTGAGGCCTCTTATCAGACCGCGTTACAGCTCTGCCTGTTAGCGGCGCGTTAAGCCGGTTTGCGCGCCAGCATCGTGGCGAAACGCAGCTTAATCCGGTTCCCGCTGGCGTCGGTGCGGTGGAGTTCACCGACGTCTTCGTTATATTTGAGTAACGTCCAGCCTTCATAATTATTGCGCAGCTCTCCCGGTTTAAACGCGAACGGGAAGCCGACGCTGCACGGATAATCGTCGGTATCCATAGCCGCAACAATCAGATTGTAGCCGCCGGGTCTGGTGCAGCGCTGCATGTTAGCAATCAGACCCGGGATGGTCTTCGCGTCGAGGAACATCATCACCACGGTCGAAAGAATAAAGTCATACTCGCCGTCAAAGCTGAGGGCGTTAAGGTCCTTAATCGCCGTCCGCAGATTCTCCAGCCCTTCCGCCTGACGAATGCGCTCAAGATTTCCGATGCTGGCCGGATTTTTATCCCACGCGGTGACATCAAACCCGTTGGCCGCGAGGTAGAGGCTATTGCGCCCGTTGCCGCAGCCCAGATCCAGCGCCTTGCCCGGCGCGATCAGGGTGGCGGCGTGCAGCACCTCAGAGTGGGTGCGGGTCATCCCGTATTTATCGGTGAAGTAATTTTCGTCACGAAGCGTCATGGTTAATCCTTATTTTTTAATAATGTGTCGCGCTCAACGCGAATCAGCAGTTTACCGCGCATCAGCAGCAGGAAGGTACGAATCAGCAGCAGCCCGACGATCAGATTGGTGAAGAGAAACAGCGGGAGCACGAGGGTATGGAAAAAGCCGTCCGGATGCTGATGACCGAGATGCAGGCCGGTGGTCGCCAGCGCGGAGATGCCGAACGAGAAGCTCCAGAACGAGGCGTTAAACGGCTGGCGCAGGTACCACGGCATCAGGCGCAGCATAAACAGCAGCTGCAGCAGACCATAGCCGAACAGCAGCTTAGCGAAGGTATCCGCCTCGCCGCCGTTCACGCTCAGCCAGGCGCTGCACGCCACCAGCGCCGGCGCCAGCTGAATGCCGAGGGCGGTGCGCATGGCCATCGGCAGTTCGCCGTCGCTGCGCAGGCGCTGCAGAATCACCGGTTCAAGGCTAAGCCAGGAGAATAAGCCGGCGCCCAGAAACACCAGTCCGGCGTCGGTAAAGCCCAGCGCGCCACAGGCCATGGCGCTGATAAAGTTATTCGCCACCGTCGGCAGATAGAGACCCGGGGTGGTCGCCTCATTGGGATGCTTCCCCCGCCATAGCCCGGCGCTCTGCCAGGCCGCATAGCTTAGCTGCAGCACTACGCCAATCGCGAATAACACCAGCGAGAGCGGCCGCAGCCAGGGAACAAAGCCGATGGCCACCAGCATGGTCGTCGCCGGAAACAGGCTGACAAAACTGCTGGCCACCGGATGGCGCATCTCCTGCAGTACGCTGTGCGGGAAACGGACCGCCCGGCTGATAAACGCCAGCGCCAGCAGCGCCCAGATGACCGTCGCCGTGACCACCAGACCGTCGCCGACGATCCGGCTCACCGGCCAGATGGTGCTGGCGTAGCGCCAGGCGAAGCCCATGCCGATAATGCCCAGAACCATACCAAAATAGCCCGCCGGGAGATTCAGCACCCGGCTTGTGCCCAGCTTTTTATTCATTTTGTTTAAATTTTCAATTTATCTTAAGTTGCATTCTAAAGGAACCTTCAAAAACGCGCTACGGCGTTTTTTGCTATGTTTATGTTAACCATACGTAATGAGAAAGGCAGATGCGCAAATATTACCTCAGCGAGAAGGTTCGCCAGTTTCACTATGAAGCCGACGGAAACAAACATAGCGTCAATCTGCGGCAAATTGTCGCCTTACGCGATTTCGCTGACGTGAAGCGCGGCGATGAAGGCGGCTGGCTGGACAATGAAGCAGCCCTGAGCCACGAAGGCGAGTGCTGGATTTATGACCCGAATAGCGCGGTGTTTGCCGGTGCGAAAATCGAGGGCAATGCCCGCTTAACCGGCGAGTGCATTATCAGCCATGGCGCCATCGTCAGCGATAACGCGCGACTGGACAGCGTGCAGGCAAGCCACTGCGCGCGTATAAGTGACAACGTCACCGTTTCGCATTCGCAGATTCGGGGTTATTGTCACCTGGCCGACAATGCGCAGATCCTCCCCCACTCGCTTATTATCGCCGCCCAGGGTCTGACCGCCGACAGCGACAAAATCCTGCGCATTTATCAGCGGGCAACGGTCAGCGCTTCGCGCATCGTTCACCAGGCGCAAGTTTACGGCGATGCGTTTGTCGAACACGTGTTTGTTGAGCATCGGGCGGAAATCTTCGATTGCGCGCGGCTGGAGGGTAACGACGAAAACGACGTCTGGGTCTGCGATAACGCGCGAGTTTATGGCCACGCGAGGATTATCGCCGGGCGGGGAGAGGACGCCATCCCCACCCTGCGCTACAGCTCGCAGGTGGCGGAGCACGCGGTGGTCGAAGGCAACTGCCTGCTGAAGCATCGGGTGATGGTCGGCGGGCATGCGCACCTGCGCGGCGGGCCGATTCTGCTGGACGATAGCGTGTTAATTGAAGGGCATGCGGTGATTTGCGGCGATGTGGTGATTGAACATCAGGTGACGATCGGCGACAGGGCGCGAATTGAAGCCAGCGCGGGCGACGCCATTTCGATCAGAGGGGAGAAAGTGATAAACGGCGACGAACTTTTTACCCGCACGCCCATTGTCGGCTTTCTATAACCTTTGCTCCCGACCGCGTGATTTATCAGCTTCAGGCCCCTGCGCGCTGTTCCCCGGGGGGGCGGCGCTCAATGCGCCTTGCCGGGGCTACATCTCAGCGCGGCCCATAGCCCGGGCAAGGCGTCAGCCGCGAGCCGGGAATTGCCCGGTGTCACAATCAATAATGCGCCCGTAGATATTCTGGTCATCGTACGAACCGTTCAGATACTCGGCCTGCTTCAGGCACCCTTCGAGGGTGAAACCGTTACGCAGGGCGACCTGATTGCTTCTCTGGTTTGCTACCCGACATTTAATCACGAAGCGGCGAACCGTCCCGCTGCGGGCAAAAGCGTCCATCAGCGCCTGCAGCGCCTGAGAAAGCAGCCCCTGCCCCTGGTGGCTTTCATCTATCCAGTAGCCGATGTATGCGGTCTTATTGATCGGCTCAATCTGGTTAAACGACAGCACGCCGACGATCTCTTCTCGCAGAAAGAGCAAAAACATTTTGGCGTAACCACGCTGATGCAGCATCACGTTGCCCTGCACGTGGCGGCGAGTTTCGTCTTCGTGACTGACGTCAGCGGGCCAGCTCAGCGAGTGCTGGAGCCAGCGCTGGTTCTTGATCACCAGCTGATGCAGCTCAGCGACGTGGCTTTCATCCACAGAGCGCAGAGAAAGCGACTCGGTGACGGGGATAGTTTCTCTCGCAGGCGCGTTTTCGTCAGTCATAATGGACTCTGATTAATAGTCTGATTAAAAAACAAACGCCCGCTAAGTTACCTTAACGGGCGGAATAAAGGGCAATTATTTCATTACCCGATCGTCAACATAGTTACGCTTGTCTGGCGCTGGCGGGAAGTACTGATACAGCCAGGTTTCGCTGATCGCTTCCCCCTGGCAGCGCAGGAACATGCGCATTTCGACCGGGTCGGTCGAATCCGAGGTCGGGTACCAGTCAAACTGGATGCGATAGCCATCAAACGGTTCCACGTAGAGAATTTCTATCTGTTTCGCTTCGCCGCTCGACAGGGTAATCACCGGCTCAATGCCTCTTGGCGCCGCGGCCTTCAGGTCGCCGCCGACAAAATCGATAGCAAAACGACGGGTCCATTTATCCGGGTAGTGCTCACCCGGCGCCCAGCCTTCAGGGAAACCGCCCATTCCGGTGCGCGTGGCCAATACCCGCGCCAGCGGCGAACGGATCGGCGGCTGCGCGCTCCAGTAGAGTCGATAGCGGAAGTCCAGCTCATCCCCGGTTTTAACCGGCTTCTCGGGCTGCCAGAAGCAAACGATATTGTCCAGCGTTTCACCGGTCGTCGGGATCTCCATCAGGTTGACGGCCCCTTTACCCCACTGGTTGCGCGGCTCCACCCACAGGCTCGGGCGCTTGTTATACCAGCCCATGATGTCCTGATAGTGGGAGAAGTCGCGATCCAGCTGCAGCAGGCCAAAACCGCGCGGATTTTTATCCTGGAAAGCGTTGAACTGCAGCTTCTGCGGGTTGTTCAGCGGGCGGCACACCCACTCGCCGTTGCCCAGCCACATCGACAGGCGGTCGGAGTCGTGGATCTGCGGATGGATAGTGTCGCACATCCGCCGTTCGTTATTGCCGCAGCTGAACATACTGGTCATCGGCGCGATGCCCAGCTGTTTGATGTCTTTACGCGCGTAGATGTGGTTTTCCACATCCATAATCACCTGCGTCTCCTGACAGTTAACCACGAACTTATAGGCGCCGGTGACGCTTGGGCTGTCGAGCAGCGCATAGACGGTAAATACCGTAGCCCCCGGTTTCACGGTCTCAAACCAGAAGGAGGTGAAGTCCGGGAACTCTTCCGGCGTATCGGTAAAGGTATCGATCGCCAGGCCGCGGGCGGAAAGACCGTACTGGTAAGTGCTGTCTACCGCGCGGAAGTAGCTCGCGCCGAGGAAGGCGACGATATCGCGGCGCGCCAGCTCCGGCGCCTTAAACACGCGGAACCCGGCAAAGCCGAGATCGCTCTGGCCTTCCAGCTGTTTGGTGTCGACGCCGGCGTCATTATATTTAAACAGCTCGGGACGGAAGTGAATTTCCCGCGCCTGCTGGGTTTGTGAATCAAGGGAGAACATCCGTACGCGGCGGCGGAACCCCATCCCGACGTGGAAGAACTGAATATCCAGCTTGCGCTCTTCGATATTACTCCACAGGGAGTGCGCAGCATCATACTGAATGCTGTTGTAGGCCTGCGGGGTCAGGTTTGCCAGGGTTGGCGGCAGATCGCGCGGCGCGCCGCCCCAGGGCTGACGCGCAAGATCGTGGGCCATCGACTGAAGTACGGAATAGTCAAAGCGACGGGTCTGGCCGTCGGCAATTCCCGAGTCCTCGGCGAAGGCCGCTTTCGAGAATAGAGAGGCAACTCCTGACGTTCCGCATACGGCGGCAACAGCCATGGAAGATTTGAGAAAACGTCTGCGGTTCATGCCTGAGAGAGCATCCTTCTTCATATGTGAATTGAGACGCGACGTAACAAACCCATGCGTCGTGAATGTCGCTCACTCTAGACAAAAATGATTGATAATCCAATTGTTGACGGCAGAAATGCGTGAAAAAAATATGTCCACCGGACCAGACCGAATTACCGATATCCGGGGGCGGCGATGATTTCGCCAACCGGCGGCGCTTCATGCTGAATCAGGAAGCGGCCAGACGAACGCTGGCCGCGCAGGCGATTATTTTTGCTGCAGAAGATTAAAACTGGTCATCAGGTTGCGATAATCCGGAATATGGTTGGAGAACAGCGTTCCCAGCCCTTCGATATCATTACGCCAGTCGCGGTGTAGTTCACAGGCAACGCCAAACCACGACATCAGCTGTACCCCGGCCTGCGACATACGATCCCAGGCGGCATCGCGGGTAATCGGGTTAAAGGTACCGGAAGCGTCGGTCACCACAAACACCTCAAACCCCTCTTCAATGGCCGAAAGCGCCGGAAAGGCCACGCAAACTTCCGTCACCACCCCGGCAATAATCAGCTGCTTTTTGCCCGTCGCTTTGACTGCTTTAACAAAATCTTCGTTATCCCAGGCGTTAATATTACCCGGGCGCGCGATATAGGGCGCATCGGGGAATTGCGCTTTCAGCTCCGGCACCAGCGGGCCATTGGGGCCGTTCTCAAAGCTGGTGGTTAAGATAGTCGGCAGACCGAAGTACTTCGCCAGGTCGCCAAGGGCAAGGACGTTGTTCTTGAATTTATCGGGATCGATATCGCGTACCAGAGAGAGTAATCCGGTCTGGTGATCGACCAGCAGCACGGCGGCATCACTTTTATCCAGACGAACATACGGTTTGGCCATGGTTTCTTCCTCATTTTAACGTCAGATCTTCCGTCAGAACGCAGGTTCTGCGGATGCAGGGTTAACAGAGCCGATCTTAGTGTAATCGCTGGCTGAGGATTAGCCGCCTAAAGTGGGACGCATTGTTCCATTTGCAGAACGTACCGCGGCAAACGGAGATCTTCCGGACAGCGTTAATCCAGCGTCACATGGTGCTTCATCACCCGCCGAAACAGCGCCAGACGCGCGCGCATAAAACGGTTTTCCACTTTAAAACCGGCCCGCTTGTGCAAACCGATACGCAACAGACGGTCCCGTCCGCGCACGCTGGCGGGCCAGCGCACCGGCCCGGAGAGCTCGTGGCAGCCGTTACCCGCTACACGGGCAAAGCTAGCCCAATAGTCGGCAACCCGGGCGGCAAAGGTCCGGTCGCGCTCGTTCGCATACTGTCGTACCGGCTCGGCAAGGTCGAGATTGTCAAAAACGTACGCCACTTCATTACCGTGCCACGCGCCGTGCGGATAGGTTTGGTGTTCCGCCTCGGCAACGTAGTCAAACCAGTATCGCCAGCACGGTTGCCCTACCCGCTGCTGCGCCTGCATCACCACGTAACCCAGGGTGGTAAAGGCCATATCGCGGCAGACTTCACGCCCTAATGCCTCATCGCCCTTGACGCCGGGATAGAGCAGCTTAATCAAACCGAGACCAAAACGGCGTTCGCGGCGAAGCTTCTGGATCTGCCCGGCGATATCGACGCCAAACACCGCCATGACGCTGGCCTCATCGCTGTTCGAGCCGATCATCACCGGCAGCGGGTGCTGACGCCCGCTAAAAAAAGTCTCCAGCATCGGCTGCGGCAGTACGGCATCGCCAACAATGGGCGCCGGGCCGATGGTAAGCGGCGCGGTCAGCGACCAGAACGCGTCCGCCGGAATCGCCCGCAGCTGTTCGGCGCTGGCCTGCGGTAAAGAGAAGTGCTCCGCGATGAGCTGCCCTTTGGCCAGCGCCTTTTCCCGCGGCAGATCCGGCAAGGTATAGCCGCTCTGAATAATCGCCTTATGGAACAGCCCTCTGGATTTTGGCGAAACCATGAGCGACAGCACGCTGCGCGCCCCGGCGGACTCGCCGAACAGCGTCACGTTGGCCGCATCGCCGCCGAAGGCATGAATGTTCTCCTGAACCCACTGCAGGGCGGCGATCTGATCGAGCAGCGCGAAATTATAGATGCGCTCCCCCTCTTCTTTCTCCAGCGCCGGATGGGCAAAAAAGCCCAGATGCCCCAGCCGGTAGTTAACCGTGACTACCACCACGTCACGGGAGGCTAAGGCTTTACCGTCATAGGGCGGTAAGCTTCCCGCGCCGATGGTATAGCCGCCGCCGTGTAGCCAGACCATCACCGGCAGCGGCTGCGCGCGCGAAGCGGGTGACCAGACGTTAAGGTACAGGCAATCCTCGGAAAAGCGGCCGGGATCGCCGCCGCCGAGCTCACGACAGTACTCAATATCCTGCCAGCTGGAGGCCGAGAAATTCTCCGCCCTGCGCACGCCCTGCCAGCGGGCGGCAGGCTGCGGCGCGCGCCAGCGGAGATCGCCGACGGGCGGCGCGGCATAGGGTATACCGCGCCAGATATGCATGTTCTCTTCAGCGGTGCCGGATAGGGTGCCCTGCCGGGTTTTCACCAGCGGGGTAGACGGATTCTGCATGACCTGCTTCCTTTAACGACTCATGCCAGCAGAGTACTGATTTTACAGCAGACCGCAACGTCGTTTACTGCGCTCTTCCGCCTGTTGATAAAGGGCAAACTCATCATAAACCGGACAGCCCAGCGCCTCCTCAAAGGCCTGGCGGCTGGCGTTGCCGTGGCTGCGGGTCTGTATCTCGTTGCCCAGGTTAGACTGAAAAATCCCGGCGGCGCTGACCGGCAAAAAGTCTTCATAAATAATCGGTTGTGCGATGACCCAGCCGCGTTCAATCAGCGGCTGCGGATCGTCGCCCGGACGAAACGCCTGACGGTGCGCTTCGCCGGCGGGCGTCAGGCGATAGCGAAAGTACGCCAGCCCCTGCTGACGCAGCAGGAATTCGCTGTCCGGGAACGGGCTAAACACCTCCTGCAGATGACGCTGATGGGTGAGATTATCTTTGCCTACCCCCGCCTCGCCAAGCAGTCGGTCGTACAGGGCGCGGCCCTTCGGCGTTAAGGCGATACCGCGCTGCTCGATTTCGCCAAAGCGAGCCGTATGCGTGCCTCTATGCTCTCCGGCAAACATCACCGGCTCCTCAAGGGCCTTAAAGCTGGTCTGGCGCAGTAAAATGGGCACATCGCGGCGCGGCGGCCCTTCTATCAACGCTTTTGGCGCGATACCGCACTCGGGCATTAACGCCTGCACCCGGTCAATATCCAGGGTGCGCGGCGTCAGATGATTAATGTGGCAGCCGGGGAAACAGACCACATCGGCAATCAGCCGGTGCTCTTCATGCAGCGCGTGATAGGTTTCCTCATCGACGGTGGCGTGTCGATGCCAGCGAAAGGTTTCCAGCGCCTGTTGCACAAACTCGCGCGCCTCTGCGGCGGTAAACTCCCCTTTCTGTTCATGTAACGCGATCAGTTCACGACAGCGCGACGTGAAGATATCGCGTCGGGAAAGGATATCCGCCGCCCGCTGACGCAAAGCTTCATTGGCGATAAGTTCAAGTCGCAGAAGCGAGGTAAAAACGCGAAACGGATTGCGCGCCAGCGCGGCGTCATCAATGGGGCGAAACGCGGTGGAGTGAACCGGTACGCCGGCCTGCGACAGATCGTAATAGCTGACGGGATACATTCCCATAATGGCAAACATGCGACGCAAGGTCGCCAGTTCCTCCGCCGTACCGACGCGGATCGCGCCGTGGCGTTCAACGTTCAGCCGCGCCAGTTCATCGGCGTTGGCCAGTTGTTCGTGCAGCGTCGGGTTATTCTCCAGTATGGCCAGGTTAACGTCGGCCACCAGCTCCAGTAGCGTCCCGTACTGCGGAACTTCCTGCTGGTACATCGCCGACATCGCCTGCGAAAAGCTTTCCCGAATCTCATCAGCCGTGATGGTGTTCGCCATGATGTCTTACCTCCAGTGAATTCTCCCTGGAGTGTAGGAAAGCTCTCTGCAGACGGCGGGAAGAATTTACAAACTGTGATGCCGGTAGCTGGCCGGTTTATTTTCACCCGCTCACTTCATAACCGCCAGTTATGTTAAACACCCTTTAATTTCACTTTAAATTAACAAAACATTTACACACACTGCGAGTGGCGACATTACAACAACATGCCTCTCTACCGATAATATGGAGTACCCTCATGAACGAAAAATGGTCACCGCGCGAGGTCCTGCACCGCGACTACAGCAGCCATCCTCCCGCTTACGCCCCGGGCTATAAAACCAGCGTGCTGCGCTCGCCGCGCAATGCGCTCATTTCCCTGCAGAATTCCCTTTCTGAAATCACCGGACCGGTGTTCAGCAGCGACGATCTCGGCGCGCTCGATAACGACCTGATCCTCAACTACGCCAAAGACGGCCTGCCGATTGGCGAAAGGATAATCGTCCACGGCTACGTTCGCGATGGATTTGGCCGACCAATGAAAAATACGCTGGTCGAAGTCTGGCAGGCCAACGCGGGCGGACGCTACCGGCATAAGAAAGATCAATATCTGGCGCCTATCGACCCGAACTTTGGCGGCTGCGGACGGGTGCTGACCGACGAAAACGGCTACTATTGTTTCCGCACCATCAAGCCCGGCCCCTATCCGTGGCGCAACCAGGTAAGCGACTGGCGTCCGGCGCATATTCACTTTTCGCTCTCCGGCGACGCCTGGGCACAGCGCCTGATCACGCAGATGTATTTCGAAGGCGATCCGCTGATTAAACAGTGTCCTATTGTCAAAACCATCAATAACGATGATGCCATCAGGACATTAATCGCCGAGCTGGATACCCATGCCGCCGTACCGCTGGACTCTCTGGCTTACCGTTTTGATCTCGTGCTGCGCGGCCATCGCGCAACGCTGTTTGAAAACCGCACGCAGGGGGCCGCCCGATGAAAGATTATTTACCTGAAACCGCGTCACAAACCGCCGGCCCTTATGTGCATATCGGCCTCGCGCCGGACGCCGCCGGTTTCCATATCTTTGAGAAAAATTTTGGCCCGACGCTGACAACGGCAGACACCGAGGGCGAACGTATTACTATCGAAGGCAGAGTCATCGACGGCTCCGGCACGCCGGTGCGCGATGTGCTACTGGAAATCTGGCAGGCCAACGCCGCCGGGCGCTATAACCATCCCGACGACCGACAGCAGGGCAAGAAGCTGGATGCGGCGTTTCGCGGCTGGGGACGCAGCTGCTCGGACTTCACCAGCGGCGTCTGGCGCTTCGAAACCATTAAACCCGGGGCCGTGGTAGGTCGCGACGGGCGCACCATGGCGCCGCACGTCAATCTGTGGGTGGTCGCCCGCGGGATTAATATTGGCCTCAACACGCGGATGTACTTTTCCGACGAGCAGGATGCCAACCAGGTCGACCCGGTGCTGAATCTGATTGAGTGGGAAGTGCGTCGCCAGACCCTCATCGCGCAGCGCGAGGTTCGCGGCGCGGAGATCGTGTATCGCTTCGATATTCACCTGCAGGGCGAAAACGAAACCGTCTTCTTCGATATCTGAGTTTTTTCTTCCTTTTTCCGCCCCTGCCGGTCAGGGGCGACGCTATATGGCAAACTCAATAAAATCAACTTGTAAAATAATAATATAAAATGTTAATAATATTTTGCTATGAAGTTAACAATTTTAATCGCCCTTACTTGTCACTGGGACGCCTCTGTTTTTAACATTGATTATGCAAAAAAATGGTCTTTTCAGTCAGCGCATTCGCTTGCGCCATCTACATACTTTCGTGGCCGTCGCTCAACAGGGAACTCTTGGGCGCGCGGCTGAAACCTTAAATCTGAGTCAACCGGCCTTATCCAAAACGCTAAACGAACTGGAGCAGCTGACCGGTACCCGGCTGTTTGAGCGTGGACGCCTCGGCGCGCAGCTCACGCTGGTCGGCGAACAGTTTCTCACCCACGCGGTTAAAGTGCTCGACGCGCTCAATACCGCGGGACAGGCGCTAAACCGTAAAGAAGGCCTCAACAGCGATATCGTGCGCATCGGGGCGCTCCCCACCGCCGCACTGGGGATCCTGCCCTCGGTGATCGGCCAGTTCCATCAGCAGCAAAAAGATATCACCCTGCAGGTGGCGACCATGAATAACACCATGCTGCTGGCCGGACTAAAATCGGGAGAAATCGATATCGGTATCGGACGGATGTCCGATCCGGAGTTGATGAGCGGGTTGAACTATGAACTGCTGTTTCTCGAATCCCTGAAGCTGGTGGTTCGTCCGGGGCATCCGCTGCTGCAGGAAACGGTTACGCTGAGTCGGGTCATGGAGTGGCCGGTGGTGGTTTCGCCCAAAGGTACGCTGCCGCGACAGAACGCCGAAACCCTGCTGCAAAGCCAGGGCTGCAAAATTCCGTCTGGCTGCATCGAGACGCTGTCGGCTTCCCTGTCGCGCCAGCTCACCGTCGATTACGACTACGTCTGGTTTGTCCCCTCCGGTGCGGTCAAAGACGACCTGCGCCGTGGGCTGCTGGCCGCGCTGCCGGTGCCCACCCAGGGCGCGGGCGAACCGATAGGTATTCTCACCCGGGTGGACGCCACGCTCACCGCGGGAACACAAACCCTGCTGAGCGCCATTCGTAAATCGATGCCCGTCTGATCGCCCTCTCCCCGACCGTTATCCGCGTCGGGGAGATCTGACCGCCTGATTTCCTTTTCGCACCCACCATATTCACCACAATAATCAATTAGTGCGAAATCATTCATTAACAATTGCGTAAATTTCTTTAACAGATCTATCATAGCCACGATTTCACCAAATGGTTCACTCGAAATCAATAACAGTAAAAAACCTGCTTTTATGAAGGTCAACATCGCTTCATTCAAAAGCCTTCACTTGAGAAATTGATTCATCTGGTTCACGCCTGTTCAGGGGTGGTTAAGGAGAAAAAATGGCAACTGGCAACGCGCCGCGAGGATTCCCCCGGGTCCTGCAGTGGCTTCTCGCCGGGCTGATGCTGATCATCGGCCTGGCTATCGGTATTCTTGGTGCAAAGCTCGCCTCCGTTGGCGGGACCTTCTATTTTGCGATTATGGGCCTGGTGATGGTTATCGCCGCGGTGCTCATTTTCCGCAGCCGTCGCGGCGGTATCATACTGTACGCGATAGCGTTTATCGCCTCGATCGTCTGGGCCATTAGCGATGCCGGCTGGACCTACTGGCCGCTGTTCTCGCGCCTGTTCGCGCTCGGCGTACTGGCCTTCCTTGCCGCGCTGGTCTGGCCGTATCTGTCCCGGCAGCCGGCGAAAAAAGGGCCGTCGTTTGGCCTGGCAGCGGTGCTGGCGGTGGTACTGTTGGTTAGTTTCGGCTGGATGTTTAAATCCCAGCCGCTGGTCAGCGCCAGCGAGGCGGTGCCGGTTAAACCGGTCGCCGCGGGCGAGCAGCAGAAAAACTGGGCGCACTGGGGCAACACCACCCACGGCGACCGTTTCGCCGCCCTCGACCAGATTAACAAACAGAACGTTGACCAGCTGCAGGTTGCCTGGGTCGCCCACACCGGGGATATCCCGCAGAGCAACGGCTCCGGCGCGGAAGACCAGAATACGCCGCTGCAAATTGGCGATACGCTTTACGTCTGTACGCCCTACAGCAAGGTGCTGGCGCTGGATGTCGATAGCGGTAAAGAGAAATGGCGCTATGATTCAAAAGCCACCGCGCCGAACTGGCAGCGCTGCCGCGGCTTAGGCTATTACGAAGAGAGCCAGGCCCAGGTTTCCCCTGCCGTCGACGCGCAGCCGGCCGCCTGCTCCCGCCGCCTGTTCCTGCCAACCACCGACGCCCGTCTGATCGCTATTGATGCCGATAACGGTAAACTGTGCGACGCCTTCGGCGACCACGGTATTGTGGACCTGAGCGTTGGCATGGGGGAAATCAAAGCGGGTTACTACCAGCAGACCTCCACGCCGCTGGTGGCGGGTAACGTGGTCGTGGTTGGCGGTCGCGTGGCGGATAACTTCTCCACCGGCGAGCCCCCGGGCGTCGTTCGCGCCTATGATGTTCATACCGGCAAACTGGCGTGGGCATGGGATCCGGGCAACCCGAACCTGACCGGCGAACCGCCGGCCGGACAGACCTACACCCGCGGTACGCCGAACGTCTGGTCGGCCATGTCCTATGACGCGAAGCTGAATCTGATTTATCTGCCGACCGGTAACGCGACGCCGGACTTCTTTGGCGGCGAACGTACCGCGCTGGACGATAAATACAGTTCCTCCATCGTGGCCGTTGACGCCACGACCGGCCAGGTACGCTGGCATTATCAGACCACCCATCACGATCTCTGGGATTTCGACCTGCCTTCCCAGCCGCTGCTGTACGATCTGCCTGACGGTAAAGGCGGCA
Organism: Klebsiella sp. CN_Kp113; assembly: GCF_040064585.1. NCBI lineage: Bacteria > Pseudomonadati > Pseudomonadota > Gammaproteobacteria > Enterobacterales > Enterobacteriaceae > Klebsiella > Klebsiella sp. CN_Kp113. The sequence goes on along the minus strand of NZ_JBEAID010000030.1, from coordinate 25,900 downwards.
CCACGCCGGTGCTGGTGCAAACCAGCAAGCAGGGCATGATCTTTATGCTGAACCGCGCCACCGGTGAACCGGTCGCCAAGGTTGAGGAACGTCCAGTCCCGGCGGGCAACGTCAAGGGCGAGCGCTACTCGCCGACCCAGCCCTACTCCGTCGGCATGCCAATGATCGGCAACGAGACGCTGACCGAGTCGGATATGTGGGGCGCGACGCCTGTCGACCTGCTGCTGTGCCGCATCCAGTTTAAAGAGATGCGTCACCAGGGCGTCTTCACCCCGCCGGGCGAGGATCGTTCGCTGCAGTATCCCGGCTCGCTGGGCGGGATGAACTGGGGCAGCGTGTCGGTTGACCCGAACAACAGCCTGATGTTCGTCAATGATATGCGCCTTGGCCTCGCCAACTATATGGTGCCGCGCGCCAAAGTGGCTAAGGACGCCAGCGGTATCGAAATGGGGATTGTGCCGATGGAGGGCACGCCGTTCGGCGCCATGCGCGAACGCTTTCTGTCGCCGCTGGGCATTCCGTGCCAGAAACCACCGTTCGGCACTATGTCAGCGGTCGATCTGAAAACCGGCAAACTGGTGTGGCAGGTTCCGGTGGGCACCGTTGAGGACACCGGCCCGCTGGGGATCCGCATGCATATGCCAATCCCTATCGGTATGCCGACGCTGGGCGCCTCGTTATCAACCCAGTCCGGCCTGCTGTTCTTCGCGGGCACCCAGGACTTCTACCTGCGCGCGTTTGATACCGCCAACGGGAAAGAGATCTGGAAATCGCGTCTGCCGGTCGGCAGCCAGTCCGGCCCGATGACCTACGTATCGCCGAAAACCGGCAAGCAGTACATCATCATCAACGCGGGCGGCGCTCGCCAGTCGCCGGACCGCGGCGATTATATTATCGCCTACGCGCTTCCGCAGCAGAAGTAACCACCAGGGCCCCAAACGGGGCCCTTTTTGCGGCCCGGGAACCGCCCGGTGGCGGCTGGCGTGAAAGCAAAATCATCTTCAGCCCCCTAAGCAAGCCATTTTCATTCAGCTATGTTACTATTGCGAATGGTTATCAATAATAACAACTGAACAAGGATAATGGATGAAAAGTTCACCCTGCCGCCTGCTCGCAGGCACCTTCATGTTAGCCGCCGCCTCGGCTCAGGCGTTAAAAGCCCCGGAAGTGGACCTGCGCGATCCGACGATTTGGGAAGAGAAAGCGGCGTCTCCGCTCACCGCCAGCCCACAGCCCTGCGAGGTGTTCAGCGGCCCGCACTGCGCGGTCTGGGAAGATGAGAAATCGGATATTCAGCGTGAACGGGAGCGGCGGGAACAGCGGCGATGGCAGAATGGTTATGAAAACCTGCGGCGGGAGTAATCCCTCTTAAACGATAACCCGGGCATGCCCGGGTTATTTTTCACCAGGAAAATCAATTCTCGCCGAAATGAATGACGGTACGAATGGATTTACCTTCATGCATCAGATCAAACGCTTCGTTGATTTGATCCAGCGGCATACGGTGGGTAATAAACGGATCGAGGCGAATTTTCCCCGCCATCGCCTCTTCAACCATTCCCGGCAGCTGGGTACGCCCTTTCACGCCGCCGAACGCGGAGCCGCGCCAGACGCGCCCGGTGACCAGCTGGAATGGGCGGGTTTTAATCTCCTGGCCCGCGCCGGCAACGCCGATGATGACGCTTTCGCCCCAGCCTTTGTGGCAGCACTCCAGCGCCGCGCGCATCACGTTGACGTTACCGATACACTCGAAGCTAAAGTCGACGCCGCCGTCGGTGAGTTCAACAATCACATCCTGCACCGGCTTATCGTAATCATTCGGGTTGATAAAGTCGGTCGCGCCCATCTCTTTCGCGAGGGTGAATTTTTCCGGGTTGGTATCCACCGCCAGAATGCGCCCGGCTTTCGCCTGTACCGCGCCCTGGATCACCGCCAGGCCGATCCCGCCGAGGCCGAAGACGGCGACGGTATCGCCCTCTTTTACTTTCGCCGTATTGTGCACCGCGCCGATGCCGGTAGTGACGCCGCAGCCCAGCAGGCAGACTTTATCCAGCGGCGCCTGCGGGTTCACTTTTGCCAGCGAAATTTCGGCCACTACGGTGTATTCGCTGAAGGTGCTGGTCCCCATATAGTGATAAATCGGTTCACCGTTATAGGAGAAACGGGTGGTGCCGTCCGGCATCAGGCCTTTACCCTGAGTGGCGCGCACCGCCTGGCAGAGGTTAGTTTTGCCGGATTTACAGAACTTACACTCGCGGCATTCGGCGGTATACAGAGGAATAACGTGGTCGCCCGGCTGCAAGCTGGTCACGCCTTCCCCCACTTCGACGACAATCCCGCCGCCTTCATGGCCCAGTACCGCCGGGAAAACGCCTTCCGGATCGTCGCCTGAGAGGGTAAAGGCATCGGTGTGGCATACGCCGGTATGGGTGATTTTGACCAGCACTTCGCCTTTTTTCGGCGGCGCGACGTCAATCTCAACGATTGAAAGCGGCTGGCCTGGGCCAAACGCGACGGCTGCACGTGATTTCATATCTCTCTTCCTCGTGGTGATTTTATTTTAAATAGGACCGTAGCAGATGCCCGACTTCCGCCATTCTGGCGGCGCGCTGGTCTGGCGTCGTTTCGCCGCTGACCAGTTCATCCTGCAGATGAATTTCAACCATCTCTCCCATCAGGCCGTTGGCGGCGCCGCGAATTGAGGCGATTTGTTGCAGAATGGTCATACAGGGTTCGCCGGATTCCAGCGCCCGCTCGAGCGCTTCAACCTGGCCACGGATGCGCCTTACCCGACTGAGGGCACGCTTTTTATCTTCAGGTGAATGTGGCATGGTGACGCCCTCCATATCATATAGGGGGGTATACTATATTTATTGTTGCCATGAGGCAAATGGCTTCGCCGCTTTAACCGTAGCATAGCGGCGAGAATTTGCGCTTAGCAGAAGTTGAAGCCCCGAAGAATTAGACAAAAAAACCCGCCGAAGCGGGTTTATCGAGGTTTAACGCCTGCGCGGCATCATCCTCAGCAGCGTGTTATCTTTCCAGAAGTAGTGGTGCAACAGCGCCGCCAGCGCGTGCAGGCCAATGATAAAGTAGCCGGTATTGGCCAGCAGCTCGTGCCACGCTTTCAGGGTATCCACCAGCTCAAAGTTGCTTTCCGCCGCGTGCGGCATGGTCAGGCCAAACGCGAACCACGGGTTACCGCGGTAGTACATCATGACCATGCCGATGGCCGGCAGCGCGATAAACAGCAGATAGATAACCAGATGCCCCAGATGTGCGAAGCCGGTCATCATCGGCGACGGCTTAGGCACAATTGGCGGCGCCGGGGATTTGAGACGCACCAACAGGCGCACCACCATCAGAACAAAAATAGAAATCCCGCAGGAGACGTGAATCATATTGATGGCGGGTCGAGCGCTGCGGGGGAAAAAGCCCCGCAGCTCCATCGCCGCGTAAGCGCCTATCACTAAAAGAAACACCAGCCAGTGGATGCCAATTTGCAGGCCAGAATATTTATCGCGCATGAGAAACCCTTAATAAAACGGTGATATCGCCAACATAAACACCTTTTATTAAAAATTCATTAACTTTTACGTACTTATAAAAAAACAATTGTCGGTTTCACGCATTTAATGCAAAAGCGGCGAGTTATCCCCGGCGCAGGAATACGGGGAACGTATACCTCGGCCTTGACGCTGTATATAATCACAGTACAATACTCCCTGCTATTACCATCAACGGGATAAAAAATGTTCGTAGAGCTGATTTATGACAAAAGAAATTTCGAGGGATTGGCCGGCGCTAAAGAGATCATTCTTAATGAACTGACGAAGCGAGTGCATCGCATTTTTCCCGATGCCGACGTCCGCGTTAAGCCGATGATGACCCTGGCTTCCATCAATACTGACGCCAGCAAGCACGAGAAGGAGCAGATCAGCCGCGCCGTGCAGGAGATGTTCGAAGAAGCCGATATGTGGATGCAGGAAGATTAACGGACGAGTGTTGAGGAAACGATGAACACTTTCAGCATAATAGCCATCCCCCTCTTTGCCGCAGCGGTGGTGATGTTGACGTTGGGGGCGACCCGGAAAAACCGTGCCTGCGCTATCGTCGGCGGCGTTTTGATGGCCGCGACCGTGGTTAACGCGGTGACCGGCATGGCGCTACAGGGCGGGTAACAGAATGAGTTTTGTCTGGTACATGGCGCTGATATGCATTGTGATAGCGTATCTTATGATGACCTTCCTCCCCGTTTAATCCCGGGTTTTCGCCTACCCGGGCTTCTTCTACCGGCGGGATCATATCCCCTTGCGCACCAGCGTTGCCGCCTGCATAAAAATCTCGTCCTCGACGCCATCCCCCTTCTGTCTGCCCAGCCTCACCAGTTCTTCAACAATGCTTTCCCGGTTGATTGGCCTCTGGCCAGAGACCAGGCCAATAACCGCCGCGCCAATCGCAAGACCAATCAGCCCCGTTTGCTCTTCTTTGTTCTTCATCGTTCCGCTCCGTTATGCCCGAAAAAAGTTTAGCAGCCGCATCAGCGACTGCAACCCGGGCCTCCACGGGGGTTGATACCCGCGAAATCGTCTTCAAAAGCAGTACGGATTCCGGGTCAGGCAAAGCCTGCCTCCGGCTCGTTGGCCCGTTGAGGGACGCTAAAAAGTGTGAAGTTGATCAAAAACAACAAAATGACGGGCCGAGAGGCGTATTGGTATTACGTCCGCGCCGGGGGCAGCCCGGCGCGAGAAGCGATTGTTACCACCCGATGATTAAAAGGAGAAATCAGCATGATCACTTACGATCGTAACCGCAATCCTATTACTAACGGCAGCCAGGTGATGATTAACGGGACGGGTAAAACCGGTAAAATTATCGCTATCCACGCGACGGGCTTAACGCCAGCCCAGCTGCGCCGTAATAAGACAGTCGAAGTGGAAGGGACGGAAGGTAAGTTCGAGCCCGTTGAACTGATCCGCCTTGGTCTCCACTAAGGAAGCGCAAGCCGCCGCGGCATCAGCCAGACGCCGAATATCGGCTGGCGACGCCGGGCGGTTCCCTACCGGCGCTCGGCGCCATGGCTGGTCTTCGCCTGATACATGCGCCGGTCCGCCACCGCAACGATCTCATTGAGGCTATGATGCGTTGCAGGGTCGTATTCAACGCAGCCCCAGGAAAAGGCCAGCTGCCACGGATTGCCCGCCTGTTGATTATATTCAGCAACGTTATTGCTTAGCTGCGCCATCGCGATGCCCGCCGCCTGCTGGGCAGTATTAGCAAGCAGGATAATAAACTCATCTCCGCCCTGCCTGGCAATGATATCCGACTCCCGGAAGGTGGCTTTCATCAAATCAGCCATCGCCGTCAGGGCTTTATCCCCCTGTTCATGACCCCAGGTATCGTTAATCAGCTTAAAGCGATCGAGATCGATAAATACGAGGCTCGCCGGTTCATTGCGCCGCCTGGCCGTCAGCAGCGCGTACTCCGCTAACGACATAAAACCCCGGCGGTTGAACAGCCCCGTCAGCTCATCGGCGGTCGCCGCGTCGAGCACCTTGAATTCATCTTCAACGATGGCGGCCAGGTCGCTTAATATTTGTATCTCATGCACGGAAAAGGCGCGCGGCTTGTGGTCCATCAGGCAGAACGCGCCGACCGTCGCGCCGTCAGGCAGCTGTACCGGGTATCCGGCATAAAAGCGGATAAAAGGCGCTTCCGTGACCAGCGGGTTATCGTGAAAGCGCAGATCCTGCTGCAGGTCATTAACGATTAAAGGGTCGGTCTGCAGGATAGTATGCGCGCAGAACGTGATATCCCTCGGCAGGGTATCGACTTCAAGTCCGGCGCAGGATTTTACATGCAGGGTATTTTCTCCCACGAGGCTAACCGACGCCACCGGCAGATCGTAGAGCGTACGCGCAAGCCGGGTCAGGCGATCGAAACGCTCTTCTTTTCCGCTATTAAGTAATCCGGATGCCCGCAGCGATTGCAGGCGACGCAGTTCATCGGGATGGAGTCCGGCTAATTTCAATTTTTCTCTCTTACGTTATCAGGATAGATGACGCTGCGCTTATCACTGAAGCGCGCATCAGGCTGTTAACAGACGATTCACATTTGTTGTCTCATGAGTTAAGCATATTTCGCTGACTCGTCAAACGAGACATCAGGTTCGTTCCGTCGCGGCCCACTCCCTCAGCCTCTCTTTCAGCCACTGGCTCGCGCCGCGCTGCCCGCTCCGCTTGTGGGAATAGATTTTCACTTCAAACGGCGGAACCTCAAACGGTAATTCAAAGACCTTCAGCGTCGCCGCGTCAGTCATTTTTGCCGCGGCAGAGCGCGGTATCGCCATAAGCAGTTCACTTTGCGCAATAATAGCTGGCGCGCTCAGCATAGAGGGGGTTTTGATGGTGATATGCCGCGAGAAGCCCATTTTCGCAAGCTGCACGTCGAGAACGCCCTGGCTTTCATTCCACGGGGTGACTACCAGATGCTGTGCTGCCAGGTAGTCCGTCAGCGTGAGCCGGGATCGCCTGGCGCTGCTTATCGCAACATAATCATCTTTCAGCCAGCAAATCTCATCCAGCTCCGGATGCTCTGCTTCATCCAGCGCGCTAAATCCCAGCGCTAAATCCACCTCGCCGGCCAGCAGTTCCGTCAGCGCCGGGCAGTGCGGCAGATAGCGCAGTTCGAAACGCAGGCCTGGCGCCTGTTGCTGTAGCCTGGGCATCAGCGTCGGGAAAACGCACTGCGCGGTGAAGTCCGTGATCGCTATCTGTAGGCAGTCGGTACTGGCTGAGGCAACAAACTTCGGCTGCGGAGTAAGCTCCTGATCTAAAAACTTGAGCGCCGAAGCGATGGAAGGCGCGAGCTGGGTGGCGTATACGCTGGGGCACATACGATGACCTTCGCGATAGAAAAGCGGGTCGTTGAGCGCGGCGCGCAGTCTGGATAGCGCGTGGCTTAACGCTGATGTGCTCATCGCCAGCTCTTCCGCCGCCAGGCGCACCGAACGATAGCGGTAGACCGCCTCAAATACCGGCAGCAGATTCAAATCAAGACGGCGAAGCGCAGGATGCATAATATTCATCATTGGGTGATTTCATTGCACTTAATTCTTCTAACCTTAACGTTTATGCTTGGCGGTATCAAACTCACGATGGCACAACAGGTACTCCAATGAATATGACCATTCGTCAGGCCCGCCCGGCGGACGCAAAAGCAATTTATGACATGATTTACGAGCTTGCGGTTTATGAAAAAGCGCCGGAGCAGGTGGTCACCACGGTAGATGAAATCCAGGCATCGCTTTTCGCCAGCGACAGCAAAACGGAAGCGCTAATCTGCGAGATTGACAATAAGGTTGCCGGGTACGCGGTGTTCTTCACCAGCTATTCCACCTGGCTCGGTCGAAACGGCATCTATATGGAAGATCTGTACGTCACTCCCGAATTTCGCGGTCGCGGCGCTGGAAAAGCGCTATTGCGAACCATCGCTCAGCTGGCGGTAAAAAGAGAGTGCGGTCGCCTGGAGTGGAGCGTGCTCGACTGGAACCAGCCGGCCATTGATTTTTATCTGAGCATTGGCGCCGTTGCGCAAAGTGAGTGGGTTCGCTATCGCCTTGACGGCGCCGCGCTTGCCGCTTTTGCTGAACGGGGCGGGAACGCCGAATAATCGGCCACCCGGCGGGCCCTTCCCGGGCCCATCTTTTCAACCCCTTGCCAATATGCCCGCGGCGTATAAAGCTGAAACAAAAAATTATTAACCCTTAACGCCCCGCCCACAACCCGCCGAATTTATTCACTTTTCCGTACGCGTTTTTATCAGCATTTAACGGCGCCGGAAAAATCGTTGGTTGCCCTATTCCGCCAGCTGAACTAAGCCTGGAGAAGTTTTCACCTGACAGTTCAACTGACCTGGAGATTCTTCATGAGTAAACTCGGGATTAATGGATTTGGGCGTATTGGACGTTTAGTACTGCGCCGATTACTGGAGGTTAATAGTCCTTTAGAGGTCGTCGCCATCAACGACCTCACCTCCCCCAAGGTACTGGCCTACCTGCTTAAGCATGATTCTAACTACGGACCATTCCCGTGGAGCGTCGATTTTACTGAAGATGCGCTTATCGTTGACGGCAAAAAAATTACCGTTTATGCCGAAAAAGAGGCTCAGCATATTCCGTGGAAAGCGGTCGGTGCCGAGCTGATTGTCGAGTGTACGGGTTTTTATACCTCCGCGGAAAAAGCGCAAGCTCATCTGACCGCCGGCGCTAAAAAAGTGCTTATCTCCGCGCCCGCTGGCGATATGAAAACCATTGTCTATAACGTTAACGACGACACGCTGGAGGCAAACGATACGATTATTTCCGTGGCCTCCTGCACCACCAACTGCCTGGCGCCGATGGCGAAAGTGCTGAATGACGCCTTTGGTATTAAGGTGGGAACCATGACCACCATTCACGCCTATACCGGTACGCAATCGCTGGTTGACGGCCCGCGCGGCAAAGATCTACGCGCTTCCCGCGCGGCGGCGGAAAATATCATTCCGCATACAACCGGGGCGGCGAAAGCCATCGGGCTGGTTATTCCAGCGCTTAGCGGCAAGCTGAAGGGCCACGCCCAGCGCGTGCCGACGAAAACCGGGTCGGTGACTGAGCTGGTGTCGGTGCTGGAGAAAAAGGTCTCCGCCGAAGAAGTCAATCAGGCGATGAAAAACGCGGCGACGAACAACGAATCATTCGGTTACACCGAAGAGGAGATCGTCTCGTCGGACGTGATTGGCAGCCATTTCGGTTCCATTTATGACGCCACGCAGCTGGAGATTGCCGAGGTTGGCGATCTCCAGCTGGTGAAAACCGTCTCCTGGTACGATAACGAGTATGGCTTCGTTACCCAGCTTATCCGCGTACTGGATAAGTTCGCCAAATAAATCCCGGGGGCGGCTGACGCCTTGCCCAGGCTACAGGTACGTGCGGCCTGCGTTTGGGTAGCCCGGGTAAGGCGTCAGCCGCGACCCGGGAGGCGGTCTGCGGGCTGGGTAGCCCGGACAGATGCGCAGCATCGTCTCCGGGAAGCCCACCGGTTCTCTGCTGACTCAGGCCTGCAGATAGACCACCTGGGTTTGCAGATACTCATTCAGACCATGACGCCCGTCGGCGCCGCCGATGCCCGATTTACGCCATCCAGCATGGAAACCCTGCATCGCTTCGAAGTTCTCGCGGTTAATATAGGTTTCACCAAACTTCAACCCTTTGATCGCCTTCATCGCGACGTTCAAATCGCGGGTATAGATTGACGACGTCAGCCCGTAATCGCTATCGTTGGCCATCGCCAGCGCCTCTTCAAGGGTATCAAACGCCACCACCGGCAGCACCGGGCCGAACGTCTCTTCATGCACGATATCCATCTCCTGGCGCACGTCCAGCAGCAGCGTCGGCGGATAGAAATAGCCCTTACCCGTCACCGCTTTCCCACCCAGGACGACGCGCGCGCCCTGGGCCACCGCTTTCGCCACCTTCTGCTCCACGCGCTCCAGCGCGGCGGCGTTAATCAACGGTCCCATTGCGATATCGTCGCGTGACGCCGGATCGCCAAACTGCACCGCCTTCAGCGCTTCGCCCAGACGGTTAACGAAGCGATCGTAAATGCCCTTTTGCACATATACGCGCTCAACGCAGTTACACACCTGCCCGCTATTAATTACGCGAGAATCCACCACTGCCTTAACCGCCAGCTCAAGATCCGCATCGTCCATCACGATAGCGGGCGCTTTACCGCCCAGCTCCAGACACACTTTGGTGATGTTTTTCGCCGCCGCGGCCATAATCTTCTCGCCCGCGGCGACGCTGCCGGTCATGCTGACCATCGCCACTTTCGGATTGCTCGCCAGCTCCTGGCCCACGGTTTCGCCGCGCCCCAGCACCAGGTTAAAGACCCCTTTCGGCAGGCCGATATCATGGACGATTTGCGCAAAAGCGATGGCGTTATTCGGCGTAAATTCACTCGGTTTAATCACGATGGTATTACCGGTAATGAGCGCCGGCGCCAGCTTGCGGGCAATCAGGAAGAATGGAAAATTCCACGGCAGAATGCCGGTGGTCACGCCCAGCGCGCGCTTGAATACCAGAATATTTTCCCCCGGCCGGTCGCTCTGTACAATTTCACCTTCATAACGGCGCGCCCATTCGGCCATATAATCCAGATAATCGGCGGTAAAGGAGACCTCCACCGCGGCCAGCTGCTGTATTTTTCCGCCCTCGGCGACGATCAGCGCGGCGATCTCCTCGGCCCGCTCGCGGATACCGGCAGCGATTTTGCGCAGCCACCCCGCTCGTTCAATCGCCGGCAGGGCTTCCCAGCCCGGCTGCGCGCGCTCAGCGGCCAGAATCGCGCGCCGGGCATCTTCCGCGCTGCCGTCGGGAATACGCGAAATCAGCGCTTCCGTCGCCGGATTGATCACATCAATCCATGCATCACCGCGGCCGGGTTCAAACTGGCCGTCAATATACATAGGGTGTTGAACGGGTGCTGTCATGGTCTGCTCCTCAGGATTATTGTTTTTAACAGGTGAACTAGATGTTAAAAATTATCGCCCACCAGGCAAAGGGACAGCATGAGCGCTTGTTTTTGTGAGATATTTCATAAAAACGGAGCAATCCGGGGCGTAAAAAATCACAATTCAATAACAGATGATGCCCGTTTGCGATATCGCTAACGCAAACGGGCAGGATGAGAGTTACCGGCTAATAGGTCCTGCGTTCGAAGGGGAAATGCGGGCTGGCTATCATGGCATGCCGCGCCATTCCCTAAGCCAGCTGACGCGCGCTTAGCGCATCGGAGAGCAGGCGGTCGTCGCGCAGCGTCTGCCACGCCTGAGCGATGTGCGGCGGAATATCCACATGAGCGATAAATCCCTTACCCAGGGGGCCGTAGCCCTGCGGGTTATCCGCCAGCCGCGGCAGTTCACCGAGGATTAGCGCCAGATAGCGCCCCACCGGCCACAGACCCGCCTCTTCCCCGCTGAACGTGACGCCGTCACGCCCGTTACACAACACCGGTGAACAGCCCGGCGCGCTGTACCACGTCGGCGCACGCGGGTCGTCTTGCCAGACGCGGGCAAATGTCGCCATCGTTCGCCGCTGCATGGTCGGATCCTGAACCACCACGCCCGTACGGTGCGCAATGCCGTTGTGCTCCAGCATCTGCCGGGTAAAGCGCGCGTTCTCGCCGCAGTTGGTGGAACGATCCTCCACCACGATGTGCTCGCGCGGAATAGCCCAGAACTGATGGGCAATGTCGGCCAGAATATGCGCCTCAGCGCGATCGTCTACCGGAATGGTGCTGTAGCGCGGGTCATTCAACACCGACTGGTATAAAAACGAGGTGGAGTGGCCGATACCGCCGCTGATCAGCAGAGGAACGGCGTGATGCGCTGCCAGCCGGCAGGCGAAATCAATGGTCGGGATCACCGCATTGCCTGCCAGCACCACCAGCTCTATTTGCGGATCCTGCGGTAAATCATCCTGCGCCAGCCAGGCCCCCAGCTGGTTCGCCGCGGCCAGTACCGCCTCCGGCAGCGATGGAAAATGCTCTGACATGTTCTCTCCTTTTAGCGTTCTTAGCCTGACATTATCGGCCACCATCTTAGACGGTACAGCGTACTTTGGGGTAATAAAGTGCGAACAGAACACCCACGCCCGTTATGCAACAAAGTCAACACATATACATAGCGTTTTATTCACTTTTTGAAGAGGGTCAAGATTCTGATAAATAGAGATAAAGGGTCACAACTACGGCTTTAATGCACAAAGGTGCATATTCATCCATTGATGACCTTGTTTTCCGTTTTTTTATTCATAAAAAGCCGAACCCCAGCCGCAACGACAGCATATTCTGCATTTTTGCCAAATACCGTCCCATTAAATTGGTGATAACATTCTCGTTACAGAGTTTATAGCTGTACCTTTCCACGGTTAACAAAATAATTATCACTGCGAAACAGGACTCTTATGGAAAAGTTATCTTACGCTTCTGAAAGTAGTACATCTCCATGGACCACCTACCTGCGTCAAATCGATCGCGTTGCGCCCTATCTCGGCGATCTCGCCTACTGGATCGAAACCCTGCGCCATCCGAAACGCGCGCTGATCGTTGATATTCCGGTACAAATGGATGATGGCACTATCCGCCACTTCGAAGGCTACCGCGTCCAGCACAACCTCTCGCGTGGACCGGGTAAAGGCGGCGTGCGCTACCATCCGGATGTCGATTTGAATGAAGTGATGGCGCTTTCAGCCTGGATGACCATCAAGTGTGCGGCAGTCAATATTCCCTACGGCGGCGCCAAGGGCGGTATCCGCGTCGACCCGTTCTCACTATCAGAGGGTGAACTGGAACGTTTGACCCGTCGTTATACCAGCGAGATCGGCATTATCATCGGGCCGCAAAAAGATATTCCGGCGCCGGACGTTGGTACCAACGGTAAAGTGATGGCCTGGATGATGGATACTTACTCCATGAACCACGGCACCACCATCACCGGCGTGGTCACCGGCAAGCCTATTCACCTCGGCGGTTCGCTGGGCCGTGAAAAAGCCACCGGCCGCGGCGTATTCGTCACCGGTCGTGAAGTGGCTCGCCGCAGCGGTATCGAAATCGAGGGTGCCAAAGTCGCGCTGCAGGGTTTTGGTAACGTGGGCAGCGAAGCGGCCCGCCTGTTCGCGGGCGTCGGCGCGCGGATTGTGGTGATTCAGGACCACACCGCCACGCTGTATAACGAGGGCGGCATTGATATGGCCGCGCTGACCGCATGGCAGGCGGAGAACAAGCAAATTGCCGGCTTCCCGGGCGCCCGCGAAATTGACAAAGAAGCGTTCTGGACGACGCCGATGGATATTCTGATCCCGGCGGCGCTGGAAGGTCAGATTACGCGCGAGCGCGCGGAAACCCTCAGCTGCAAACTGGTGCTTGAAGGCGCTAACGGCCCGACCTATCCGGAAGCGGACGACGTGCTGGCCGAGCGCGGCATCGTGGTGGTGCCGGACGTTATTTGTAATGCCGGCGGCGTCACCGTGAGCTACTTCGAATGGGTGCAGGATATGGCCAGCTTCTTCTGGAGCGAAGAAGAGATCAACGCCAAAATGGACCGTATCATGACCGATGCGATCGTTCACGTTTACGAAAAAGCGGTGGAAAAAGCGTGCTCTTTACGTACCGCCGCCTATATCGTGGCCTGTGAGCGAATTCTGATGGCGCGTAAAGATCGCGGTATTTATCCGGGATAATCTCCCTTCTCAGCCCGGTTAATACCGGGCTGAGACCAGAACTCTCTTCCCCCCTCCCAAAGCTTCTTCCACAATAAACGCACATACCGTTAACCTGTTTTTATCAATCAGGCTTGAATTCTCGTTCTGGTCAGGCAAAAATCATTAGAGCTCTAACGATATTGCAGACTGACCTATGGATAACCGACAGCTTAACTTTTCCCATCTTTTATATCTGACCGCCCACCACTGGCGCCTGGCGGTCAACCGTCGGCTCAAGGACCTCGGCATGAGCCAGGCCAGCTGGGTCGCCGTTTCCGCCATCGCGCGCAACGAAAAGCCGCTATCGCAAAGCGAGCTGGCCCAGGAGCTCGGCGTCGAAAGCGCAACCCTCGTACCGCTGCTCAACCGGCTGGTCGATCTCGGTCTGGTCGAGCGGGTGAAAACCGAACGCGACAAGCGTAAACGACTGCTGATCGCTACCGCCAAAGGCCTTGAGGTGTATCAGCAGGTGAAAACGGTGGCCGATGATTTGCGGGAGGAGATCCTTACCGCCATTACCCCCGAAGAGCAGCGGCAGACGCAACGGGTACTGGAGAAGCTGCTGCGCGAGGTTGAGAAAAAATAATGCCGCGTCGTCACGCTAATCCCTATGTTCCTCACGACTGGGCCCCGCACGAAAAACCGGCGATCCTCGGCTCGCCGTCGACCCCCATCCACAGTACGCCAAAACGTATTGCCTACGGGATCGTCGGGCTGCTGGTCTGCCTGACGGGCGCGCTCGGCAACGCGGTGGTGACCGCCAATCTTCAGCTGTTACAGGGTACCTTTGCCGCCTGGTCAACCGAGATTGCCTGGCTCCCGGCGGTCTACGTGATGACCAACGTCTCCATCAACCTGCTGCTGGTGAAGTTTCGCCAGCAGTTCGGCCTGCGCGCTTTTACCGAGGGTTTTCTCGTTCTCTACGTGCTGGTGACCTTTTTCCACCTGTTCGTCAACGACCTCAGTTCAGCGCTGATGGTGCGCGCCGCCCACGGCATGGTGGCCGCAGCGCTAAGCTCGCTGGGGATTTATTATCAGGTGCAGGCCTGGCCCGCCCGCCATCGGCTCAAAGCGCTGACCATCGGCATCACCGGTTCATCCCTGGCGATCCCGCTGGCGCGCCTGTTCTCAACCGAGCTGCTGCAAATCGACGAGTGGCGCGGGCTGTACTTCTTTGAGCTGGGGCTGGCGCTGGTGTCGCTGGCCTGCGTGATTGCCCTCAAGCTGCCGCCAAGCGATCGTAAAAAGGTGTTTGAGAAGAAAGACTTCATCACCTTCTTCCTGCTGGCGCCGGGGATGGCGCTGGTCACCGCGGTGCTGTCGCTGGGACGGCTGGACTGGTGGTTTGAAGCGCCGTGGATCGGCTGGGCGCTGGCGGGCGCGGTGGTGCTGATTGTCTCCGCGATTGCCTTTGAGCATAACCGCAGCAACCCGCTGCTCAATATCAAATGGCTCTCCAGCGGCAGTATTCTGCGCCTCGGGCTGATTATGCTGCTGATCCGCATCGTGCTGGCGGAGCAGAATACCGGCGTTATCGGCTGGCTGCAGTACGTCGGTTTGCAGAATGAACAGATGACCAACCTGGCATGGTCGATTTTCGCCGGGATCGTCTGCGGCATCGTCGCCAGCTGCCTGACGCTCAACCCGCAGCGCCTCTACTGGCCCACCGCCACGGCGCTGGCGTTGATTATGGTTGCCTCGCTGCTCGACAGCCAGTCGACGATCCTCACGCGACCGGAGCAGCTGATGTTCAGCCAGTTTCTGCTGGGCTTCGGCAGCGCCTTTTTCCTCGCCCCGGCGATGCTGGCGGGGATTGGCGGCGTCATTGCCGACCAGCGCAACCTGGTGAGCTTCTCGGTGCTGTTCGGCATGAGCCAGAATATCGGCGGCCTGCTGGGTTCCGCTATTCTCGGCACCTTTCAGACCTGGCGGGAGAAGTTTCACTCCAGCCAGCTCGCCGACCAGCTCACCACGCTCAATCCGCTGATTACCGAGCGTTTGCAGCAGTACAGCCAGATGTATCAAAGCCAGATTGGCGACAGCACGTTGCTCAACGTTCAGGCCACCACGCTGCTGCAAAACGCCGCCACCCTGCAGGCCAATATTCTCGCTTACAATGATACCTATCTGCTGACGGCGGCGATTTCAGCCGCCACGCTGGTATGGGTTTTCTGGCGCTTAATAAGATTACGTATTACCGCTCGTATCGCGCTGAAGCGCGCGACGGGAAGCAAATAAAAATTTTCACTCTGGAGTTATTATGAGTCAGCAGGATGCGGCCAAACAGCAGGCCAATACCCGAAATAATATTCGCATCGTCTCTATTTTTACCGCCGCCGCCATTGGCATCGTTGGCGTACTGGTTATTCTCTACGCCTGGCAGCTGCCGCCGTTTACCCGAGAAAGCCAGTTTACCGATAACGCCTACGTTCGCGGGCAAACTACGTTTATCAGCCCGCAGGTCAACGGTTATATCACCGAGGTTAAGGTCCAGGATTTTAATCAGGTGAAAGCCGGCGACGTGCTGTTTCAAATCGACGACCGCATCTATAAGCAGCGCGTCCATCAGGCGGAAGCTCAGCTGGCGATGAAAGAGGCGGCGCTGAAGAACAATCAGCAGCAGCGTAAAAGCGCCGAAGCGGTCATCACCCGTAACGAAGCGGCGCTGCAAAACGCCCGCGCGCAGAATCTGAAAACCCAGGCGGATTTAAAACGCGTTCAGGAGCTGACCGCCGACGGCTCGTTATCGATTCGCGAACGCGATTCCGCCCGCGCCAGCGCGGCGCAGGGCACCGCGGATATCGAGCAGGCCAAAGCAACGCTGGAGATGTCGCGCCAGGATTTGCAATCAACCATCGTTAATCGTGACTCGCTGCTCGCCGACGTCGCCAATGCGAAAGCCGCGCTGGAGCTGGCGCAGATAGACCTGCAAAACACCCGTATTATCGCGCCGACGGACGGTCAGCTTGGGCAAATCTCCGTTCGCCTTGGCGCATACGTGACCGCCGGGACGCATTTGACCTCGCTGGTGCCGCCGCAGCACTGGCTGATCGCTAACCTGAAAGAGACCCAGTTGGCCCAGGTGCGCGTCGGACAGCCGGTGACCTTTACCGTGGATGCGCTGAACAGCGAGAAATTCACCGGTACGGTGCAGAGCATCTCCCCGGCGACCGGCGTGGAGTTCAGTGCTATTTCGCCGGATAACGCCACCGGTAACTTTGTCAAAATCGCCCAGCGCATTCCGGTACGCATCGCCGTTGATGAGGGGCAGAAAAACGGCCGGCGCCTGCGGCCGGGCATGTCGGTGCAGGTCACCATCGATACCCGCGCGGAGGAGCAGCAATGATCCGTCCGCTCGCTCTCGCCGTTATGCTTGCGCTGGCCGGCTGCCAGTCCGCCGACGTTCAACGGGCCGCGCCCGGGCTGCAGATCCCCGCCGCCTGGCGGGCGGATGTCGGCCCCTCCAGCCCGGTTGAGGGCGTGTGGTGGCGCAACTTCCACGACAGTACGCTCAATCTCTACGTTGACCAGGCGCTGCGCTACAACAGCGACGTGCTGATAGCCCGCGAACGGGTCAACGAGTACCAGGCGCGGGCTTACGCCGCCGATAGCAGCCTGTTTCCCTCCCTTGACGCCGGATTGACCGGCACCCGCGCGCGGTCACAGTCGGCCGCTACCGGCCTGCCGGTCCACAGTACGGTGTATAAAGGCGCGCTAACCGCCAGCTACGATGTTGATCTCTGGGGAGTAAACCGCAGCGCCGCCAGCGCGGCGCAAGCCAGCCTGGAGGCGCAAAAGGCGGCTGCCGCAGCGGCGAATCTGACCGTCGCCTCTTCGGTAGCGGCCGGCTATATCACCCTGCTCTCGCTGGATGAACAGCTGCGGGTGACGCAGCAAACGTTAAAATCGCGCGAAGATGCCTTCAACCTGGCGAAGCGCCAGTTTGAGACGGGCTATACCTCACGCCTGGAGCTGATGCAGGCGGACTCCGAACTGCGCTCCACGCGCGCGCAAATTCCGCCGCTGCGCCACCAAATCGCCCAGCAGGAAAATGCGCTCAGCCTTCTGCTCGGCGCCAATCCGGACGCCGTTAAGCGCAACGCGTTCGCGCAGCTGTCGCCGCTATCGCTACCTTCCCAGCTGCCGTCAACCCTGCTCAACCGCCGACCGGATATCGTTCAGGCCCAGCGTCAGCTGGTGGCCGCCGACGCCACCCTGGCGTCATCGCAGGCGCAGCTGCTGCCGTCCATTAACCTTACCGCCACCGGCAGCCTGCAGGATCGCACCCTGCCCGACCTGCTGGATAATCCGCTACGCTTATGGAGCCTCGGCGGCAGCATTCTGGCGCCGCTGCTCAACCGCCAGGCGCTGAATGCCCAGGTGGACGTTTCGATGGCCCAGCGCAATCAGGCGCTGTTTAGCTATGAGAAAACGGTACGCGGCGCGTTTAAAGAGGTGAATGACAGTCTCGATGCCATCGGCCGCTACGGCGAGCAGCTGGCGGAGCTGCAGGCGCAGGAGAAGGTGGCCCAGGAGACGCTGCGCATCGCGCAAAACCGCTATCGCAACGGCTACTCTTCCTATCTGGACGTGCTGGACGCCCAGCGCACGCTGTTTTCCACCCAGCTCAGCGTGGTACAGGTGAAAAACAACCTGCTGCTGGCGCAAGTTGATTTGTACCGGTCGCTGGGAGGCGGCTGGTCTGATTCATCAGGGATGTAATACGGGAAACCTGACATGCAACAACAGTGGTCGGCAGTAGATAATTATCTCGTGACAGCGTTAATCCCCACCGATCCGCTACTCAGCCAGGTTCTGGAGAATAACCAGCGCGCCGGGCTTCCGGCTATCGACGTTGCCGCTAATCAGGGGCAGTTTCTGGCCCTGCTGGTGCGCATGACGGGCGCCAGACGCATCCTCGAGATTGGCACGCTCGGCGGCTACAGCACCATCTGGATGGCCAGAGAATTGCCCGCCGATGGCGAATTACTTACCCTGGAGGCCGACGCGCACCATGCCGCCGTCGCCCGCGAGAACCTGCGCCTGGCGGGCGTGGACGATCGCGTTGCGGTGCTGGAAGGTCCGGCGCTGACCAGCCTCGAAACGCTGGGAGAGCGCCCGCCGTTCGATCTCATTTTTATCGATGCGGATAAGCCCAATAATCCCCACTATCTGCGCTGGGCGTTACGCTATTCCCGTCCGGGGACAGTGATTGTGGGCGATAACGTGGTGCGCGATGGCGAAGTGACGAATCCGGAGAGCGCGGATGAGCGGGTGCAGGGCGTCAGAGCGTTTATCGACATGATGGGCAGCGACCCGCGACTGACGGTCACGGCCCTGCAAACCGTGGGCAGCAAAGGCTGGGATGGGTTCACCCTCGCGTGGGTGAACGCCTGACGCTATCCGCCCTCCCCGGCAGCCTGCGCCACCGGGGAAAGCTTCGGCCTAGGCCGTAATCTGCTCCATTGCCTGCAGTACCCGCTTGTCGGAAATCGGATACGGCGTGCCGAGCTGCTGGGCGAACAGGCTGACGCGCAGCTCTTCAATCATCCAGCGGATCTCCTGCACGTCGTCATCCTGACGGCGCTGAGGCGGCAGCTTATTCAGCCACTGCTGCCACGCCTGCTGGATGCTCTCCACTTTAAGCATCTGCGCGCGGTCGCGGTGCGGATCGATGGCCATTTTCTCCAGCCGTTTTTCAATCGCCTGCAGATAGCGCAGCGTGTCTCCAAGGCGGCGGAAGCCGTTACCGGTGACGAAACCGCGATACACCAACCCGCTCATCTGCGATTTGATATCCGACAGCCCCAGCGCCATGGTCATATCCACGCGCCCTTTCAGGCGTTTGTTGACGTTAAAGACCGCGGTCAGGATCTGTTCGACCTGTTTGGCAATGTCCACAACCGTCTCGTTCAGCTCGGCGCGCACCTTTTCATGCAGCGCGGTAAAGCCCTCTTCGCTCCATACCGGGCCGCCCGCTTCGTCAATCAGCTTATCCACGCCGCAGGCGATGCAGTCATCGATCAGATCCAGCACTTTACCGTAGGGGTTGAAATAGAGCCCCAGCTTGGCTTTATTCGGCAGCTTTTCGTGCAGATACTTTATCGGCGACGGGATATTCAGCAGCAGCAGGCGGCGCAGGCCGCGCCACATCTCCTGCTGCTGCTCCAGCGGATTATCAAACAGCTTGATGGCCACGCTGTCGCGTTCGTCCACCAGCGCCGGCCAGGCCTTAACTTTGTAGTTGCCGCGCTTCTGCTCGTAGCTCTCCGGAAGCCGGCCAAAGCTCCAGATATGCAGCCCGCTCTGCTCGATACCGTCATCGGCGACCGCGGACAGCGTCTCCTGCACCTTACCTTTCAGCGCATCTTTCAGATCCTGCAGCGAACGCCCTTCCTGCAGCTTCTTGTTTTTCTCGTCCACCACCCGGAAAGTGATTTTCAGGTGATCGGGCACCTGATCCCATTGCCAGGCCTCGCGGTCGATAGTCACGCCGGTCATCCGCCGCAGCTCGCGCTCCAGTGAATCCAACAGCGGCAGCTCCAGCGGCGTCGCGCGACCGAGAAATGCTTCCGCGTAGTTTGGCGCCGGGACAAAATTGCGGCGCACCGGCTTCGGCAGCGATTTAATCAGGGCGATAACCAGCTCCCGGCGCAGCCCCGGGATCTGCCACTCAAACCCGGCCTCTTCCACCTGGTTGAGCAGCGGCAGCGGAATATGCACCGTCACGCCGTCGGCGTCGGCGCCCGGCTCGAACTGATAGGTCAGACGCAGCTTGAGGTTGCCCTGATGCCAGAAGTTCGGATAGTCGAGCTTGCTGACCTGCTCCGCGCCTTCCTTAATCAGCATGCTCTTTTCAAAGTTGAGCAGATCCGGCGTCTCGCGGCTGGCCTGCTTCCACCATTTATCAAAGTGGCGCGCGGAGATGACGTCATGGCTGATGCGCTGGTCGTAGAACTCAAACAGCGTTTCGTCATCGACGAGAATGTCGCGACGGCGCGATTTATGCTCCAGCTCTTCAATTTCGTTGCGCAGCTTCAGGTTTTCGCGGAAGAAAGCGTGGCGAGTCTGCCAGTCGCCCTCCACCAGCGCGTGGCGGATAAACAGTTCGCGGCACAGCGCCGGGTCAATCTGGCTGTAGTTGACCTTGCGGGCAGCGACAATCGGCAGGCCGTAAACGGTCACCTTCTCCGTCGCCATCACCGCGCCCTGCCCGCGCTCCCAGTGGGGTTCGCTGTACGAGCGTTTGATCAGATGCTGCGCCACCGGCTCGACCCACTCCGGCTCAATGCGCGCGGCGATGCGCCCCCACAGGCGGCTGGTTTCCACCAGTTCGGCGACCATCGTCCATTTCGGCGGCTTTTTAAACAGCCCCGATCCGGGGAAGATGGAGAAGCGGGCGTTGCGCGCGCCGGTAAACTCCTGCTTGTCGGCGTCTTTCATACCGATGTGCGACAGCAGACCGGTCAGCAGCGCGGTGTGAATTTCGCGATACTCCGCCGGCTCGCTATTGACCGGCAGGCCGAGCTCTTTGACCACCTGACGCAGCTGGGTGTAGATATCCTGCCACTCGCGCACGCGCAGGTAGTTGAGAAAATCGACCCGGCACTGGCGGCGGAACTGGTTCGAGGAGAGCGCTTTTTGCTGCTCGCCCAGGTAGTTCCACAGGTTGACGAACGCCAGGAAGTCGGACTCTTTGTCGTGGAAGCGGCGGTGTTTCTCGTCGGACGCCTGCTGCTTGTCCATTGGCCGCTCGCGCGGATCCTGAATAGAGAGCGCCGAGGTGATAATCATCGCCTCGCGCACGCAGCCGTGTTTTTGCGCTTCCAGCACCATGCGCGCCAGACGCGGGTCCACCGGTAGCTGGCTCAGCTGGCGGCCCATCGGCGTCAGCTTATAGGCGGTCTGCTGTTCGTCAGTAGTAATCGCTCCCAGCTCTTCCAGCAGGCGCACGCCGTCCTGAATATTGCGTTTGTCCGGCGCTTCAACGAACGGGAACGCGGCAATATCGCCGAGCCCGAGCGCGGTCATTTGCAGAATAACCGACGCCAGGTTGGTGCGCAGAATCTCCGGGTCGGTAAACTCCGGACGCGACAGGAAGTCGTCTTCAGAATAAAGACGAATACAGATCCCTTCGGAGACGCGGCCGCAGCGGCCCTTACGCTGGTTAGCCGACGCCTGGGAAACCGGCTCAATCGGCAGGCGCTGTACTTTGGTCCGGAAGCTGTAGCGGCTGATACGCGCGGTGCCTGGATCGATAACGTACTTGATGCCCGGCACGGTCAGCGAGGTTTCCGCGACGTTGGTGGCCAGCACTATCCGCCGCCCGCTGTGGGCCTGGAACACGCGATTCTGTTCGCTGTTGGACAGTCGCGCATACAGCGGCAGCACTTCGGTATGGCGCAGATTCAGCTTATTGAGCGCATCGGCGGTATCGCGAATTTCGCGCTCGCCGCTCATAAAAATGAGGATATCGCCGGGGCTTTCACGCCCGAGCTCATCAACGGCGTCGAAAATCGCCTGCAGCTGATCGCGCTCGGTGTCGTCGGCGTCTTCAACGATGGGTCGATAGCGCACTTCTACCGGGTAAGTGCGCCCGGACACTTCGATAATCGGGGCGTTGTTAAAGTGGCGCGAGAAGCGTTCCGGATCGATGGTCGCCGAGGTGATAATAATTTTCAGATCCGGGCGACGGGGCAGCAGTTCCCGCAAATAACCGAGCAGGAAGTCGATATTGAGGCTGCGTTCGTGCGCTTCATCGATAATGATGGTGTCATACTGCATCAGCAGCCGGTCCTGCTGGATTTCCGCCAGCAGAATACCGTCGGTCATCAGCTTAACCATGGTGTTATCGCTGACGTGGTCGCTAAAGCGAACTTTATAGCCGATGCAGCCGCCGGGCTCCGTTTGCAGCTCTTCGGCGATACGGTTGGCGACGGTACGCGCGGCCAGGCGACGCGGCTGCGTATGGCCAATTAAGCCTTTAACGCCGCGACCCAGCTCCATACAAATTTTTGGCAGCTGGGTGGTTTTCCCCGACCCGGTTTCCCCCGCCACAATCACCACCTGGTGATCGCGAACGGCTTCGAGAATCTCCTGTTTTTTCTGGCTAACCGGCAGGTTTTCCGGATAAGCGATCGCCGGCCGCGCGGCTTCGCGCAGCAGGACTCTCCCTGCCGCCTGTTCAATTTCTTGCGCCATCTCCTGAAGAATGGCCTGTTGGGCATCAGGATTTTTAACCTTCTTCACGCCGTGCAGGCGACGGGCGAAGCGCGACTTATCGCGCAGCATCAGGCCATCAAGCCGTTCAAAGAGCGATGAGAAGGTTATTTTTTGTTGTTCTGTCATAGCGTTATCGGGCAGCGCACTGCCGGGAAAAATCTCTTTTGAAGTATTGCGTTAGAGTACCACATCCGCGCATTTCGTGCCTTGTTCAAAAAAACTGAATACAGAGTTCGATTTATTGCGCTTTCTCTGTGGCATGATTGTGAATAGAGTGTCAACAAGCACCAGGGCATCGGCCCGTCAATCACATTAAAAAAGGAAACACCCATGAGCAAAGTATTAGTTCTGAAATCCAGTATTCTGGCAGGGTACTCGCAATCTGGTCAGCTGTCCGACTATTTTGTTGAACAATGGCGTGAAAAGCACGCGGAAGACGTTATCACCGTGCGCGACCTGGCTGCAAACCCAATTCCGGTACTGGACGGTGAGCTGGTTGGCGCTCTGCGTCCGAGCGACGCGCCGCTGACGCCGCGTCAGCAGGAAGCGCTGGCGCTTTCTGACGAACTGATCGCTGAACTGCAGGCGAACGATGTGATTGTTATCGCGGCGCCGATGTACAACTTCAACATCCCGACCCAGCTGAAAAACTACTTCGACCTGGTGGCGCGCGCTGGCGTGACCTTCCGCTACACCGAGAAAGGGCCGGAAGGTCTGGTGAAAGGTAAACGTGCGGTTGTCGTCACCAGCCGCGGCGGTATCCATAAAGATACCCCGACCGATCTGGTGACCCCTTACCTCTCCACCTTCCTCGGCTTTATCGGCATTACCGATGTGAACTTCGTGTTTGCTGAAGGCATCGCCTACGGCCCGGAAGTCGCAGCGAAAGCGCAGTCTGATGCGAAAGCCGCTATCGACAGCGTTGTAGCCGCGTAAGAGTTGACTCCTCCCGCTTCCCGGCGGGAGGAGAGTTTCATTTTTCCTCGTAGCGCAAATACCCCACCACGCCACCGCCGCCATCTTTCGGATGATTCACGCCGTCGTTGACCTCCACGCAGGGAAAATCGAAGGGCGACACGCCGTCAATGCAGGCCACATTCACGCCGTACTGCTGCGGGTTTGAACGCCGCTGATGAAAGGTGTAGATCCCGCATACCGAGCAGAAAAAGTGCACGGCTTGACCGGTATTAAAACGATACTCCGTGAGCTTATCCCGTCCGCGCACCACCTCTATTCCTGAAAGCGGCGCGGAGACCGCAACCGCCCCACGCATCCGGCAATATGAACAGTTACAGCGGCGAACGGTGTTGAAGCCATCGCTAAGCTCAACGGTAAACGCCACCGCGCCGCAGTGGCACTGAGCGGATAATTTCTCTGCCATGATTTTCCCCTCAGGATGATGATTTCGGCCGCAAATTCTCGTCAAAGATCAGCCGCTTTCTGTCCGACTCTGCTTCTTTGAGCGGTTCCACTTGATGCAGCGTCTGTTTGCAGCGCTCCACCAGCACCTGATACTCCCGCGTCCCCTGCTTCTTCCAGGCCAGCTCCTGTTCACTTAATGTACGAATGGCTTTTGCCGGACTGCCGACAATCAGATGGTTGGCGGGCATTTCGGCGTTGGCTTTCACAAAGGCCGAAGCGCCGACGATGCTGTTTTCCCCAATCCTGGCCCCGTCAATAATCACCGCGCTCATCCCCACCAGCGCGTTGCGGCCGATGGTGCAGCCGTGCAGAATCGCGCCGTGGCCGATATGTCCCTCTTCTTCCACCACCGTATCCTGGCCGGGAAAGCCGTGCATCACGCAGTTATCCTGGATGTTAGCGCCATCTTTCACCACGATACGGCCAAAATCGCCGCGCAGGCTGGCGTTAGGGCCGACGTAGACCCCTTTGCCGAGGATCACGTCGCCAATCAGCACGGCGGTGGGATGAACATAGCTTTCGTCCGGTACAACCGGCGTCATACCGTCAATCTGATAAATGGGCATGGTGCCTCCTTATACGCCCGACAGCCCGCCGAAGCGCTGGAAATAGAGCGGCCCCGGCGCGGGAAGTTCCCCCACCGAGCTTTCGCCCTTCTCGCCGACAAACGCCAGCGCGCCGGGCGCAACGCGTTGATAAATATTGATGCACAGCTGGCGCGCGGTTTGTCCGGCCCAGTGCGCGGGGAGCAGTTCTTCGGGCAGCAGCGGATCTTTCAGCACCACCCGGCGATAGAAGTGAATCAGCAGGAGCTGAATTTGAAAGCAGCGTTCAGGCGTCAGCTCCGCGGGCTCGCAGTCGCGAAGCAGCGGCAGCAGCGGTCGAAACAGGGTGATAAACGCTTCATACATTGCGTTCTGCTCGGTAAGATGCCAGCACTCTTCAACGCGAGCGCGCAGCGCCGCCCGGGAGAGCGCCAGCGGGGAATGCGCTTCGAAGCAGATAACGTTTTCCGCTACGCCCGCTTCGTGCAGCAGAGATTGCACGTCCGCCAGCTTCTGCGATGGCGAAGCCAGCAGGCTCGGCGCCAGCGCGCCAAATCCCTGCCACAGCAGCTGTTTTTTGACTTCCGCCAGAGTGCTCTTCTCCAGCCCTTCCGACAGCAGCAGTAGCCAGGTACCGTCCCACTCCGGGGCGCTGGCGCGATAGATTTTATGCTCCGCCCGGCGGGTCAGGCGCAGGCCTTTGTCGCTGAGGCGGTAGAAGCTGCGGCGGCCAATGCGCACCACATCGAGCCACTCTTCTTTATTCAGGCGGAACAGCGCGGTACGCACGAATCGTTCGCCGAATCCGAGCCCTTCCAGCAGCGCCGCCACGCTGCCGAGCCAGACCTCTCCGCCGCGCTGGAGCAAGGCGTCGCCGTATAAAGAAGCAATAAGCGAGGTCCCGCTAATGGGCATCGCGGCGACGGACTGTTGAATAAAGGTGTCGAGTTTACTCATCTGATTCATTCTGTTGTGATTTTTGTCCTTTTTGAATCATAGCACAGGAAATCCCGGAGGCGGTGCTGGCGCACCTGTCCGGGCGACCGGCCCGCAGACGACGGTGAATACGTAGCCCGGCTAAGCGCAGCGCGAGCCGGGAACAGGCAGAGCTGATACATGAACCCCGGCACACTCCCCGGGTCGCGGCGTAAACGCCTTACCCGGGCTACCGGCCCGCAGACGACGGTGAATTTGTAGCCCGGCTAAGCGCAGCGCGAGCCGGGAAGAAGCTGAGCTGATACATCAGCCCCGGCACACTCCCCGGGTCGCGGCGTAAACGCCTTACCCGGGCTACCGCCCCGCAGACGGCGGTGAATTCGTAGCCCGGCTAAGCGCAGCGCGAGCCGGGAAGAGGCAGAGCTGATACATCAGCCCCGGCACACTCCCCGGGTCGCGGCGTAAACGCCTTACC
>NZ_JBEAID010000029.1:0-96255 GCF_040064585.1 Klebsiella sp. CN_Kp113 | reverse complement strand
TGTCCTGTGTTTCAACCCGCCATATGAAGCAAAAACCCCCGCCATCGCTGGCAGGAGTTTTGTAGAAAGTTGAAGCTGAACGTTAAGCCGCTTTCTTTTAGGTATAGCGTCGTGGACAGTCATTCATCTGTCCTGTGTTTCAACCCGCCATATGAAGCAAAAACCCCCGCCATCGCTGGCAGGAGTTTTGTAGAAAGTTGAAGCTGAACGTTAAGCCGCTTTCTTTTAGGTATAGCGTCGTGGACAGTCATTCATCTGTCCTGTGTTTCAACCCGCCATATGAAGCAAAAACCCCCGCCATCGCTGGCAGGGGTTTTGTAGAAAGTTGAAGCTGACCGTTAAGCCGCTTTCTTTTGGGTACAGCGTCGTGGACAGTCATTCATCTGTCCTGTGTTTTAAACTGCCGTATGAAGCAAAAACCCTCGCCATTTCTGACGAGGGTTTTCTTTGAATGAGGAAGCTGACCGTTAAGCCGCTTTCTTTTGGGTATAGCGTCGTGGACAGTCATTCATCTGCCCTCTGTTTCAACCTTTAGCCGAAAACAAAAACCCCCGCCATTTCTGACGAGGGTTTTCTTTGAATGAGGAAGCTGACCGTTAAGCCGGGTTCTGTCGTGGACAGTCATTCATCTAGGCCAGCAATCGCTCACTGGCTCAAGCAGCCTACCCGGGTTCAGTACGGGCCGTACCTTATGAACCCCTATTTGGCCTTGCTCCGGGTGGAGTTTACCGTGCCGCGAACTGTTACCAGACGCGCGGTGCGCTCTTACCGCACCCTTTCACCCTTACCTGATCCCACTTACGTGGGCCATCGGCGGTTTGCTCTCTGTTGCACTGGTCGTGGGCTTGCGCCCCCCAGGCGTTACCTGGCACCCTGCCCTATGGAGCCCGGACTTTCCTCCCCTCCGCCCGTCTCCCCCGAAGAGGACGACGACGAAGCGGCGACTGTCTGGTCAGCTTCGGCGCGAAGTATAGAGGGTTTACCGACGGTTGTCATCCTTCCGTCGCCATCCCAACCTGCAATGTCGCCGCAATATTACGCGACGCATGATAAATATTGTCCGCTGCGCCGCGAAACGCCTCTTCGAGCGTCGTTACGCTGGTCAGCACGCTAAACACCGCATCAATCCCATACTGGTGAACCACGCCCACGTCCCGGGTCAGACTACCGGCAATGCCAATTACCGGCTTATGATACTTTTTCGCCACGTTCGCCACGCCAACCGGCACTTTACCGTTAATACTCTGGCTATCCAGCCGGCCTTCACCGGTCACCACCAGCGAACAATCGAGGATATGCTCTTCCAGATTCAGCGCCTGGGTCACGATTTCAATCCCGCTGCGTAATTCAGCGTTCAGGAACGCCATCAGCGCTGCGCCCATGCCGCCCGCCGCGCCCGCGCCGGCAACCTGCTTCACATCGACATGCAGATCGGCCTTAATAACGTCCGCATAGTGCGCCAGGTTGCTGTCAAGCTCGCGGATCATCGCTTCGGTAGCCCCTTTCTGCGGACCAAATATCCTTGATGCGCCAGTATCGCCAGTCAGCGGATTGGTGACATCGCAGGCGACCCGAATAGCGCAATCATGCAGTCGCGCGTCAAGACCGGAGAGATCTATCGAATTGAGGCTACACAGACTACCGCCGCCGTTGCCAATCTCCGCGCCATTGGCATCGCAGAGACGCGCGCCCAGCGCCTGAACCATCCCCGCGCCGCCGTCATTGGTGGCGCTGCCGCCAATGCCAATGATGATATTTTTCGCCCCATGATCCAGCGCCTGCAAAATCAGCTCGCCGGTACCGCGCGACGTCGTCAATAGCGGGTTACGCTGAGCGGGCGGAACCAGCCCCAGCCCGCTGGCCGCAGCCATTTCGATAAACGCGGTTTTGCCGTCTCCGGAAAGCCCCCAGCAGGCATTAACCGGAACACCCAGCGGCCCCGTCACGCAGGCGCTCATTTCGGTTCCCTGCGTCGCGGCAATCATCGCCTCAACGGTACCTTCTCCGCCATCGGCGAGAGGAACCTTCACGTAGAGCGCATCGGGGAAAATTTCCCGAAAACCTTTTTCTATAGCCTGAGCAACCTCGGTGGCCGAGAGGCTTTCTTTATAAGAGTCTGGGGCGATTACGATTTTCATAGTTATGTAGCCTGACAGTGCCGCGCAAGGCAAGAATTACAGGGCGCGCATCCGCGCCCTTCTTGTTAGCGAGTGACTTCCACTTTCGCCAGTTTTTCGTAGTAGCATGCAAGCGCGCTGTGGTCGGCGGTACCCAAACCGTCGGCGCGCAGCGCCTGCATCATCTCCATCACCGCGGCGGTCAGCGGCAGCTGGGCGCCCACGCCGTGAGAAGTGTCCAGCGCATTCGCCAGATCTTTGATATGCAGATCGATACGGAAACCCGGCTTGAAGTTGCGGTCCATCACCATTGGCGCTTTGGCATCCAGTACGGTACTTCCGGCCAGCCCACCGCGGATCGCCTGATATACCAGATCCGGGTTCACACCCGCTTTGGTCGCCAGCGTCAGCGCTTCGGACATCGCCGCAATGTTCAGCGCCACGATCACCTGGTTGGCCAGCTTGGTCACGTTGCCCGCGCCGATCTCGCCGGTATGCACCACCGAACCCGCCATCGCTTTCAGCAGATCGTAATATTTGTCAAAAATCGCTTTATCACCGCCCACCATCACCGACAGCGTACCGTCGATGGCCTTCGGTTCGCCGCCGCTGACCGGCGCATCCAGCATATCGACGCCTTTCGCTTTCAGCGCTTCGCTGATTTCGCGGCTCGCCAGCGGCGCGATGGAGCTCATATCGATCAGCACGGTGCCCGGCTTCGCGCCTTCAATAATGCCGCCTTCGCCCAGCGCTACCTCTTTCACGTGCGGGGAGTTCGGCAGCATGGTGATGATCACATCGCACTGCTCGGCAATCGCTTTCGCTGACGCGGCGGTTTCTGCGCCTGCGGCAATCACTTCGGCAATCGCTTCCGGGTTACGGTCAGCAACCACCAACGAGTAACCTGCCTTGAGGAGGTTTTTACTCATTGGTTTACCCATGATACCGAGGCCAATAAAACCAACTTTCATTGTCATGTCTTTATCTCTCTAGTTTCGGTGGTGGTTATTTCTTAAAGGAGTCAGCCAGCTTCTGCGTGGCAGAACGGAAAACGCCCAGGTCGCTGCCGACGGCAACAAAGGTCGCGCCCCATTCCAGATAGCGGCGCGCGTCGGCTTCAACCGGCGCCAGAATGCCGCTCGGCTTACCGTGCTTTTTCGCGCTGGCAAAAATGTGCTGAATAGCTTTCTGCACTTCCGGATGGGAAGCATTGCCCAGATGGCCCAGCGCAGCGGCCAGATCGCTTGGGCCGACAAAAATACCGTCAACGCCCGGCGTGGCGGCTATCGCATCAACGTTATCCACGCCCTGCTGGCTCTCAATTTGCACGAGAATGGTGATGTTGTTGTTCGACTGCGCGAAGTAATCCGGCACGGTGCCAAACATATTGGCGCGGTGCGAGACGGATACACCGCGAATGCCTTCTGGCGGATAGCGGGTTGAGGCGACGGCGTTAACCGCCTGCTCTTTCGTTTCGACAAACGGAATCAGGAAGTTATAAAAACCGATATCCAGCAGACGCTTAATAATCACCGGCTCGTTGGTCGGTACGCGAACGACCGGCGCACTGGCGCTGCCTTTCAGCGCCATCAGCTGCGGGATAAAGGTTGAGATGTCGTTCGGCGCATGTTCGCCGTCCAGTACCAGCCAGTCGAAACCTGCCAGACCTAAAACTTCGGTGCTAATCGGGCTCGCCAGCGCGGACCAGCAGCCAATCTGAACCTGATGCGCCGCCAGGGCCGCCTTAAATTTGTTCGGGAAGATATCGTTGTTCATCGTTTATACCTTGTCACTTAACCGTTAATTATTTCTGCAGTTCCATGCGTTTGATGTCGCCAACCACAAACAGATAGCAAACCATCGCCATCAGGGCCGAGCATCCGACGAAGACCAGCGCTGCGTTGAATGAGTGCAGCTCGCTCACCAGGTAACCGATAACCAGCGGGGTTACGATGGAAGCGACGTTACCAAATACGTTAAAGACGCCGCCGCACAGGCCGACAATCTCTTTCGGCGCGGTATCGGAAATCACCGGCCAGCCCAGCGCGCCGAACCCTTTACCGAAGAAAGCCAGCGCCATCAGGGTCACCACCAGCGCGGTGTTATCGGTGTAGTTACACAGAATGATGGTGGAAGCCAGCAGCATTCCGAGGACGATCGGCAGCTTACGCGCCACGGTGATGGAAAAACCGCGTTTAATCAGATAGTCGGAGAACACCCCGCCCAGCACGCCGCCGGCAAAACCGCACAGCGCCGGAATCGATGCGACCAGACCCACTTTCAGAATCGACATGCCCTTTTCCTGCACCAGATAAATCGGGAACCAGGTGAGGAAGAACCAGGTGATGGTATTGATAAAATATTGGCCGAAGAACACGCCCAGCATCATGCGGTTGGTCAACAGCTGCTTGATATAGTGCAGTTTAGGTCCGCTGGTCGCCGCGCTGCCGGGCTTTTTATGGTCCATATCAACGACGGCGCCGTTCTCGGAGATAAACTTAAGCTCCTCCTGCGTCATGCGCGGATGGTCGGTGGGGTTATGGATCAGTTTTACCCACAGGCCGGTCAGCACAAAGCCAATCACGCCCATGACGGTGAAGACATGCTCCCAACCCCAGGCGAAGGTCAGCCAGCCCAGCAGCGGCGAGAACAGCGCCAGGGAGAAATACTGCGCGGAGTTAAAGATCGCCGATGCGGTCCCGCGCTCTTTCGTCGGAAACCACGCCGCGACGATACGGGCGTTTGCCGGGAAAGATGGCGCTTCAGAGAAACCCAGCATAAAGCGCATAAAAAACATTGAGATACCCGCCCACGCCAGTGGAAACATATCCACAAAGCCTTGCAGGAAGGTAAACAGCGACCAGAAGAACAGGCTGTAAGAGTATACTTTCTTCGAGCCAAATTTATCGAGCAGCCAGCCGCCGGGGATCTGCATCAGCAGGTAGGCCCAGCCGAAAGCGGAGAAAATATAGCCCATCGAGACCGCGCTCAGCTGCAGCTCTTTCGCCACCTCTGTACCGGCGATCGAGAGCGTCGCCCGGTCGGCATAGTTAACGGCGGTAACAATGAAAATGATCAACAGAATTAAATATCGAGTTGGCACTTCCCTTTTCTGTTCTATCGTTGCATCCAGACTCATCTAATATTCCTCAGGTACAACACACCTTCCATTATTTATTTTGGTGTGATTCTTTATTATTCAGAAATCAATATCAGAAGGTATCGATTTACTTATCCGGCGCATTGCAAGCATGACTCAGTATAATCAGCTTGCGAGCGTTAAACACTGTGCATATAACCTGTAAATGGCGTTTAATTATCGTTATTGTTGTGCAAATGCAATAATCAGTGGGCGCTGTTCCACAGTTCCAGCGATTTCCCTCTTTAACGTATTCGCCCGCGCAGCAATGGGTGATTTAGATCACATTTTCAGATTCAAACACCTGACATTCTCTATTTCACAAATCTGCACATCAGAAATTGAATATACCCTAAATATTTCGAGTTGCATGAAGGCGGCAGCGCAGGGAATCCCCATGAGCTTACTAAAGTAAGTGACTGGGGTGAGCGAGGAAAGCCAGCGCACATGCAGCTTGAAATATGACGGATATAAACGTTTTATTTTATTATTCGCACCTTGCTGGAGAATACTGGACAATGGCTGATATTGAAATTAGACAAGAATCGCCAACGGCGTTTTATATAAAAGTACACGAAACGGATAACGTGGCGATTATTGTTAACGATCGAGGTTTAAAGGCAGGAACGCGTTTCCCTGACGGGCTCACGCTCGTTGAACATATCCCGCAAGGCCATAAAGTCGCGCTGGTCGATATTCCCGTCCACGGTGAAATCATCCGCTATGGCGAAGTGATTGGCTATGCGGTACGCGATATTCCGCAGGGCAGCTGGATTGACGAATCGCTGGTCGAACTACCGAAAGCGCCGCCGCTGCATACCCTACCGCTGGCGACCAAAGTCCCGGCGCCGCTGCCGCCGCTGGAAGGCTATACCTTCGAAGGCTATCGCAACGCCGACGGTAGCGTGGGCACCAAAAACCTGCTCGGCATTAGCACCAGCGTGCACTGCGTGGCGGGCGTCGTCGATTATGTGGTGAAAATTATCGAACGCGATCTGCTGCCGAAGTATCCCAACGTCGATGGCGTTGTGGGTCTGAACCACCTGTATGGCTGCGGCGTGGCGATTAACGCTCCGGCGGCGGTCGTCCCGATCCGCACCATTCATAACCTGGCGCTCAATCCAAACTTCGGCGGCGAAGTGATGGTGATTGGCCTTGGCTGCGAAAAACTGCAGCCGGAGCGCCTGCTGGAAGGCACCGACGATGTGAAAAGCATCCCCGTGGATAGCGCCAGCATCGTCAGCCTGCAGGATGAGAAGCACGTCGGTTTTAAATCAATGGTGGATGACATTCTGCAGGTCGCCGAGCGTCACCTGGAGAAGCTGAACCAGCGCCAGCGTGAAACCTGCCCGGCCTCCGAGCTGGTTGTCGGTATGCAGTGCGGCGGCAGCGATGCGTTTTCTGGCGTCACCGCCAACCCGGCGGTGGGCTACGCATCCGATCTGCTGGTGCGCTGCGGGGCGACCGTTATGTTCTCGGAAGTCACCGAAGTGCGCGATGCGATCCATTTGCTGACGCCGCGCGCCATCAACGAAGAAGTCGGAAAACGCCTGCTGGAGGAGATGGCCTGGTACGATAACTATCTCGATATGGGCAAAACCGACCGCAGCGCCAACCCCTCCCCGGGCAACAAGAAAGGCGGCCTGGCGAACGTCGTCGAGAAAGCGCTGGGCTCTATCGCTAAATCCGGGAAGAGCGCGATTGCCGAAGTGCTCTCTCCGGGGCAGCGCCCGACCAAACGCGGGCTGATTTACGCCGCGACGCCGGCGAGCGACTTTGTCTGCGGTACTCAGCAGGTGGCTTCCGGGATCACGGTGCAGGTCTTTACTACCGGTCGCGGTACGCCGTACAGCCTGGTCGCCGTGCCGGTCATAAAAATGGCGACGCGTACCGAGCTGGCAAACCGCTGGTATGACTTAATGGATATCAACGCGGGAACCATCGCCACCGGAGAAGAAACCATCGAAGAGGTAGGGCTGAAGCTGTTTGAATTTATTCTTGATGTCGCCAGCGGCCGCAAGAAGACCTTCTCGGATCAGTGGGGATTGCACAATCAGCTGGCGGTGTTTAACCCGGCGCCGGTGACGTGATAATCCTTAGCAGAAAAGCCGGGCGGCGGTGAATGAGCATCGCCCCCGGCGTATCAATATTTACGCATTCACCAGAATGACTTCAACGCCGCTCTTACGCAGCCCCTCCAGGCTTTCTGGCGGGATACCATCATCAACGATGATGGTATCGATCCGCTGAGTGTCGACGATCTTATGCAAGCTGGAACGGTTGAATTTTGTCGAGTCGGTGACCACGATAATGCGCTCCGCAACCTCACACATCCGACGATTTAGTCTGGCCTCATCTTCATTATGGGTGCTGACGCCCCGCTCCAGATCGATCGCATCAACACCGAGAAACAGCATATCGAAGTGGTAATTTTGCAACGACTGTTCTGCCTGGTCGCCATAGAACGAAAGCGATTGACGGCGCAAGTGCCCACCGGTCATCAACAGCTCAACACCATCCGCTTCAAGTAATGCATTAGCAACATTCATACCGTTGGTCATAGCAATAACGTCAGTATGCTCGCGCAGCAGACGGGCGATCTCATATGTCGTGGTACCGGAATCGAGAATAACGCGATGCCCCGGCCCGATCAGCGCAATAGCAGCTCCGGCGATACGCCGTTTTATCGCCGTATTCAGCGAGCTTTTATCCTCAACAGAAGGCTCTCCGCCGGGGATATTACTGTCGCAAATCAGTGCACCACCATAAGCCCGAACGGCGATCCCCTGCTTTTCTAGAAACGCAAGATCGTTACGGATCGTCACCGTAGAAACGCCGAACAATTCAGAAAGATCGTTCACCTGCACGCTTCCATGCTGCCGCAACCGCTGGATGATCTGCTCCCGTCTTTCGCTGGTACCGGGTACCCGCTTATCTGCAGAATGGTCTGTGTTGCTCATAAGAAATCCTTTAACTAATTCTTTCGTTTTATTTCGTTTTCCTTATTAACGCCTTTCTTTTACCCGAATGCAAGCCCCGCGATAGGTATCTCAGCCCATAAACTCGCCGCAAAACACTTTCATTATGTTTCTTTTGTGAAACAGATCGGAAAACTATTATCTTTCGTTTTATTTTTATAACACCATGATGCAGTATAAAATGAAACAAAACGAAAGATAATTATCATAACCATCCAACCTGGAGAAGAAAGTGAAACATCTGACGACTATGGTGGAACAGCATAAACGGGGGAAAGCAAACGGTATATATGCCGTTTGTTCGGCGCATCCACTAGTTCTGGAGTCTGCAATACGCTACGCACATGCTAACCGAACTCCTCTGCTGATCGAGGCAACCTCCAATCAGGTTGATCAGTTTGGCGGTTATACGGGAATGACCCCAGCTGATTTTCGCCACTTTGTCTGCCAACTGGCCAACTCGCTTGATTTCCCCGAAGAGCAGTTAATTCTGGGCGGCGACCATCTCGGCCCAAATCGTTGGCAGCATCTGCCAGCAGAGCAGGCGATGGCCAATGCTGACGGTTTGATCAAAAGCTACGTGGCTTCTGGATTTAAAAAAATCCATCTTGATTGCAGCATGTCCTGTCAGGGCGATCCGGTTCCGCTAACCGATGCTATCGTCGCTGAACGTGCTGCACGTCTGGCAAAGATTGCCGAGGAAACCTGCGTGGAGCAGTTCGGCGAATCGGATCTCGTCTACGTCATTGGCACCGAAGTGCCTGTACCAGGCGGTGCCCACGAAACATTAGCCGAGCTAGAGGTCACTACACCCGATGCGGCACGCGCCACGCTGAAAGCCCATCGCCATGCGTTTGAAAAACTGGGTCTGGATACCATCTGGTCCCGCATCATTGCCCTGGTTGTGCAACCCGGCGTCGAGTTCGATCATACGCACATCATAGATTACCAACCGCAAAAAGCCGTCGCTCTGAGCAAAATGGTTGAAGCTTACGACACGTTGGTATTCGAAGCACACTCCACGGATTACCAGACGCCGCAATCTTTGCGCCAGCTAGTGAAAGATCACTTCGCCATTCTGAAAGTTGGTCCGGCGTTGACTTTCGCCCTGCGCGAAGCGCTGTTCTCGCTAGCAGCCATTGAGGAGGAGCTGTTGCCGGCCAAAGCCTGCTCTGGCCTGCGTCACGTACTTGAGAGCGTAATGCTAGATCGCCCGGAATACTGGCAAAGCCACTATCACGGCGATGGCAACGCACGTCGTCTGGCCCGCGGCTACAGCTATTCCGATCGCGTTCGTTATTACTGGCCGGACAGCCAGATTGATGACGCATTCGAAAGATTGGTTCGCAATCTGGCGGGTGAGCCAATCCCGCTACCGCTTATCAGCCAATATTTACCTTTGCAGTACGTAAAAGTACGCGAGGGAGATCTCAGTGCCACGCCGCGGGAACTCATCATGAGCCACATTCAGGACATACTGCAGCAGTACCATGCCGCCTGTCAGGGCGTTACTTCCATAACGGATAACAACTAAGAGGAAAACGCTATGCCAAATATCGTACTGAGTCGTATTGACGAAAGACTCATCCATGGCCAGGTAGGCGTACAGTGGGTCGGATTTGCGGGGGCAAATCTGGTACTGGTCGCTAATGATGAAGTCGCTGAAGACACCGTGCAGCAGAATCTGATGGAAATGGTTTTGGCCGAAGGGATTGCCGTACGTTTCTGGTCGCTGCAAAAAACGATCGATAACATTCACCGCGCCGCCGACCGGCAGAAAATTTTACTGGTATGCAGAACACCGACTGATTTTCTCAAGCTGGTCGAAGGCGGTGTGCCCGTCACACGCATCAATGTGGGAAACATGCATTACGCCGAAGGTAAAAAACAAATTGCCAAAACGGTTTCTGTCGACGCGAACGATATCAGCGCCTTTAACGGTCTGAAAGCGGCCGGAGTGGAATGCTTCGTTCAGGGTGTCCCGACAGAACCTGCTTTGGATCTCTTTAAACTACTTTGAGGGATTCACAATGGAAATTAGTCTGTTGCAGGCTTTTGCATTAGGTATTCTCGCCTTTATTGCCGGCCTCGATATGTTCAACGGTTTAACACACATGCACCGTCCAGTGGTACTTGGGCCGCTGGTTGGTCTGATTCTGGGCGATCTGCATACCGGTATTTTAACCGGCGGCACGCTGGAACTGGTGTGGATGGGTCTGGCGCCGCTGGCTGGCGCTCAGCCGCCTAACGTCATTATTGGCACTATCGTGGGAACAACTTTTGCCATAACCACCGGCGTGAAACCTGACGTGGCTGTAGGGGTCGCCGTACCGTTTGCCGTCGCTGTACAAATGGGCATTACCTTCCTGTTCTCCGTCATGTCCGGCGTGATGTCCCGCTGCGATCGCATGGCCGCAAATGCCGATACAGCAGGTATTGAACGGGTTAACTATCTGGCGCTGCTGGCGCTAGGCATTTTCTACTTCCTTTGCGCTTTCCTGCCAATTTACTTCGGAGCGGAACACGCGAAAACCGCCATCGATGTGCTGCCCGAACGTCTGATTGACGGCCTGGGCGTTGCAGGCGGCATCATGCCCGCTATCGGCTTTGCCGTACTGCTAAAAATCATGCTGAAAAACGTCTATATCCCTTATTTCATCATAGGTTTCGTTGCCGCGGCCTGGCTCAAGCTTCCGGTCCTGGCTATCGCCGCGGCCGCGCTGGCAATGGCGCTGATCGATCTGCTGCGTAAATCTCCCGAACCGACTAAACCAGCGGCACAGAAAGAGGAATTCGAAGATGGCATCTAACCAACATACCTTGTCGAATACGACTGAAAATGAAGAAACGCTGCTCACCGGGGTGAATGAAAACGTCTATGAAGATCAGAATATTGGCGCCGATCTCACTAAAAAAGACATTAACCGCGTGGCCTGGCGTTCCATGCTGCTGCAGGCTTCTTTTAACTATGAGCGTATGCAGGCATCTGGTTGGCTATACGGTCTGCTACCCGCGTTGAAAAAGATCCATACCAACAAACGCGATTTGGCCCGAGCCATGAAAGGCCATATGGGATTCTTTAATACCCATCCTTTCCTGGTGACGTTTGTTATTGGCATCATTCTGGCAATGGAACGCTCCAAGCAGGATGTCAACAGCATCCAAAGCACCAAAATCGCCGTTGGCGCACCGCTCGGTGGGATTGGCGATGCCATGTTCTGGTTGACGCTGTTGCCGATCTGCGGCGGGACAGGAGCCAGCCTGGCGCTGCAAGGCTCTATCCTTGGCGCCATAGTCTTTATCGTGTTGTTTAACGTCGTCCATCTCGGTCTACGCTTTGGTCTGGCGCACTATGCATATCGAATGGGCGTCGCAGCAATTCCGCTTATCAAAGCGAACACAAAGAAAGTGGGTCATGCGGCGTCAATCGTTGGGATGACGGTCATTGGGGCGCTGGTAGCAACCTATGTTCGCCTGAATACGACGCTCGAAATCAAGGCCGGCGATGCGGTGGTTAAACTGCAGGCCGACGTTATTGATAAATTGATGCCCGCATTTTTGCCGCTGGTCTATACCCTGACCATGTACTGGCTGGTACGCAGAGGCTGGAGTCCGCTGCGCCTTATTGGCATCACCGTGGTTCTGGGCGTCGTCGGTAAATTCTGTCACTTCCTGTAAAGCAAAAGAGGTCAGAGATGTTAGGTATCATTTTGACGGGGCATGGCGGATTTGCCAGCGGCATGGAAAAAGCGATGAAACAGATCCTCGGCGAGCAGTCTCACTTTATCGCTATCGATTTTCCTGAGACTTCCACCACCGCGCTGCTTACCTCGCAGCTTGAGCAGGCTGTTGGAGAACTGGACGGCGAGGAAGGCCTCATATTCCTGACCGACCTGCTCGGCGGGACGCCATTCCGCGTTGCATCAACACTGGCGATGCAAAAAACCGGCCGTGAAGTGATTACCGGCACCAACCTGCAGCTACTGCTGGAAATGGTGCTGGATCGCGATGAACTCAGCGGCGAGGCGTTTCGCATACAGGCCCTGGAGTGCGGGCACCGTGGCTTGACCAGTCTGGTGGACGAGCTAGGACGCTGTCGCGAAGAGAGCACCGCCGAGGAAGGGATATGACACAAATTCTGCGCGCCAGACGTCTGCTGACGGAACAAGGCTGGCTGGACGATCATCAACTGCGTATTGAAGAGGGTGTCATTACGGCAATAGAGCCTATCTCCATGGGAACCATGCTCCGTGATGCTGAGCTACTCGCTCCCGCTTACATCGATACTCACGTCCACGGTGGCGCCGGGGTCGATGTGATGGACGATGCTCCGGATGTACTTGATAAACTAGCCATGCACAAAGCACGTGAAGGGGTTGCCGGCTGGCTCCCCACCACCGTTACGGCTCCGTTAGAGACGATACACCGAGTGCTGGCGCGTATAGCGCAACGCTGCTATTCCGGAGGTCCCGGAGCGCAGGTGCTGGGAAGCTATCTGGAAGGTCCTTATTTTACGCCGCAGAACAAAGGCGCTCATCCTGCGGAATGGTTCCGCGAACTGGATCTCGCAGAACTGGATGAAATGATAGCCATTTCTCGCGATACCCTGCGCGTGGTTGCGCTGGCACCGGAAAAAACCGGAGCACTTCAGGCGATTAACCATCTGAAGCATCGAGGTCTGCGGGTAATGTTGGGGCATAGCGCGGCGACCTGCGAGCAAACCCGGAGCGCTTTTGATGCCGGTGCGGGCGGGCTGGTGCATTGCTATAACGGTATGACGGGATTACACCATAGGGAACCGGGCATGGTTGGCGCAGGGTTAACCGACGCACGTGCATGGCTGGAACTTATCGCCGACGGACACCACGTTCACCCCACTGCCATGAAGCTATGCTGCAGCTGCGCGCAAGACCGGATAGTACTAATTACCGATGCGATGCAGGCCGCGGGAATGCCTGACGGGAGCTATACCTTATGCGGCCAAAAGGTAGAGATGCGTGGTGGTATTGTGCGGACCGCTTCCGGTAGTCTGGCGGGCAGTACGCTTTCGGTAGATGCGGCGGTTCGTAATATGGTCGAACTCACCGGTATTTCCCCTGAGAATGCTATCCATATGGCTTCACTACATCCAGCCCGTCTGCTGGGAATCGACCATCAGTTAGGTTCGCTAAAGGCCGGTAAACGCGCCAGCGCCATCGCCCTCAACGGTGGACTGCATTTACAAGGGATATGGATTCAGGGCCAGGTTTTCCCTCTATAGCCCTTCATTAAACGTCATAGTGGCCTTCGACTTACGATCGCAAGGCCTTTACTTTCTTTTCCTTTCGTAAAACAAAACTCTCACGTTGCTTTCATGGGATTTATTATCCATTTATCAATTACATATATAAAACCCCCGCTCCCTCGATCACAAATTTCGTTTTATTTCATTTTGCATCATTGAACTTTCGATTTCTTTCCTATAAATTTTAATCAATCGATCACATGAACAAGTGAAACAAAACGAAAGATAGCGACAATTTGCCAGCGTCTGATGTGGAGTTCACAAGATAAGGACTTACGTTATGTCAGAAATTTATACCCCTGCTGCCGCGGCGACCGGAACCTGGACAGAAGAAGAGATCCGTCAGCAGCCTGTCTGTTGGATGCACTCACTGAAAAACATCGACAATATTCGTCCGGCGATCGACAACTTTCTCACGCCACTGCTGCATAAAAACGATCTGCGGATCATCCTGACCGGAGCTGGCACTTCGGCATTTATCGGCGAAATCATCGCTCCATGGCTTGCTAATCACAGCGCAAAAAACATTAGCGCGGTACCAACTACCGATCTGGTTACCAATCCGATGGATTACCTGAACCCGGCGCATCCGCTACTGCTGGTCTCCTTCGCCCGTTCCGGCAACAGCCCGGAGAGCGTAGCCGCCGTTGAGCTGGCAAACCAGTTCGTCCCGGAGTGCTATCACCTTTCAATTACCTGCAACGAAGCGGGTAGCCTTTATCAAAACGCTCTTGAGAACGGGAACGCCTTTGCGCTATTGATGCCAGCAGAAACGCACGATCGCGGCTTTGCGATGACCAGCAGTATTACCACAATGATGGCCAGCTGCCTGGCGGCCTTTGCGCCAGAAGTTATTAACAGCCAGACATTCCGCGATGTGGCCGATCGCTGCCACGCAATACTGACCTCACTCGGCGATTTCAGCCACGGCGTATTTGGCAGCGAGCCCTGGAAGCGGATCGTTTATCTCGGCAGCGGTGGGTTACAGGGCGCTGCGCGTGAATCGGCGTTAAAGGTCCTGGAGCTAACGGCGGGTAAGCTGGCAGCGTTCTATGACTCACCGACCGGTTTCCGCCATGGACCAAAATCACTGGTCGATAACGAAACGCTGGTTGTGGTGTATATATCTAGCCACCCCTACACCCGCCAATACGATCTCGACCTGCTGGCAGAACTACGGCGCGATCGGCAGGCCATGCGTGTGGTGGCCATCGCCGCGGAGAGCGATGCCGTTATTGAAGCTGGCCCACATATCCTTCTGCCGCCAGCGCGTCACTTCGTTGATGTAGAACTGGCCTTCTGCTTCCTGATGTACGCCCAGGTATTCGCCCTTACGCAGTCGATCGCCGTAGGAAATACGCCGGATACCCCCTCCGCCAGCGGCACGGTTAACCGCGTAGTGCAGGGCGTCGTTATTCATCCATGGCTGGCTTAAGAGGATCCGATCATGAGCATTATTTCTACCAAGTATCTCCTGCAGGATGCCCAGGCAAAAGGCTACGCGGTACCCGCGTTCAACATCCATAACGCCGAAACGATCCAGGCGATTCTGGAAGTGTGCAGCGAAATGCAATCACCCGTGATCCTCGCCGGAACCCCGGGTACTTTTAAGCATATTGCGCTGGAGGAGATCTACGCGCTATGCCGCGCCTACTCCACCAGTTTCGGCATTCCGCTGGCTCTGCATCTCGATCACCATGAATCGCTGGAAGATATTCGCCGGAAAGTGGACGCAGGCGTACGCAGCGCCATGATCGACGGCAGCCACTTCCCGTTTGAAGAGAATGTGAAACTGGTAAAATCGGTGGTGGATTTTTGCCATGCCCGCGACTGTAGCGTAGAAGCTGAACTCGGACGCCTGGGTGGAGTAGAAGACGACATGAGTGTGGATGCGGAAAGCGCGTTTTTGACCGATCCGCAGGAAGCCAAACGTTTTATTGAGCTAACGGGCGTAGATAGCCTGGCCGTAGCGATTGGTACGGCTCATGGCCTTTACACCAAAAAACCCAAAATCGACTTCCAGCGTCTGGCGGAAATCCGTGAAGTGGTGGATATTCCGCTGGTACTCCATGGCGCAAGCGATGTGCCTGATGAGTATGTTCGCCGCACCATCGAACTGGGTGTGTGCAAAGTCAATGTCGCTACTGAACTGAAAATCGCCTTTGCTGCTGCGGTGAAAAAATGGTTTGCCGAAAATCCGCAAGGTAACGATCCGCGTTATTACATGCGCGTTGGCATGAACGCGATGAAAGAGGTGGTACGCAGTAAGATCGCCGTATGCGGGTCGGCCAACTGCCTTTTACAAATCGCCGAAGCCTGAGTGTAGCCAGCCCCCAGCACCTCCCCCTTACCAAAGCGTTAACCCAATGGAGGCTAACGCTGCTTACCTCTGAAAAAAACGAAAACAAGGACTTTTCTCATGAAAAAAACGCTCAATGTTTCGTTACTGGCTCTGCTTATTTCCAACGGGGCTTTCGCCGCCCAATATGCACTGGATAGCGAATACCTTGCCGTTTCATTTAACGATGCGAATTCTGTGATGGCGCTTAAAGACGTTAAATCACAGCATCAGCTTTCACCCGAAGAGCTTTTCTTTCTTACTCTTCCGGATGAAACGGTCATTCACGCCGCTGACTTTAAAATAAAGCATGTGGATAAGAAAGATAACACCATTATCATTGATTATGCTCATCCGGATTTTAACGTCGAGGTAAAACTGAATCTGGTTAAAGATAAATACGCCAGCATTGATTATACGATTACCGCCCTCGGGAAGGCACAAGAGGTCTCGAAAATCACGTTTTTTCCCACCAGAAAACAGTCACAAGCCCCGTGGGTAGAAGGTTCAATAAATAGCTCACCGATTATTGCTGATTCATTTTTTATATTGCCGAATAAACCTGTAGTGAACACCTGGGCTTATGAAGCAACCACCAATCTTAATGTTGAACTAAAAACACCTTTACAGCCAGGCACCGCCGTTAGCTATACCACCTGGTTCGGTACATTCCCGGAAATCAATCAGCTACGCCGAAGCGTCAACCAGTTTATCGATGCGGTTCGCCCGCGGCCCTATAAGCCCTATCTGCACTACAACAGCTGGATGGATATTGGATTCTTTACCACCTATACCGAACCCGAAGTTCTACAGCGTATGGATGAATGGAATAAGGAATTCATTACCGGACGCGGTGTAATGCTGGATGCCTTCCTGTTAGATGATGGCTGGGATGATCGGACCGGAAGATGGTTATTTGGCCCGGCTTTTAGCAACGGATTCAGTAAGGTAAGAGAAAAAGCCGATAGCTTGCATAGTTCAATCGGACTCTGGCTTTCTCCCTGGGGCGGATATAACAAGCCGCGGGATATTCGCGTATCCCATGCTAAAGAATATGGCTTCGAAACCGTCGATGGAAAATTTGCGCTCTCCGGCCCTAAATATTTTAAAAACTTTAATGCACAGGTTATTAATCTAATTAAAAAAGAGCATATCACTTCATTTAAACTGGATGGTATGGGGAACGCAAATTCACATATTAAAGGTAGTGAGTTCGCATCTGACTTCGATGCGTCAATTGCCCTACTTCATAATATGCGTAGCGCCAACCCAAATCAGTTTATTAATTTAACCACCGGGACCAACGCCAGCCCCTCATGGCTTTTCTATGCTGACGCTATCTGGCGTCAGGGTGATGACATTAATCTCTACGGTCCCGGCACGCCAGTACAGCAATGG
Source organism: Klebsiella sp. CN_Kp113 (assembly GCF_040064585.1). Lineage (NCBI taxonomy): Bacteria > Pseudomonadati > Pseudomonadota > Gammaproteobacteria > Enterobacterales > Enterobacteriaceae > Klebsiella > Klebsiella sp. CN_Kp113. The sequence goes on along the minus strand of NZ_JBEAID010000029.1, from coordinate 79,001 downwards.
ATGACTTATCGGGATGCAGAAACCTGGCGCTCTATCGTACGAAAAGGTCCGCTATTTCCACTTAACTCACTGATGTACCACGGCATAGTTAGCGCTGAAAACGCCTATTACGGGCTTGAGAAGGTACAAACGGATAGCGACTTTGCCGATCAAGTATGGAGCTATTTCGCTACCGGTACCCAGCTACAAGAGCTTTACATCACACCGTCCATGCTCAATAAAGCGAAATGGGATGTCCTGGCGCAGGCGGCAAAATGGTCCCGCGCTAACGCCGATATATTAGTCGATACCCACTGGGTGGGCGGCGATCCTACTGCGCTGGAAGTGTATGGTTGGGCATCCTGGAGCAAAGAAAAAGCTATCCTGGGGATACGTAACCCATCGGATAAACCGCAGCAATACTACCTCGACCTGACGAAAGCATTTGAGCTTCCGCATGGGGCAACCTCAAACTTCACGTTAAGAAGCATCTACGGGAGCAATTCGACATTCCCTGATAAATACCAGGCCCCAATTGTCGTCACGTTGCAGCCATTACAGATGCTTGTATTCGAAGCAACCCCCGCTAAATAAGGTATTGGCCCGGGCAATCGCCCGGGCATTCTGCTTACCCCTGCTGCTCCAGGGCATACTTATACAGGGCGTTTTTCTTCACGCTGTGGATTTCCGCAGCCAGCGCGGCGGCTTTTTTCAGCGGCAGCTCAGCCTGCAGCAGGGCCAGCGTACGCAGCGCTACCGCCGGCAGCGCCTCTTCCTGCGCTTTAAAACCTTCTACGATCAGCACCATCTCGCCTTTACGGCGATTTTCGTCCTCTTTCACCCATGCCAGCAGCTCGCCGATCGGCGCTCCGTGAATCGATTCCCAGGTTTTGGTCAGCTCCCGCGCCAGCACCACGTAGCGAGACTCGCCCAATACCGTGCAGATATCTTCCAGGCTTTCCAGCAGGCGGTGGGTCGACTCATAAAAAATAATCGTCCGCGGCTCTTCTTCCAGCGCCTTCAGCGTGTCACGACGCCCTTTGGATTTGGCAGGCAAAAAGCCTTCATAGCAGAAGCGATCCGAAGGCAGACCCGCCGCGCTCAGCGCCGCAATCGCCGCACAGGGGCCGGGCAGAGGCACCACGCGAATATTAGCTTCACGGCAGGTGCGCACCAGATGATAGCCGGGATCGTTAATCAGCGGCGTTCCGGCGTCGGAAACCAGCGCGATGTTTTGCCCCGCTTTAAGCTTCGCCACCAGCGTTTCCGCCTTTTGCTGCTCGTTGTGGTCATGAAGCGCGAATAAACGGGCGTTGATCGCAAAATGCTGCAGCAGCAAACCGGTATGGCGGGTATCTTCCGCTGCAACTAAATCAACGGCTTGCAACACTTCCAGCGCGCGTTGCGTGATATCAGACAGATTCCCTATCGGAGTGGGCACAATATAGAGCTGTCCCTGAGAATTATCTGCTGATTCGTGTTGTTTCATTGTCTCGTCCGTATTGCCGAATTAATATTGAGCATTGAGCCAAAAAAATATCACTGGACACATATGGTACCGTCAACATTTCTTCGTTCTAAACCCGTGCGTTGTCTGCCCGTACTGCTGGCCGCGCTGATCTTTGCCGGCTGCGGTACCCATACTCCGGATCAAAGTACGGCGTATTTGCAGGGTACGGCTCAGGCAGACTCCAGTTACTATCTGCAACAGATGCAGCAAAGCACGAATGATAGCAAGACCAACTGGCAATTACTCGCCATTCGTGCACTGCTGAAGGAAGGTAAGAAACCGCAGGCGATCGACCTGTTCAACCAGCTACCGTCTAATCTCAACGGTGCGCAAAGCCGCGAAAGGTCGCTGCTGGCGGTGGAAGTGAAGCTGGCGCAGAACGATTTCCAGGGCGCGCAGACGCTGCTCAGCAAGCTCGACCCGGCAAGCCTTGAGGAGAACCAACTGCCCCGCTACTGGCAGGCGCAAATTGACGCCAGCCAGGGTCAACCCTCGCTGAACCTGCTGCGGGCCCTGATTGCCCAACAGTCGCTGTTAAGCCTGCCTGCGCAAAAGCAGAAAAACATCGACGCGACCTGGAAAGCGCTCACCGCCATGACCAAAGATCAGGCCAACGCGCTGGTCATTAACGCCGATGAGAACGTCCTGCAGGGCTGGCTGGATCTGCAGCGCATGTGGTTTGATAACCGCAGCGATCCGACGATGCTCAAGGCGGGAGTGAAAGACTGGCAGACTCGCTACCCGCAAAATCCGGGGGCGAAAATGCTGCCGACGCAGCTAGTGAATATGCAGAACTACCAGGCCGCATCGACCAATAAAATCGCCCTGCTGCTGCCGTTAAACGGCCAGGCGGCGATTTTTGGCCGCACGATCCAGCAGGGCTTTGAAGCGGCGAAGAACGGCGCGCCTGCCGTTGCAGGAAGCGCAGTACCCGCCCAGGTCGCCCAGGCGGCGAACGTTGCCGAAAGCGCCGTAGTCAGCCCATCGCAGGCGGAGGTCACCGATCTGACGACCACCAATAACGCTCAGACCCCGGTACAGGCGCCAGCGGCCGACCAGGCGCAAACCGCGGCGCCGGTCACCGCGCCGGCGGCAGTACAAGCCCCGACGCCGGAGGCCACCAGCCAGCCGGCGGAAACGCCGCAGGCTCAGGCAGTCGCCGCAACGCCAGCCAACCCTTCCGCAGAACTGAAAATCTACGACACCACCGCTCAGCCAATGAGCCAGCTGCTGGCCCAAGTGCAGCAGGATGGCGCGACCATCGTCGTCGGTCCGCTGCTGAAAGATAATGTCGAAGATGTCATCAAGAGCAATACCTCGCTGAACGTGCTGGCGCTCAATCAGCCGGAAAAAGTCGAAAGCCGGGCCAATATCTGCTATTTCGCCCTCTCGCCGGAAGACGAAGCCCGCGACGCGGCGCATCACATTCACGATCAGGGCAAACAGACTCCGCTGCTGCTGGTGCCTCGCGGCGCCCTGGGCGATCGGGTGGTTACCGCCTTCGCCAACGAGTGGCTGAAGCTGGGGGGCGGTACCGTCCTGCAACAGCGCCTGGGCTCCACCGCCGAGCTGCGCGGCAGCGTCAACAGCGGTATTTCGCTAAGCGGTACGCCGGTCTCAACCCTGCCGTCAGCGCAAGACAGCGCCCTGGGTAGCCCGAGCGATGTGCCGGTCAGCAGCACCGGCGGCGTCGACGCCGCGTATATCCTGGCCACGCCGGAACAAATCGCTTACATCAAACCGATGATCGCCCTGCGTAACGGCAGCCAGAGCGGCGTGACGCTCTACGCCAGCTCCCGCAGCGCCCAGGGGACTTCCGGACCGGACTTCCGTCTGGAGATGGAAGGTCTGCAATATAGCGAGATCCCGATGCTGGCGGGAAGTAACCCTGCCCTGCAGCAGCAGGCGCTGGCCGCCGTTCGTAACGACTACTCGCTGGCGCGCCTGTACGCCATGGGCGCCGACGCCTGGTCCCTTGCCAACCATTTCTCGCAGATGCGCCAGGTTCCCGGCTTTGAGCTGAACGGCAATACCGGCGATCTCACGGCCACGCAGGATTGCGTGATCAACAGGAAACTGTCATGGCTCAAATACCAGGGTGGGCAAATCGTCGCGGCCAACTAAGTAAACAGACCGGCGATGCCTGGGAAACCCAGGCGCGCCGCTGGCTGGAGAGCCAGGGTCTGCGTTTTATCGCCGCCAACGTCCGCGAGCGCGGCGGCGAGATAGACCTCATCATGCGCGACGGCAGCGTCACCGTCTTTGTCGAAGTACGCTATCGTCGCAGCGCAAACTACGGCGATGCCGCCTCCAGCGTGACGCCGCAAAAGCAACAAAGACTGCTCAAAGCCGCGCGTCTGTGGCTCTGCCGACAGAATGGGAGCTTTGAGACTGTGGATTGCCGTTTCGATGTGGTAGCCTTCACCGGAAACGACATCCAATGGCTAAAAAACGCCTTTGGCGAATAGCGTAAACGAATTAAGGGATCCCGTGCTCGACAGAATCAAAGCCTGCTTCACCGAAAGCATTCAAACCCAAATTGCAGCAGCGGAAGCACTCCCGGACGCCATCTCCCGTGCGGCGATGACGCTCGTTCAGTCGCTGCTGAACGGCAACAAAATCCTCTGTTGTGGTAATGGCACTTCCGCCGCCAACGCACAGCATTTTGCTGCCAGTATGATTAACCGTTTTGAAACAGAGCGTCCTGGTTTACCCGCCATTGCACTAAATACCGATAATGTGGTCTTAACCGCAATTGCCAACGATCGCCTGCATGACGAAATCTATGCTAAGCAGGTGCGAGCGTTGGGACACGCCGGCGACGTGCTGCTGGCGATTTCTACGCGCGGCAACAGCCGGGACATCGTGAAAGCCGTGGAAGCGGCGGTCACCCGCGATATGACTATCGTGGCGTTAACCGGTTATGACGGCGGTGAACTGGCTGGCCTGTTAGGGCAGCAGGACGTCGAAATCCGCATTCCGTCGCATCGCAGCGCGCGAATTCAGGAAATGCACATGCTCACCGTCAACTGTCTGTGCGATTTGATCGATAACACGCTTTTTCCACACCAGGACGATTAAGGAGAACACATGAAGGCTCTCTCGCCCCTCGCCATTCTGCTGTCTGCGCTACTGCTTCAGGGATGCGTTGCTGCCGCGGTAGTCGGAACGGCAGCAGTCGGCACTAAAGCCGCGACGGACCCGCGTACGGTAGGTACTCAGGTGGACGACAGCACGCTGGAGCTGCGCGTTAACAGCGCGCTGTCGAAAGATGAACAAATTAAGAAACAGGCCCGCATCAACGTGACCGCCTACCAGGGCAAAGTTCTGCTGACCGGGCAATCCCCAACGTCCGATCTCTCCGCACGCGCGAAGCAAATCGCTATGGGCGTAGAAGGTACGACGGAGGTGTTTAACGAAGTGCGTCAGGGCCAGCCGATCGGCTTAGGAACCGCGTCTTCGGATACCTGGATCACCACCAAAGTCCGCTCCCAGCTGCTGGGTACCGACCAGGTGAAATCCTCCAACGTGAAGGTGACAACCGAAAACGGTGAAGTGTTCCTGATGGGTCTGGTCACCGACCGTGAAGGACGCGCGGCGGCGGATATCGCCAGCCGGGTGAGCGGCGTGTCTCGCGTCACCACCGCCTTTACCTATATCAAGTAAGCGTCTCTGCCTCCCGGCCTGCGCTACGCTGAGCCGGGCTACGGGTTCACCGTTGGCTGTGGGCCGGTAGCCCGGACAGGCGCGCAGCGCCGCCTCCGGGAAGATCATCAGAGTAAAGCAACGCCCCCAACCACCGCGCCGCACAGCGCCACCAGCCCACCGGTCAGCCACAGCGCCTTCGCCGGGAACGCTTTACGCAGCATAATCAGTGACGGTACGCTAACAGCAGGCAGCGTAATCAGCAGCGCCAGCGCGGGCGCCATGCCCATTCCTGCCAGCATCATGGTCTGCACAATCGGGATCTCCGCCGCCGTCGGTATCACAAACAGGCAGCCGGCAATCGCCATGGCAATCACCCAGAACAGCGTATTCTCCACCACGCCATCGGCGTGAGGGAATAACCACACCCGCGCGGCGCCCAGCACCAGTACCGCCAGAATATAAACCGGGATGGTATTCCAGAACAGCGTCCACAGCGCGCGCAGCCAGCGGCTGAAGAAGCCGTCCTGCCCCGTTGTGACCGACATTTCAGGCACGGGAACCGGCTGCGTCGCCGCTTCTTTCACCCATTTCTGAACCAGCGTGGCGACCACCAGTACGGTCGCCAGTCCGGCCAGCAGGCGAATCAGCGCAAACTGCCAGCCCAGCACGAAGCCCATAAACACCAGCGTCGCCGGGTTGAGCAGCGGATTGCCCAGCCAGAATGCCAGCGCGCCGCCCATGGATACCTGCTGTTTACGCATTCCCGCAGCCACCGGCGCGGCGCAGCAGGTGCACATCATCCCCGGCAGAGAGAATGCGGTCCCCAGCAGCGTACCGCGAAAACGCGATTGCCCTAACGTGCGCCGCAGCCAGTCACGCGGGATCAGCACCTGAATGAGCGATCCCAGCAGCACGCCTAATACCGCCGCTTTCCATACCGCCAGGAAATAGACCAGCGCGTAATCCCAGGCCGCAGCGAAAGGATTCGCATCGCTATTTGCAAGAATGGATTTGCCGATACTGTGCGTCTCAGCGGCGGTAAAGGCTTTGCCGTAATAGGGCTGCCATTTAACGAACCACAGACCAACGATAACGACGAGAAAAAACAGCGCGGGCTTCCACCATTGAAACGGTGCTGCCGCCTGAGATGAAGACTGACCAGCCATAGCATTCCCCAGGGAGTGTCATGATAAATTGAGGACATGAATACTACGCCTCCGGGGAAACTTTGGAAATCAGTAATCCCCCCCGCGCGCGGCCCTCTCGCGCAGCTGCGACGAGGAGAGAATGCGGACGCCTTCCTGCGCGGGCGAGAGCGCCTCCGCGAGTAGCGCGCTTGCCACGTCCCGCGCGTCTATCGATTTCAGGTTTCCCGGCAGCAGGCTAAAAAGCGGCGCAAGGAGCGTCTCGCCGGCGCGTTTTTTTTCGCGCTCGCCTACCAGCATTGATGGACGGGCAATCGTCAACCTCGGCCACTGCTGCGCAATCAGCGCCTCTTCCATCTCGCCTTTTACCCGATTATAGAAAAAGGGGGAATGCGCGTTCGCCCCCATCGCGCTGACCACCAGCATATGCTGCGCGCCCAGCTTTTTCCCCACCAGCGCGGTATCAATGACCAGCGTATAATCGGCATGCACAAACGCCTCTTTGCTTCCCGCTTCCCGGCGGGTGGTCCCCAGGCAGCAGAAAACAATATCGACCGGATCGACCACCTGCGCCAGCGCATCCGTGAGCTGCGGATCGTGCGGGTTAAATACGCCGGAGATATCGCTCAGCGGCCGACGCGTGGGCGCAGCAATGGACTTAATATCCGGTGCGTTGAGTAGCATTCGCAGTAAGTGACCACCAACTAACCCGGTTGCCCCCGTTAACAGTACCTGACTCATCGAAACTCCTTTGCAGATTTTTCTATGTTGCGATCCCAGCCTCATGTTCCAGACTTAATACTCTACGAGGTAATTATCCATCATCATCAGGGAAATGCCTCATTCCACACCGAAACACTGGAGGAAGAATGAGTAAGAAGATAGCCGTTTTAATTACCGACGACTTTGAAGACTCGGAGTTCACCTCACCCGCGGACGCCTACCGTCTGGCCGGACACAAGGTGGTGACCATTGAAAAACAGGCGGGGAAGAAGGTAAAAGGAAAAAAAGGGGAAGCTGAAGTCGTTATCGATAAAGCCATTGATGACGTCAGCCCTGCCGACTTCGACGCCCTGCTGCTGCCGGGCGGATATTCACCGGACTCGCTGCGCGGCGACGAACGCTTTGTCACCTTCACCCGCGATTTTGTCAATAGCGGCAAACCGGTCTTCGCCATCTGCCATGGCCCGCAGCTGTTGATTAGCGCTGATGTGATTCGCGGGCGTAAACTGACGGCCGTGAAGCCTATCGTAGTCGACGTGAAAAACGCCGGTGGCGAATTCTATGACCAGGAAGTGGTGATCGACAACGAACAGCTGGTGACCAGCAGAACCCCGGACGACCTGCCGGCCTTTAATCGTGAAGCCTTACGCCTGCTCGGCGCCTGATTCGCGCAGCCAGTGCAGCTTTTTCCCAAAGCCCAGCGTGTTATCGGTGAACTTGATCTCATCGGGACGAATCTCCCAGACTGGCGCCGATAGCATGCGGGCCACCGGAAAACGGCTGACGTAGCGCTTGCGCATCGCCGCCTCTTCTTCCCCGGCGAGGCGGCGAATTTTACCTTTGAACTGTACGCCGCGGATCAGCGCCACGCTCTTTGGCTGGCCGTTGACCGTCCCGGCCACGTTGGCGCTTTCCCCGGTCATTTGGCCGTGGCGCGTTTTTTCATCGCTGAGCAGATAAAATGCGACCTTCTCCGGGTCATAAACGTAAAAAGCATTGGCGCACCACAGCTCATCATCGCGGGCGACGCACCAGGTCACGACGTGCTGCTTACCCAGCCAGCGGCCGATCGCGGCGAGCGTATCCATCTTTACTCTCCAGTATGTTATGGTGCTCACACCTTAACATAGCGACCTCTGTACCGTGTGCTGGTTTCTCTATCTGATTCGTACCGCCGATAATCGCCTTTATACCGGGATTACCACCGATGTTTCACGCCGCTTTTGCCAGCATCAGACTGGTAAGGGCGCGAAAGCGCTGCGTGGAAAAGGCGAGCTTCAGCTGGCCTTCAGTCAGGAAGTTGGTGAACGCTCACTAGCGTTGCGGCTTGAGTATCGTATTAAGCAGCTAACGAAGCGCCAGAAAGAGCGCCTCGTTGCCGGGGACGGTTCATTTGAGGCGCTGCTGGAAAGCCTCAGAAGCGATTAAAGTGGTCGCTATATTCGACCAGCCCGCTCACGCCGTTCAGCGCGTCATCGGCCAGACGATGCACCTGGAAAGCCTCGGCGCTATCGGGCCAGCGGCAGCGCAGATCGAAACGCGCCGCGGGTTCAAAGCCCAGACGGCCATACAGCGCCGGATCGCCAAGCGTCACGACGGCGGCATAGCCAAACTCGTTCAGGGAATCGAGCCCTTCATAGACCAGCTGACGCCCGATGCCCTGACCGCGGTAGCTTTCATCGACCGCCAGCGGAGCCAGTCCAACCCACTGCAGCTCTTCGCCTTCGACGGCGACCGGGCTAAAGGCCACGTAGCCTACGACCTGACCTTCGTCATCCGTCGCCACCACGCCCAGCGTGATCAGGCCATCTTCACGAAGACTGTGCACCAGCTGCGCTTCCGCGTCGCCGCCGAAGGTACGACGCAATAGAGCATCGATACCCGGCGCATCAATCCCAATCTCTACTCGAATCAGCATGCCTCACCTACCGATGTCTGTTCAGGTTTCTGCGGGCCTTTCAGGCCAGCTTCAACAAAGTCCGCCAGCTGCAGCAGCATAATACGCAGCGCCTTTGGCATCTGCTCCAGCTCAATGGCATCCATCAGGTTTTTTACATACAGTCCCAGCTCGGTATCGCCTTCGATAACCAGGCGACGCTGGAAGAACAGCGTATCCGGATCCTGCTTACGCGCCGCGATCATCAGCAGGTCGCTGGCGTCGGCGCTGAAGCTAACGTCCGCTTCAGCCGCAGGGCTGACCACCAGACGACCGTCCACCACCGAGGTATACCACAGCAGGCCGATGTCGCGCACATGAATACTTAACCAGCGCCCCTCGAGAAACTCCAGTTCCCCATCCGCCAGCGCCTGGCGAAATTGCCAGCTTAATACCTGTTCCAGCACCTGGCGCTTGAGGGCAAATGGCGCCAGCTTAACCGGCACGCTCATCATCGACGGGCCAAAGTGAACCAGTTTGGAACGCAGTTTATCCAACACAAGCTTTACTCCATGAATGCAATAGTTCCTCTATTGTGCCATATCAAATAAACGACATAGCGGCGTAAATCAACAAAATCACGATGCCGGGCCGCAGGTATTGATCCCGCCAATACGCTTTTAACTGCCTCAAATCAAAAATTGTCACCAAAAGGTTAACTAAAATCCCAGCTCATTAACCATCCAGCGTCCCTGACGGGCCGCGTTTTTCAGGAAAAATTATGGAGCTGCTCTGCCCAGCCGGTAACCTTCCGGCGCTTAAGGCGGCCATCGAAAACGGCGCCGATGCCGTCTATATCGGGCTGAAAGATGACACCAACGCCCGCCACTTTGCCGGCCTTAATTTCACCGAAAAGAAACTGCAGGAAGCCGTCAGCTTTGTGCACCAGCATCGTCGCAAACTGCATATTGCCATTAACACCTTCGCGCATCCTGATGGTTATGCCCGCTGGCAGCGCGCGGTCGACATGGCGGCGCAGTTGGGCGCCGACGCGCTGATCCTCGCCGATATCGCGATGCTGGAATACGCCGCCGAGCGTTATCCGCATATTGAGCGCCACGTTTCCGTCCAGGCCTCGGCCACCAACGAAGAGGCGGTAAAGTTTTATCATCGCAATTTTGACGTCGCCCGCGTGGTGCTGCCGCGCGTGCTGTCGATTCACCAGGTCAAACAGCTGGCGCGCGCCACGCCGGTGCCGCTGGAGGTTTTTGCCTTCGGTAGCCTGTGCATTATGGCGGAAGGACGCTGCTACCTTTCCTCTTATCTGACCGGCGAATCGCCGAATACCGTCGGCGCCTGTTCGCCGGCGCGCTTCGTGCGCTGGCAGCAAACGCCGCAGGGACTGGAATCACGCCTTAACGAAGTGCTGATCGACCGCTATCGAGATGGTGAAAACGCCGGCTATCCCACCCTCTGTAAAGGGCGGTATCTGGTCGACGGCGAGCGCTACCACGCGCTGGAAGAACCCACCAGCCTGAACACCCTGGAGCTGCTGCCGGAGCTGATGGCGGCAAATATTGCCTCGGTGAAAATCGAGGGGCGCCAGCGCAGCCCGGCGTACGTTACACAGGTGGCGAAAGTCTGGCGTCAGGCGATCGATCGCTGCAAAGCCGATCCGCAAAACTTCGTACCGCAGTCCGCGTGGATGGAGACCCTCGGTTCCATGTCCGAAGGGACGCAAACCACCCTTGGCGCCTATCACCGTAAATGGCAGTGAGAACAGCAATGAAATATTCATTAGGGCCGGTGCTTTATTACTGGCCAAAAGAGACGCTGGAAGATTTTTACCAGCAGGCGGCAAGCTGCAGCGCGGACACGATTTACCTCGGCGAAGCGGTATGCAGCAAACGTCGCGCCACCAAAGTCGGCGACTGGATCGACATGGCAAAAACGCTGGCGGGAAGCGGTAAACAGGTGGTGCTTTCCACCCTCGCGCTGGTGCAGGCGTCATCGGAGCTGGGCGAACTGAAGCGCTATGTCGATAACGGCGAATTTCTGATTGAAGCCAGCGATCTCGGCGTCGTTAATCTGTGCGCGGAACGTAAGCTGCCGTTCGTCGCCGGGCACGCGCTTAACTGCTACAACGCCGTCACCCTGCGTCTGCTGCTCAAGCAGGGCATGGTGCGCTGGTGTATGCCGGTCGAACTTTCCCGCGACTGGCTGGCGAATTTGCTGACCCAGTGCGACGAGCTGGGCATTCGCGGCCGGTTTGAGGTGGAGGTCCTGAGCTACGGTCATCTGCCGCTGGCCTACTCCGCCCGCTGCTTTACCGCGCGCTCGGAAGACCGGCCGAAAGACGAGTGTGAAACCTGCTGCATAAAATACCCTAACGGGCGCGACGTGCTTTCGCAGGAGAACCAGCAGGTGTTCGTCCTCAACGGCATTCAGACCATGAGCGGCTACGTCTACAACCTCGGGAATGAGCTAAGCACCATGACCGGGCTGGTGGATATGGTTCGCCTGTCGCCGCTGGGTAGCGAGACCTTCGCTATGCTGGACGCCTTCCGGGCGAATGAAAACGGCGCGGCGCCGCTGCCGCTGACGGCGAACAGCGACTGCAACGGCTACTGGCGACGACTGGCCGGGCTGGAATTGCAGAGCTGATTAACCGCTCACTTTGTTAATGGCTATCGCTGCTTTTTAATGCACTATTAAAGATGCAGCTTTTCTGGCTGGCGTATCCTGGATGCGCCAGGCTGGAAGAAGACCTTCAATCTGATGACGATGCTGTAGCAAAGTGAGCCTTTATGACTGACAAATCTGTTTCGTTCTCGGTGCTCGATCTGGCGCCGATCCCGCAAGGTTCTTCCGCAAAGGAAGCCTTCTCCCACTCTTTAGACCTGGCGCAGCTGGCGGAAAAGCGCGGCTATCACCGCTACTGGCTGGCCGAACACCATAATATGGTCGGTATCGCCAGCGCGGCGACTTCCGTACTGATTGGCTACCTTGCCGCGAATACCACCACTCTGCATCTGGGCTCCGGCGGCGTGATGCTGCCGAACCATTCGCCGCTGGTGATTGCCGAGCAGTTCGGTACGCTCAATACGCTCTACCCGGGACGCATCGATCTCGGCCTTGGCCGCGCGCCGGGCAGCGATCAGCCAACCATGCGCGCGCTGCGTCGCCATATGAGCGGCGATGTCGATAACTTCCCGCGCGATGTCGCGGAGCTGGTGGACTGGTTCGACGCCCGCGATCCTAATCCGCACGTGCGCCCGGTTCCCGGGTATGGCGAGAAGATCCCGGTCTGGCTGCTCGGCTCAAGCCTGTACAGCGCCCAGTTGGCGGCGCAGCTTGGGCTGCCGTTTGCCTTTGCCTCGCACTTCGCCCCGGATATGCTCTTTCAGGCCCTGCACCTCTACCGCACCCACTTCCAGCCGTCAGAGCGGTTAGCGAAGCCGTACGCGATGGTATGCATTAACATTATTGCCGCCGACAGCGACAGAGATGCGGAATTTCTGTTTACGTCCATGCAGCAGGCGTTCGTCAAACTGCGCCGCGGCGAGACCGGACAGCTGCCGCCGCCGGTGCAAAATATGCATCAGCTGTGGTCCGCTTCAGAGCAGTACGGCGTCGAAAAAGCGCTGAGCATGTCGCTGGTCGGCGATAAAGCGAAAATCCGTCACGGGCTGGAGTCGATCCTGCGGGAAACCCAGGCCGATGAAATCATGGTTAACGGCCAAATCTTCGATCATCAGGCGCGCCTGCATTCATTTGATTTGGCGATGCAGGTGAAAGAAGAGCTTCTCGGATAGTGAAAAATGCGGCATTTCTGCCGCATTTTCAATTAGTGATAGGTGGGTAATACGTTAAAGCTCGACAGGAAATGCACGATAACGTTACCCAGCCCGAACAGCAGAACCAAAGCAATCATCGGCTTTCCGCCCCAAACGCGAAACAATGGGCTACCAAAGCGTTTACGCGATGCGCGAGCCAGCAGCGCCGGTACAATTGCCGCCCAGATCGTCGCCGCCAGCCCCGCATAGCCGATCGCGTAGAGGAATCCGTTCGGCCACAGCAGGCCACCCGCCATCGGCGGAACAAAGGTGAGAAGCGCGGTTTTAAAGCGTCCCAGCGCGGAGTCATCGAACCCGAACAGATCCGCCAGATAATCAAACAGACCGAGCGTCACGCCAAGGAATGAACTGGCAACGGCAAAGTTCGAAAAAATGACTAACAGCAGATCCAGACTCCGGCTGTTCAGTACCCCACTGAGCGCCTGGACCAAGACATCTATGTTGCCCCCCTTCTGCGCAATACCGATAAACTCAGGGCGTGGGATATTACCCATCGTCACCAGCAGCCACACCACGTACAGGCCCAGCGCCAGCAGCGTACCGTAAACCAGACACTTAACGATTGTGCGCGGATCTTTGCCGTAGTACTTCATCAGGCTCGGCACGTTGCCATGATAGCCGAAGGACGCGAGGCAGAACGGCAGCGTCATCAGCAGATAGGGCATATACGAGGCATTTTGTTCAGCCACGTTAAACAGGGTGGTCGGCTGGACGTGCCCCAACAGGCTGCCAAAGGTCAAAAAGAAGGTAATGACCTTAGCTCCCAGCACAATGGCCGTCATGCGGCTCACCGCTTTGGTGCTCAACCAGACGATAAACGCCACCAGCAGCGCAAAACCGAAACCTGCCGCCCTTGCCGGTACGTTCAGCGACATTTCGCTAAACGTATGGTGCAGAATCGAGCCGCTGGCGGAGATATAGGCGTAAGTCAGAATATAAAGAACAAAGGCGATCGACACGCCGTTAACCAGATTCCAGCCTTTGCCGAGCAGATCTTTAGTAATGGTATCGAAGCTCGAGCCAATCCGGTAATTCAGGTTCGCTTCAAGGATCATTAACCCGGAGTGAAGCATACAAAACCAGGTAAAAACCAGCGCCGCCAGAGACCAGAAGAACCACGCGCCGGACATCACAACCGGCAGTGAGAACATGCCCGCCCCAATAATCGTCCCGCCAATAATCACTACGCCGCCAAACAAGGACGGTCGGGTTGCCGTAGTGGTAAGTGTCGCCATTTGCCGAAATCTCCAGTCGAAAATACTTTTCTTGTTATCAACGTGACGCACTGTACCAGTACACGAGTACAAAGGGAATAAAAAAAGCCCCAATCATAAAGATCGGGGCTGTATCGTTTACTTTACGTTAGCGGAAAGCGCTAATTATGCATCGCCACCGAAACGACGACGACCTGCGGAGTCATCGCGACGCGGAGCTGAAGCATCATCGCGGCGCGGCGCGCGGCCACCTTCACGACGTTCGCCGCTGAAACGACGACCTTCACCACGGCCGCCTTCGCGACGCTCACCGCCGAAACCACGGCCTTCACGACGTTCACCGCCGCCGAAGCTACGACCGCCTTCACGACGCTCACCGCCGCCACGACGTTCGCCGCTGCGTTCAGGACGCGGCTGAGCATCGCCCAGCAGCTGCATGTTCATCGGCTTGTTCAGGATGCGGGTACGCGTAAAGTGCTGCAGCACTTCGCCCGGCATGCCTTTCGGCAGTTCGATGGTGGAGTGAGAACCAAACAGCTTGATGTTACCGATGTAACGGCTGCTGATGTCGCCTTCGTTAGCAATTGCGCCAACGATGTGACGAACTTCAACGCCGTCATCACGGCCCACTTCAATACGGTACAGTTCCATATCGCCAACGTCACGACGCTCACGCTTCGGACGATCTTCGCCGCTGCGTTCCGGACGGTCGCCGCGCGGGCCACGGTCGTTACGGTCGCCGCGACGTTCGAAACGATCGTCACGGTCGCGGAACTCGCGCTTAGGACGCATAGGCGCATCCGGCGGCAGGATCAGCGGACGTTCGCCCTGAGCCATTTTCAGCAGCGCGGCGGCCAGCGTTTCCACGTCCAGCTCTTCGCCTTCGGCAGACGGCTGGATTTTCGCCAGCAGCGCACGGTACTGATCCAGATCGCTGCTTTCCAGCTGCTGCTGAACTTTCGCCGCGAATTTTTCCAGACGGCGTTTGCCCAGCAGTTCTGCGTTCGGCAGTTCAACTTCCGGAATGGTCAGCTTCATCGTACGTTCGATATTGCGCAGCAGACGACGCTCGCGGTTCTCAACGAACAGCAGCGCGCGGCCAGCACGACCCGCACGACCCGTACGGCCGATACGGTGAACGTAAGACTCGGAATCCATCGGGATATCATAGTTAACCACCAGGCTGATACGCTCAACGTCCAGGCCACGGGCCGCAACGTCGGTTGCAATCAGGATATCCAGACGACCGTCCTTCAGACGCTCCAGAGTCTGCTCACGCAGGGACTGGTTCATATCGCCGTTCAGCGCAGCGCTGCTATAACCGCTACGCTCCAGCGCTTCGGCCACTTCCAGGGTCGCGTTTTTGGTACGAACGAAGATAATCGCCGCATCAAAATCTTCCGCTTCCAGGAAACGCACCAGCGCTTCGTTTTTACGCATACCGTAAGCAGTCCAGTAGCTCTGGCTGATGTCCGGGCGAGTTGTTACGCTCGACTGGATGCGCACTTCCTGCGGCTCTTTCATAAAGCGGCGGGTAATACGGCGAATGGCTTCCGGCATGGTGGCAGAGAACAGAGCGGTCTGATGACCCTCCGGGATCTGCGCCATAATGGTTTCTACGTCTTCGATGAAGCCCATGCGCAGCATTTCGTCAGCTTCATCCAGAACCAGACCGCTCAGCTTAGAGAGATCCAGCGTACCGCGTTTCAGGTGGTCCAGCAGACGACCCGGGGTACCGACAACGATTTGCGGCCCCTGACGCAGCGCGCGCAGCTGCACGTCATAACGCTGGCCGCCGTACAGGGCAACCACGTTTACGCCGCGCATATGTTTAGAGAATTCCGTCATTGCTTCAGCAACCTGTACCGCCAGTTCGCGGGTCGGCGCCAGCACCAGAATCTGCGGTGCTCTCAGCTCAGGATCGATGTTGTTCAGCAGCGGTAAAGAGAACGCTGCGGTTTTACCGCTACCCGTCTGGGCCATACCCAGAACGTCGCGGCCGCCCAGCAGATGCGGAATGCACTCAGCCTGGATCGGAGATGGTTTTTCGTAACCCAGATCGTTAAGCGCTTCAAGGATGGGAGCCTTCAGGCCCAGATCTGCAAAAGTGGTTTCGAATTCAGCCATGTAGTACGTGTGCCTCAAAATTAATGGCGGCCAGTCTACATAACTCATCGTGAAAATTTTCGGTAATTTTCATTGAAAAGTGTGAACCGGCTCAAAGTAGGTGTATTAACGAACAACAACGCCCTCACCCGCAAAGGTGATGGCAATCAAAAAAGGGCTGATGTGTTCGTCAGCTATTGCTGGTCCGATTCTGCCAGGTCATCTTGCTCCTGGCCCAAGAGCGATAATTCCAACAATGCGTATCGGTGCTCAACGTAGTTATGAACGTTGTTTGCGACCGCCAGTTTGAACAGTGCCGTAGCGCTGTCCTTGTCCCCCAGACTTAGGTAGTACTTACCTAAATAGAAGTTGGTTTCACTGAGATGCTCAGCGAGCGAGGTGTTATCCGTTGCGTCTGCCTTCAGACGGTCCATTAGCTCTTTTTCGCTAATGTCGCCAAGGTAGAACCCGACAATGTTCCATCCCCATTGTTCTTTATCCGACTTGTTTAAGCGCTGTCTCAGTGCTTCAAGCGCCTGCTTCTCATCGAGCTGACGCTCGGCGAGATAAAGCCACAGGCTTCGGAAAGGATCATTGGGATCGTCTTGATAAAACGCCAGCAGATCATCTTGCGCTAACTTAGCGCGACCGCCGTAATACAGGGCGATACCGCGATTTAAGTGCGCGTAGTTGTAAGTTGGATCAAGCTCAAGTACAGAATCAAACGCTTCATAGGCAGCATCAAAATTGCCTGCCTGCGTTAAGTAAATGCCTAAGTAATTGAATACTTCAGGCATATCCGGTCGGATTGCCAGCGCTTGTGAAAAATCATTTCGCGCTAATGCCCTCAGACCGAGACTATCATACAACACTCCGCGCTCATATAAAAGCTGTGCGCGTTCGTCATCGGTTAAAGCCCGACTGGCAAGAATTTGTTCCATGCGCGCCAGAATCACTTCCTGCTGCAAAGTCGGTTGCAATGGCACCGCGAGGACTGCGTCCTTACGCCAGGCAGAGTTGCTGCATCCTGCCAGCGTGAGAGCTGTCGCCACGAAACACCAGCGCAAAAAAGGCTTCATTTCCCACTCCCGAAGACAACGATTGGATGAACGTCCAGTTCCCCGGCTGCAAACAGGGCGTCCTGCCCGCAATGCGCCCTCCGCAATGCGGAGGGCAAACGGCAACCTTACTCGCCCTGCTGTTCGGCAGCCGGAGCTTCCGGCGCAGCCGCAGGCTGAGTTTGTTCAGTTGCTTCTTTGATGCTCAGACGGACACGGCCCTGACGGTCAACTTCCAGAACCTTAACCGGCACTTCCTGACCCATCTGCAGATAGTCGGTCACTTTCTCAACGCGCTTGTCGGCGATTTGAGAGATGTGAACCAGACCTTCTTTACCGCCGCCAATGGCAACAAACGCGCCAAAGTCAACGATACGGGTCACTTTACCGTTGTAGATACGGCCAACTTCGATCTCAGCGGTGATCTCTTCGATACGACGAATCGCGTGCTGCGCTTTGTCGCCGTCGGTTGCCGCGATCTTCACGGTACCGTCATCTTCGATTTCGATAGTGGTGCCGGTTTCTTCGGTCAGCGCACGAATAACGGAACCGCCCTTACCGATAACGTCTTTGATTTTGTCCGGACTGATCTTGATCGTGTGGATACGCGGTGCGAATTCAGAGATATCGCCGCGCGGCGCGTTAATCGCCTGTTCCATCACGCCCAGGATGTGCAGACGCGCACCTTTAGCCTGGTTCAGAGCAACCTGCATGATCTCTTTGGTGATACCTTCAATTTTGATATCCATCTGCAGAGCAGAGATACCTTCGCGGGAACCCGCTACTTTGAAGTCCATATCGCCCAGGTGATCTTCATCGCCCAGAATGTCAGACAGTACGACGAAGTTGTCGCCTTCTTTCACCAGACCCATTGCGATACCCGCAACGGCTGCTTTCACCGGCACGCCTGCGTCCATCAGCGCCAGAGAAGCGCCACAGACGGAAGCCATGGAGGATGAGCCGTTAGATTCGGTGATTTCAGAAACCACGCGAACAGTGTACGGGAACTCTTCGATAGTCGGCATCACGGCCAGTACGCCGCGCTTAGCCAGACGACCGTGACCGATTTCACGACGCTTCGGAGAACCGACCATTCCCGTTTCGCCTACGGAGTACGGAGGGAAGTTATAGTGGAACAGGAAGGAATCCGTGCGCTCGCCCATCAGTTCATCGATGTTCTGCGCGTCGCGTGCGGTGCCCAGGGTCGCGGTAACCAGCGCCTGAGTTTCGCCACGGGTAAACAGTGCGGAACCGTGGGTACGCGGCAGAACGCCGGTACGAACGTCCAGACCACGAATCATATCTTTTTCACGGCCATCGATACGCGGCTCACCGGCCAGTACGCGGCTACGCACCACATTTTTCTCGATTGCGTGCAGGATTTCGCCCAGTTCGTTAGCGTCCAGAGCTTCATCTTCCGCAACCAGGGTCGCGATAGTTTCAGATTTGATCACGTCAACCTGAGCATAGCGCTCCTGTTTGTCGGTGATACGGTAAGCATCGCTCAGGCGAGATTCAGCCAGCGCGGCAACGCGCGCGTTCAGTGCCGCATCAACCACTTCCGGCTGCCAGTCCCAGCGCGGCTTACCGGCTTCTTTCACCAGATCATTGATGTTCTGAATAACCACCTGCTGCTGGTCGTGACCAAACACGACCGCGCCCAGCATCTGGTCTTCGCTCAGCAGTTCAGCTTCGGATTCAACCATCAGTACTGCGGCTTCGGTACCTGCGACAACCAGATCCAGTTTGCTGGACTTCAGCTCTTCCTGGGTCGGGTTCAGCACGTACTGGTCATTAATATAACCCACGCGAGCGGCGCCAATTGGGCCGTTGAACGGAATACCGGACAGGGACAGCGCTGCGGAAGCGCCGATCATCGCGACGATATCCGGGTTAACCTGCGGGTTAACGGAAACCACGGTCGCGATAACCTGAACTTCGTTAACGAAGCCTTCCGGGAACAGCGGGCGAACCGGGCGGTCAATCAGACGCGCGATCAGGGTTTCGCCTTCGCTCGGACGGCCTTCACGACGGAAGAAACCACCCGGGATTTTACCTGCAGCGTAGGTACGCTCTTGATAGTTAACGGTCAGCGGGAAGAAATCCTGGCCTGGCTTCGCTTTTTTCTGGCCCACAACGGTAACGAATACCGCGGTGTCATCCATGCTAACCATAACGGCGGCAGTTGCCTGGCGCGCCATCATGCCGGTCTCCAGCGTTACGGTATGTTGGCCGTACTGGAATTTACGAACGATCGGATTAAGCAAAATTCTATCCTTTTATCTATAGATGATGTCAAATCCACGATAAGACATCGTATGACCCGATCTTCTGCATCCTCGCGACTAATGACAACCTTTACTCGCCCCTGCGAGTCAAGCCTCTCATTAGCCGCGCGAACCTCTGCATGAAGATCATTAATAGCAACAATACATGAGTTTTTAATGAATTGCTGCCGCCCGGTCGAAAAAAGGGGCCGTGAGGCCCCTTCTTCTGAAACTCGCAGAATTAGCGACGCAGACCCAGACGCTCGATCAGCGCAGAGTAACGTGCAACATCTTTACGTTTCAGGTAGTCGAGCAGTTTACGACGCTGAGAAACCATGCGCAGCAGACCACGACGGCTGTGGTGATCTTTTTTGTGCTCTGCAAAGTGACCCTGCAGGTGGTTGATCTGTGCAGTCAGCAGTGCAACCTGAACTTCAGTAGAACCGCTGTCGTTTTCGCCACGACCGAACTCAGAAACGATTTTTGCTTTAGCTTCAACGCTTAGAGACATTTTCGAACTCCAAAATTAAAAGAAAGAAAGGGTGCCGATCTCTAATTCAGCAACCCCTGATATAACGCTCGCAAATGTTAAAACACGTTGGCGAGTGTTAAGCGGCGATATTCTACTCGCAGCAGCCTTTTATCGCAAGGAAAGCGCTCAGACAGGGTATTCAACCACCAGACGACGAGGCGCCACGCGGCCTTCATCATCCATCTCACCCATACCAAGAAACTTCTCTTCAGCGCCTTCAGTAACGCGAACCAATCCCTGCAGCGGCGCGCCCGATGTCCGCACCGGGTTACCGTTTTTAAAGTAGACGGCCGAGGTTTCCGGAATATTCACCAGCGGGTAATCCGAAGCCGGGCTGTCCATCGGCATCAGCAGCGGGTCCAGCAGCTGGGCTGCGGGAATATCCTGCGCATTTGCTTGTTCGACAAGCGCCTGCAGCTGCTCCAGCGTCACCATCCGTTCGACGGGATATTTACTGACCGCCAGGCGACGCAGGAAAATGACGTGCGCGCCGCACCCGAGTTTCTCGCCTAAGTCATCAATAATCGTGCGAATGTAGGTGCCTTTCGAGCAGTGAATCTCCAGCTCAAGCTCCGTCCCCTCATGGCGAATAAACAGCAGCTCGTACACCGTAATCGGCCGGGATTCACGCGGTACTTCAATCCCCTGTCGGGCATATTCGTACAGCTTTTTCCCCTGGTATTTCAGCGCCGAATACATCGACGGTACCTGCTGGGTTTCGCCACGGAAGCCGTCGAGCGCTGCCGCCAGCTGCTCCGGGCTAAAAGTCAGCGGACGCTCCTCCACCACCTGGCCATCGGCATCAGAGGTATCGGTGCGCTGGCCAAGCCTGGCAATCACGCGGTAGCGCTTGTCAGAATCGAGCAGATACTGGGAAAACTTTGTCGCTTCCCCGAGGCAAATCGGCAGCATACCGGTCGCCAGCGGATCCAGCGCCCCGGTGTGCCCTGCCCGATTAGCATTATAAAGCCGCTTAACTTTCTGCAGCACGTCGTTGCTGGATGCGCCCTGCGGTTTATCCAGCAACAGTACGCCATGCACGTCACGGCCGCGACGACGAGGACGACTCATTAGTCCTCCTTACTGTCGTCCGGGTTCACACGACGTTCATCGTCATGTTTTACCACGCTGGTCACCAGGTTCGACATGCGCATCCCTTCGACTAATGAATTGTCGTAGAAGAAGGTCAGTTCCGGCACGATACGCAGGCGCATCGCTTTGCCCAGCAGCGAGCGGATAAAACCAGACGCTTCCTGTAAGGCCTTGATCCCCGCTTTCACTGCGGCTTCGTCTTTGTCGTTCAGGAAGGTCACAAACACTTTGGCATAGGCCAGGTCGCGGGACATTTCAACGCCTGAAACGGTCGTCATCATGCCCAGACGCGGGTCTTTAATTTCGCGCTGCAGGATGATTGCGATCTCTTTTTGCATCTCCTGGGCCACGCGCTGCGGGCGACCAAATTCTTTCGCCATAATAAATTCTCCAGACAAATAAGGGGGCCACGCGGCCCCCTTTAATTTTGTATAACCGGGTGGCGCTGCGCTTCCCCGGCCTACTAAACGATTAATCGATGGTACGTTGAATCTCGATGATTTCGAACACTTCGATCATATCGCCAACGCGAACGTCGTTGTAGTTCTTAACGCCGATACCACACTCCATACCGTTACGAACTTCGTTAACGTCATCTTTGAAGCGGCGCAGGGATTCCAGCTCGCCTTCATAGATAACCACGTTGTCGCGCAGGACGCGGATTGGGTTATGACGCTTGATCGTACCTTCGGTAACCATACAGCCTGCGATGGCGCCGAATTTCGGCGATTTGAACACATCACGGACTTCAGCCAGACCAATGATCTGCTGTTTCAGTTCCGGAGACAGCATGCCGCTCATCGCTGCTTTCACTTCGTCGATCAGATGGTAGATGACGGAGTAGTAGCGCAGATCCAGGCTTTCCGCGTCGATAACTTTACGTGCGGATGCATCAGCACGTACGTTGAAGCCAACCAGAATCGCGTTGGATGCGGCCGCCAGGGTCGCGTCGGTTTCGGTGATACCACCTACGCCGGAACCGATAATCTTCACTTTCACTTCGTCGGTAGACAGTTTCAGCAAGGAGTCGGAGATCGCTTCCACAGAGCCCTGCACGTCCGCTTTGAGGACGATGTTCACTTCGTGAACTTCGCCTTCGGTCATGTTGGCGAACATGTTCTCAAGCTTAGATTTCTGCTGACGAGCCAGTTTAACTTCACGGAATTTACCCTGACGATACAGCGCAACTTCACGTGCTTTTTTCTCGTCACGCACAACGGTCACTTCGTCACCGGCAGCCGGTACACCTGACAGGCCAAGGATTTCCACCGGAATGGACGGACCCGCTTCCAGCACTTCCTGACCCAGTTCATTACGCATCGCACGAACGCGACCGTATTCGAAACCGCACAGGACGATGTCGCCTTTATGCAGCGTACCTTCGCGTACCAGAACGGTGGCAACCGGACCACGACCTTTATCGAGGAAGGATTCGATAACCGCGCCGCTCGCCATACCGTTGCGAACCGCTTTCAGCTCCAGAACTTCAGCCTGCAGCAGGATAGCATTCAGCAGATCGTCAATACCGGTACCGGCTTTAGCGGATACAGGGATGAACTGCGCTTCGCCACCCCACTCTTCCGGCATAACGCCGTACTGAGAGAGCTCGTTTTTAACGCGATCCAGGTCCGCTTCCGGCTTATCGATTTTGTTCACCGCAACCACCAGAGGTACCTGCGCCGCCTTCGCGTGCTGGATAGCTTCGATAGTCTGCGGCATCACGCCGTCGTCTGCCGCCACAACCAGAACCACGATATCCGTCGCCTGCGCACCACGAGCACGCATAGAGGTAAACGCGGCGTGACCCGGGGTATCCAGGAAGGTGATCATACCGTTGTCGGTTTCGACGTGGTACGCACCGATGTGCTGGGTAATGCCGCCCGCTTCGCCAGAGGCCACTTTCGTTGAACGAATGTAGTCCAGCAGAGAGGTTTTACCGTGGTCAACGTGACCCATGATGGTCACAACCGGTGCGCGCGGTTCAGCCGCAGCGCCGGTGTCACGGTCGCTCATTACCGCTTCTTCCAGCTCGTTTTCACGACGCAGGATAACTTTGTGGCCCATCTCTTCGGCAACCAGCTGTGCGGTTTCCTGGTCGATAACCTGATTAATCGTCGCCATGGCGCCCAGCTTCATCATCGCTTTGATGACCTGAGAACCTTTGACGGCCATCTTGTTGGCCAAATCGCCAACGGTGATGGTTTCGCCGATGATAACATCACGGTTAACCGCCTGAGCCGGCTTCTGGAAGCCTTGCTGCAGAGCAGAACCTTTACGATGCTTGCCACCTTTACCGCCGCGAACGGCCGCACGGGCTTCTTCACGATCGGCTTTCGATTCAGCGTGTTTGTTGCCTTTCTTAGCCGGACGCGCTGCTTTCGCATTACGTCCACGGCCGCGACCGCCTTCAACTTCACGATCGTTATCGTCTTCAGCCTGACGCGCATGCTGAGAAGTCGTTACGTGATAGTCAGTGGTCTCTTCAGGGGTTTCTGGCGCTTCAGTCCAGTTCTTTTCATTTTCTTGAGCCATACGGCGTGCTTCTTCCGCTACACGGCGCGCTTCTTCTTCAAGTTTGCGGCGTGCTTCTTCTTCCGATTTGCGCTTCAGCTCCGCAGCTTCGTTTTCGCGGCGTTGCTTTTCAGCCTGGGCGGTTTTGGTCATATCGTCGGTTTGTTGATTGCTCACTTTGTCTTTTTCCGCGGCTTCACGTTTCGCTTTATCGGCGAGTTCACGTTTCGCTTGTTCTGCGGCCTCACGTTCAGCTTTTAATTGCGCCTCGCGTTTGGCAGCTTCTTCTGCCTCACGACGGGCTTGCTCTTCCGCTTCACGCTGCGCCTGCTCTTCCGCGGCAAGGCGTTCGGCCTCTTGCGGATCGCGTTTCACAAAGGTGCGTTTCTTGCGGACTTCGATTTGTACCGACTTACTCTTTCCACCGGTACCCGGAATATTTAACGTGCTGCGCGTTTTGCGCTGCAGCGTCAGCTTGTCGGGCGCTGAGCCGTGTTCACGGTTCAGGTGCGTCAACAAGGTTTGCTTCTCTTGCGCGGTCACAGAATCATCAGCCGATTTGCGGATCCCTGCATCAGCAAATTGCTGTATCAGGCGATCCACAGAGGTCTGAATCTCTGAGGCCAGCGCTTTAATGGTCACATCTGTCATGCTGTTCCTTCCTGCTACAGTTTATTACGCTTCGTCGCCGAACCAACAAATATTACGAGCGGCCATGATAAGTTCTCCGGCTTTCTCGTCGGTCAAGCCTTCGATATCAGCCAGATCATCAATGCCCTGCTCGGCGAGATCTTCCAGCGTACAAACACCACGGGCGGCCAGGGTGAATGCCAGAGCGCGATCCAAACCTTCCAGATTCAACAGATCGTCGGCAGGTTTGCTGTCACCCAGGCTCTCTTCTTTGGCCAGCGCCAGCGTGGTCAGCGCGTTTTTCGCCCGCTCACGAAGTGCTTCAACGGTCGCTTCATCCAGACCGTCAATTTCCAGCAGTTCTTTCATTGGCACATAGGCCAGCTCTTCCAGAGTGGCGAAACCTTCTTCAACCAGCAGCGTGGCGAAATCTTCATCAATATCAAGATATTTAGTGAAGGTATCAATCGCTGCATGGGCTTCAGCCTGATGCTTAGCCTGGAGGTCATCAACGGTCATGACGTTGAGTTCCCAGCCGCTCAGCTGAGACGCCAGACGGACGTTCTGACCGTTACGGCCAATGGCCTGCGCCAGGTTGCCCGCTTCTACTGCGATATCCATGGTGTGCTTGTCTTCATCTACCACGATAGATGCGACGTCAGCCGGAGCCATGGCGTTAATCACGAACTGCGCCGGGTTATCGTCCCACAGCACGATATCGATACGCTCGCCGCCCAGTTCAGTCGAGACTGCCTGAACGCGCGCGCCGCGCATACCGACGCAGGCGCCAACCGGATCGATGCGCTTGTCGTTGGTTTTAACCGCGATTTTGGCACGAGAGCCAGGATCGCGAGCCGCCGCTTTAATTTCGAGAACTTCTTCACCGATTTCCGGAACTTCAATGCGGAACAGTTCAACCAGCATTTCCGGCTTGGAGCGAGTCACGAACAGCTGCGCGCCGCGCGCTTCCGGACGAACTGCGTACAGTACGCCGCGGATACGGTCACCCGGACGGAAGTTCTCACGCGGCAGCATGTCTTCGCGCAGGATCACGGCTTCAGCGTTGTTGCCCAGATCCAGCGTAATATTGTCGCGGTTCACTTTCTTCACTACGCCCGTGATGATTTCACCTTCGTGCTCACGGAATTGATCGACGACCATTGCGCGTTCGGCTTCACGTACTTTTTGTACGATAACCTGCTTCGCGGTCTGCGTAGTGATACGGTCAAAGGTGACAGACTCAATCTGGTCTTCGACGTAATCGCCAGGATTCATGCTTTCATCTTCGAAACGCGCAGCTTCCAGCGTGATTTCGCGAGTCGGCTGGGTCACTTCTTCAACAACCAGCCAGCGACGGAATGTGTCGAAATCACCGCTTTTACGATCGATTTCTACGCGAACGTCGATCTCTTGCTCATATTTTTTCTTGGTAGCCGTTGCTAGCGCACTTTCCAACGCTTCGAAAATTTTCTCACGCGGCAGCGCCTTTTCGTTGGAAACGGCTTCAACAACAGCCAAAATTTCTTTGTTCATCGGGGCCTTTCACCTCAATCCAGACTGTTAAAAGTGGGGAACCAGGTTCGCCTTCTGGATGTTACTCAGCGCGAACACTTCATCTTTGCCTTCGACGGTTACCGTGATCATCTCACCGTCTACCGCTTTGATAAGGCCCTGCCATTTGCGTCGGTTCTGTACCGCCATGCGCAAAACCAGCGAAACTTCTTCGCCGATGAAACGCTCATAGTGCTCGGCGGTAAACATAGGACGATCGAGACCTGGAGAAGAAACTTCCAGGTTATAAGCGACTGTAATCGGGTCTTCTACGTCCATAACAGCACTGACCTGGTGGCTCACATCAGCACAATCATCAACATTGATGCCATCTTCACTATCAATATAGATGCGCAGTGTGGACGTGCGACCGCGAATAAATTCGATGCCGACCAGCTCAAAGCCAAGCGCTTCAACTGGCGCTGTGAGCATCTCTGTTAATTTTTGCTCTAATGTGGACAAACCCACCCCCAAGACATAAAAAAAGGGCGTATAGCCCAGTTATTCTGAAGTCAGATAACAAAAAACCCCGATAAATCGGGGCTTTAGATAACTGAACCCTGAGATCGCAACTGCGATCTGGAACACTTTCCAGAAGAATTCTTTCAAATTCGTCTACGAAGGACCCGGTCCTCACAGTATATTTGAAAAAGTACTTAATGGGAAAGTGGTTGCGGGGGCCGGATTTGAACCGACGACCTTCGGGTTATGAGCCCGACGAGCTACCAGGCTGCTCCACCCCGCGCCTGAAACGTGGCATATTTTACTCGTTTTGAGTAAAAGACGCAAATACTGCTGGGATTTGGTACCGAGAGACGGGACATAAAATCGTAGTGAATTGTATTGATACTTCATATATTTTGTCAACATGAATTTCACATTGCCAGGTTTCGGTTCATGCTGGTATTTCTGGGTTTTTTGGCAAAAAGCGGCTCAGCCTCTTCCTGTCGCCAGCAAAAGATGATTAAATGAAAACTCACAATTAATGCATAAACATGCAATAAAGATTGTTGAGTCAAACTCACCACAGTCTATCTAGCAGGGTTTTATTTTATGACGACGATTCTCAAGCATCTCCCGGTTGGCCAACGTATTGGTATTGCTTTTTCTGGTGGGCTGGATACCAGCGCCGCGCTGCTGTGGATGCGTAAAAAGGGAGCAGTCCCTTATGCATATACCGCCAATCTGGGACAGCCAGACGAAGACGATTACGAGGCCATTCCTCGTCGTGCCAAAGAGTATGGTGCTGAAGGGGCTCGTCTGATCGACTGCCGTAAGCAGCTGGTTGCGGAAGGCATTGCCGCGATCCAGTGCGGCGCATTTCATAACACCACCGGCGGGTTGACCTACTTTAATACTACGCCGCTGGGCCGCGCAGTGACCGGTACCATGCTGGTCGCCGCAATGAAGGAAGACGGTGTTAACATCTGGGGCGACGGGAGTACCTATAAAGGCAACGATATCGAACGTTTCTATCGTTACGGCCTGCTGACCAACGCTGAGCTGAAAATTTACAAACCGTGGCTGGATAGCGACTTTATCGACGAGTTAGGCGGCCGCCAGGAGATGTCAGAGTTTATGATCTCCTGTGGGTTTGACTATAAAATGTCCGTTGAAAAAGCCTACTCAACCGACTCCAATATGCTGGGCGCGACGCACGAAGCTAAAGATCTTGAATTCCTGAACTCCAGCGTCAAGATTGTGAACCCGATTATGGGCGTCAAGTTCTGGGATGAAAGCGTCAAAATCCCTGCGGAAGAAGTCACCGTTCGCTTTGAACAGGGCCATCCTGTTGCGCTGAACGGGCAGACCTTTAGCGATGACGTTGAACTGATGCTGGAGGCTAACCGCATCGGCGGCCGTCATGGTCTGGGTATGAGCGATCAGATCGAAAACCGTATCATCGAAGCGAAGAGCCGCGGCATCTATGAAGCCCCGGGAATGGCGCTGCTGCATATTGCCTATGAGCGTCTGCTGACCGGTATTCATAACGAAGATACCATTGAGCAATACCACGCGCACGGTCGTCAGCTGGGTCGGCTGCTGTATCAAGGGCGCTGGTTCGATTCCCAGGCGCTGATGCTGCGCGACGGCCTGCAGCGCTGGGTAGCAAGCCAAATTACCGGCGAAGTGACGCTTGAACTGCGTCGCGGCAACGACTACTCCATCCTGAATACCGTCTCTGATAATCTGACCTATAAAGCAGAGCGTCTGACGATGGAAAAAGGTGACTCGATGTTCTCCGCTGAGGATCGTATCGGCCAGCTGACGATGCGCAACCTGGATATCACCGATACTCGCGATAAGCTGTTTGGCTACGCGCAGTCTGGACTGCTGACCGCGTCTTCCGCAACTGGCCTGCCGCAGGTGGAAAACCTCGAAAATAAAGCGAAGTAACGCTCCAGAGAAATTCGCAAAGGCCGCTAACGCGGCCTTTTTTATGCAGAAAAATCCCGAACCCAACCGGAGTGACATATCTGCCGCTAATGCTGCTACTCAACTTTTTGGGGACGAAAAAAAAGACGCTTTTCAGCGTCTTTCTTCAGGAAATTGGTACCGAGGATGGGACTCGAACCCACAAGCCCGTTAGGGCACTACCACCTCAAGGTAGCGTGTCTACCAATTCCACCACCTCGGTACGGATACTGCTTATCAGTGCGGGATGTCGCTGCTCGGCTGCGCCGGCGCGGTCGGCTGAGTTTGCTCAGTTTTCGGCGCGCTCAGGTTATCCCACTCACTTCCTTTATTGGTCTTGTTGCTGTTGATATTGCCCAGCGCCAGACTGATGATGAAGAACAGCGCAGCCAGGATACCAGTCATACGGGTCATGAAGTTACCAGAACCGCTGGATCCAAACAGAGTGCCGGAAGCGCCTGCTCCGAAGGAGGCTCCCATATCAGCGCCTTTACCTTGCTGCAGCATAATCAGACCCACAAGGCCAATTGCCACAATAAGGAAAACAACTAAAAGAGCTTCGTACATAATCAACCTGTTCCTTGCGGATTTGCCGCATACCAAGTGCTTCGACCAATAAAGCGGGACGTTTTAACGTTTCCCACTGAAGCGGGTGTGAATACTAACCAAAGCGAATGACCTTCGCAAGGGCAATTTCAGCGCATTGTATCAAGTGCGGAAAAAAACAGCAAAAAGCGATTTTTTGTCGATTAAAAAGGCGGCAAGCGTCGCCTTTTTAATCACTTAGCAAGAGAGATTAAACGCTTTTTACGGCATCGGCGATACGGTGGGCAAATTCGTGCACCTGCTCTTCGTGCTCACCTTCCACCATAACGCGAATCAGCGGCTCTGTGCCTGATTTACGCAGCAGTACACGACCCCGATTGCCCAGCGCCGCTTCCACTTCAGCCGTTACCGCTTTTACGTGCTCATGTTCCAGCGGGTTACCGCTACCTTCAGTAAAGCGTACGTTAACCAGAAGCTGCGGGAACATTTTCATTCCGCTGCACAGGTCGTGCAGGCTCATGTGGTTACGCACCATCGCCGCCACAACCTGCAGACTGGCGACAATCCCATCCCCCGTCGTGGTTTTATCCAGTAAGATCACATGACCGGAGTTTTCTGCGCCAATGCGCCAGCCTTTCTCCTGCAGCTTCTCCAGCACATAGCGGTCGCCCACCTTCGCGCGAACGAAAGGAATGCCCAGCTGTTTGAGCGCCAGTTCAAGGCCCATGTTGCTCATGAGCGTCCCGACGGCGCCGCCCCGTAGCTGCCCCTGGCGTAGCCCCTCACGGGCAATGATATAGAGGATCTGGTCACCGTCGACTTTGTTGCCTTCGTGGTCCACCATGATGACCCGATCGCCATCGCCATCGTAGGCAATACCCAGGTCGGCTTTCTCCGCCAGCACGCGTGCCTGCAGAGCACGAACGTCTGTCGCCCCGACCTCTTCATTGATGTTGAGGCCATCAGGCTCACAGCCCATCGCAATAACCTGAGCGCCCAGCTCGCGGAAAACATTTGGCGCAATATGATAAGTCGCCCCGTGAGCGCAATCGACTACCACCTTCAAAGCATTGAGGCTCAGCTCGTTCGGAAAGGTGCCTTTGCAAAACTCGATATAGCGACCGGCTGCGTCGACGATACGACTGGCTTTACCCAGCTCGGCGGAATCCACGCAGGTCAGCTCTTTTTCCATTTCGGCTTCAATGGCTTCTTCTACCTCATCCGGAAGCTTGGTACCTTCGATAGAGAAGAATTTGATGCCGTTGTCATAAAACGGATTATGTGAAGCGGAAATCACAATCCCGGCTTCCGCGCGGAAGGTGCGCGTCAGATAGGCAATTGCCGGCGTTGGCATCGGGCCGGTAAAAGAAGCGGATAATCCCGCGGCGGCCAGTCCAGCCTCCAGCGCGGACTCCAGCATATACCCTGAAATACGGGTATCTTTACCAATAATAATCTTCCGTGAACCGTGGCGTGCCAGCACCTTACCCGCCGCCCAGCCCAGCTTTAATACAAATTCTGGCGTTATTGGCGCATCGCCTACGCGGCCACGAATACCATCCGTACCAAAATATTTGCGGTTACTCATAACGTTTATTTTCCTTAGCGGCCAGGGTAGCTTCAACCACGCGCAGCGCTTCTACCGTTTCTTTGACATCATGGACGCGAATAATCTGCGCGCCCTGCATTGCAGCAATGACTGCGCAAGCCAGGCTGCCATTCAGGCGTTCCGTCGGCCCGACATTCAGCAACTGACCTACCATCGACTTACGCGACATGCCTACCAGCAGCGGAAGACCAAAATGATGGAACTCTCCAAGTCGGGCAAGCAGTTCATAATTATGAGAAAGATTTTTACCGAAACCAAATCCCGGGTCGAGCAACAATTTATCTTTTGCGATACCGGCCCGTTCGCAACGCACAATATGTTCGATAAAAAAGCGCTCAACGTCAGCAAACACGTCCGCGTACTTCGGGGCATCCTGCATTGTCTTTGGCTGACCCTGCATATGCATCAGGCACACCGGTAAGCCCGTTTCAGCCGCCGCCTCCAGCGCTCCCGGTTCGGTCAGCGAGCGGATATCATTGATGATATGCGCGCCAACACGCGCTGACTCGCGAATCACCTCCGGCTTTGAGGTATCAACGGAAATCCAGACTTCAAAGCGCTGGGCAATCGCTTCTACCGTCGGAATGACTCGCGCCAGCTCTTCCTCGACGCTGACATCTGCCGCCCCCGGACGCGTCGATTCCCCACCGATATCAATGATAGTCGCCCCGGCATTGATCATCAGATTGGCATGTTTCACGGCTTCGACCAGCGTGTTATGGGTCCCGCCATCAGAGAACGAATCCGGGGTCACGTTAAGAATACCCATCACATGTGGGTGAGAGAGATCGAGGGTTGAGCCCTGGGCTACAAGTTTCATCGCTAAATCCCTGAGTCAGAGAAAGATTGAAAAAGAAAAACCCCGGAGCAAACGCTCAGGGGTTTTAGAAAAGTACAACAGCATCAAGAACGGCTAACTTATTTGTCGCCCAGCTGTTCTGACATCGTATTGCCCGGGTTTGGCGTACGCGGTTCATCGACCGGACGCGGCGCACGAGGCGTGCCATTGTTGTCAGAATTGTTGGACGAGCCCGGTTCTTCCCAGCCAGCTGGCGGGCGAACATCGCGGCGAGCCATCAGGTCATCAATCTGCGGGGCGTCGATGGTCTCATATTTCATGAGCGCGTCTTTCATCGCGTGCAGGATGTCCATATTATCGTTCAGAAGCTGGCGTGCACGATTGTAGTTACGCTCAATCAGTGACTTCACTTCCTGGTCGATGATACGCGCCGTTTCATCGGACATATGCTTCGCTTTCGCAACGCTGCGGCCAAGGAATACTTCACCTTCTTCTTCGGCATACAGCAGCGGGCCGAGTTTGTCAGAGAAGCCCCACTGGGTCACCATGTTACGCGCCAGGTTGGTCGCGACTTTAATGTCGTTCGACGCACCGGTAGAAACATGCTCTACGCCGTAGATAATCTCTTCCGCCAGACGACCGCCGTAAAGGGTAGAAATCTGGCTTTCCAGCTTCTGACGGCTGGCGCTGATCGCGTCGCCTTCAGGCAGGAAGAAGGTGACACCCAGCGCGCGACCGCGCGGAATAATCGTCACTTTGTGCACCGGGTCGTGTTCCGGCACCAGGCGACCAATAATTGCGTGACCGGCTTCGTGATACGCGGTGGACTCTTTCTGCGCTTCCGTCATCACCATGGAGCGACGTTCCGCACCCATCATGATTTTGTCTTTCGCTTTCTCGAATTCAACCATCGATACAACGCGCTTGTTGCCACGAGCGGCAAACAGCGCAGCTTCGTTCACCAGGTTTGCCAGGTCAGCACCGGAGAAGCCAGGCGTACCGCGGGCGATAATTGCCGCGTCGATATCCGGCGCCAGCGGTACGCGACGCATATGCACTTTCAGAATCTGTTCGCGACCGCGGACATCCGGCAGACCGACCACAACCTGACGGTCAAAGCGGCCTGGACGCAGCAGCGCAGGGTCAAGAACGTCCGGACGGTTGGTTGCTGCGATAACGATGATACCTTCGTTACCCTCGAAGCCGTCCATCTCTACCAGCATCTGGTTCAGCGTCTGCTCACGTTCATCGTGACCACCGCCCAGGCCAGCGCCACGCTGACGGCCGACGGCGTCGATTTCATCGATAAAGATGATGCACGGAGCCGCTTTCTTGGCTTGTTCAAACATGTCGCGCACGCGGGATGCACCCACACCGACGAACATTTCAACGAAGTCAGAACCGGAAATCGTAAAGAACGGTACCTTTGCTTCACCCGCGATGGCTTTTGCCAGCAAGGTTTTACCGGTACCCGGAGGGCCGACCATCAGGACGCCTTTCGGGATTTTACCGCCCAGCTTCTGGAAACGGCTCGGCTCGCGCAGGTATTCAACCAGTTCACCGACTTCTTCTTTCGCTTCGTCACAACCGGCGACGTCGGCAAAAGTGGTTTTGATCTGGTCTTCCGTTAGCATACGCGCCTTGCTCTTACCGAACGACATGGCGCCTTTGCCACCGCCGCCCTGCATCTGGCGCATAAAGAAGATCCAGACGCCGATAAGAAGCAGCATCGGGAACCAGGAGATGAAGATAGAAGCCAGCAGGCTCGGTTCTTCTGGCGGCTCACCTACCACCTTGACGTTTTTAGTCAGAAGGTTATCAAGCAGCTTAGGATCGTTCACCGGGATGTAGGTCGTGTAACGGTTACTATCTTTCTTGGTAACGTTTATCTCACGTCCGTTGATACGCGCTTCGCGAACCTGGTCCTGATTGACCTCCTGCAGGAAGGTAGAATAATCCACCTTGCGGCCATTCGACTCGCTGGGCCCAAAGCTCTGGAATACTGACATCAGCACAACGGCAATGACCAGCCAGAGTATTAGGTTTTTCGCCATGTCACTCAAGGGATTAACCTCATATTACAACTGTGTTAAAAACAGCGTCAGGATACTCTATATCCAGCGTCTTTCAAACTTTCGTTTGAAATCTGCCGGTTATGGTTTACGCCCGGTCGCTACAATATACACTTCACGCGAACGGGCGCGAGAAGAGTCCGGCTTACGAACTTTGACCTTCGTAAACAGGGAGCGAATCTCTCTTAGATACTCATCGAAGCCTTCGCCCTGGAACACCTTCACTACAAAACTACCACCTGGCGCTAATACATCACGAGCCATTCCAAGCGCCAGTTCCACCAGATACATGGCCCGGGGAATATCCACCGCCGGTGTTCCACACATATTTGGCGCCATATCGGACATGACAACTTGTACTTTACTGTCACCTACACGCTCAAGTAACGCTTTCAGGACTAATTCATCACGAAAGTCGCCCTGAAGGAAGTCCACACCAACGATTGGATCCATAGGTAAAAGATCGCAAGCAATGATGCGGCCGCTGTTACCGATCTGCGTAACCGCGTATTGCGACCAGCCACCGGGTGCAGCGCCGAGGTCAACTATCGTCATCCCCGGTTTAAAAATCTTGTCACTTTGCTGTATTTCATCAAGTTTAAACCAGGCACGGGAACGTAACCCCTTTTTCTGTGCCTGCTGAACATATTTATCGCTAAAGTGTTCCTGAAGCCAACGACTTGAGCTGGCAGAACGCTTTTTACCTGTCATTTAACATTCCCATTTCGGGTTCATCGTACTTCGCGACGTAAAAATCGACGCGGTAGTTTGGCGATATATGGGAGATGGCGGTAGAATGAACCGTTTTCAATCCCAACGTAAGCAAAAAAATACGATGAATCTGAGTACTAAACAAAAACAGCACCTGAAAGGTCTGGCACATCCGCTCAAGCCGGTAGTTATGCTTGGCAATAATGGTTTGACCGAAGGGGTACTGGCCGAGATTGAACAAGCGTTAGAGCACCATGAACTTATCAAGGTGAAGATCGCCTCGGAAGATCGCGAAACTAAAACCTTGATCGTGGAAGCTATCGTGCGCGAAACCGGCGCCTGTAATGTACAGGTCATCGGTAAAACGCTGGTTCTGTACCGCCCGACTAAAGAGCGTAAAATCTCGCTGCCACGCTAAGAATATCCTGGTTATCGACACAACTTTGTGTAAATCGAGGGTTTTCTGCGGGTAGACGAGCAAAATGCCATGCTCCGGACGCTGATAAAAGGCCGCTACGCGGCCTTTTTCCTTTCTTTACAATCCATCAACATCGTAGCGTTAAATTCGAATTAAAGGTACTCAACCTTAAGAATTTCGAATTCGACTTCCCCGCCCGGTGTACGGATAACCACCACATCGTCCTGCTCTTTACCGATTAAACCACGTGCAATCGGTGAGTTTACAGAAATCAGATTTTGCTTAAAATCGGCCTCGTCATCGCCAACGATACGATAAGTTTGCTCTTCATCCGTATCGAGATTCAGAACGCTGACCGTCGAACCAAAAATCACCCGGCCATTGTTGGGCATTTTGGTGATATCGATGACCTGCGCGTTCGACAGCTTCGCTTCGATATCCTTAATGCGACCTTCACAGAAGCCCTGCTGTTCACGGGCAGCATGATACTCAGCATTTTCTTTCAGATCGCCGTGCTCGCGGGCCTCAGCGATGGCCGCGATGATTTCAGGACGACGTACGGACTTCAGAAAATCCAGTTCTTCGCGCAGTTTTTCAGCGCCACGTAAGGTCATCGGAATAGCTTGCATTTGTTATACCTCTTTTTCATTCCTTCATGGAGCAGACAACGCCGCTCCGCAGCCGGTCAAGACTTGAGCAGGGCCGGAGCAAAAGAAAACCGACCCGGAAAGTCATCCCCAGGCCAGCAGCAATTTTCAATTTGATACGTATTTTACCCTGAAGTTCACTATGGGTCATCGTTTACTTTACAGGGCGATGCACCGTAGTATGACGGACTGGTTTCAGGTTGTTAGCGCGAGATTATGCGATTTTCCAGATTTATCATCGGATTGACTGCCGGTATAGCGCTTAGCGCTCAGGCGGCGAATATTGACGAGTACATCAATCAGCTTCCTGCGGGCGCAAACCTTGCCTTTATGGCGCAGAAGGTGGGATCCCCGACGCCGGAGATAGACTACCATAGCCAGCAGATGGCGCTCCCCGCCAGCACCCAAAAAGTGATAACCGCGCTTGCTGCGCTGCTGCAGCTGGGTCCGGACTTCCGCTTCACCACGACGCTGGAAACGAAAGGCAGCCTCGATGGCGGCGTCCTGAAAGGCGACCTCATTGCGCGCTTTGGCGGCGATCCTACCCTCAGGCGTCAGGATATTCGTAATATGGTGGCCACGCTGAAGAAAGCAGGCGTCCAGCGAATTGAAGGTAATGTGCTGATCGATACCTCCATCTTCGCCAGCCATGACAAAGCGCCTGGCTGGCCATGGAACGATATGACGCAGTGCTTTAGCGCCCCGCCGGCGGCGGCGATTGTCGATCGGAACTGCTTCTCCATCTCGCTCTATAGCGCGCAAAAGCCGGGCGATCTGGCGTTTATTCGCGTGGCGTCTTACTACCCGGTGACCATGTTCAGCCAGGTGCGTACGCTGCCCCGGGGCTCTTCTGAAGCCCAGTACTGTGAGCTTGACGTGGTTCCCGGCGATCTGAACCGTTATACCCTGACCGGCTGTCTGCCGCAGCGCAGCGAGCCGCTGCCGCTGGCTTTTGCCATTCAGGATGGCGCCAGCTACGCCGGTGCGATTCTGAAAGCTGAGCTGACCGACGCCGACATCACCTGGAGCGGTACGCTGCTGCGCCAGACGCTGGCAAACGATCCGGGTACCGTCCTGGCAAGTACACAATCTGCGCCGCTGCACGATCTGCTGCGTATTATGCTGAAAAAATCGGACAACATGATCGCCGATACGGTATTCCGCACCATTGGGCACGCTCGCTTCAGCGTACCGGGTACCTGGCGAGCCGGTTCCGATGCGGTTCGGCAGATCTTACGTCAGCAGGCCGGCGTCGATCTCGGGAATACCATCATTGCCGATGGCTCAGGTCTGTCGCGCCATAACCTCATCGCACCCGCAACGATGATGCAGGTGCTGCAGTACATCGCCCAGCACGATAATGAACTCAACTTTATCTCGATGCTGCCTCTGGCCGGCCATGATGGTTCTCTGCAGTACCGCGCAGGCCTGCATCAGGCGGGTGTCGATGGCAAAGTCTCGGCGAAAACGGGTTCACTGCAGGGGGTGTATAACCTGGCCGGTTTCATCACGACGGCCAGCGGGCAGAAGATGGCGTTCGTGCAATACCTGTCTGGCTACGCCGTGCCTCCGGCCGACCAGCGTAATCGCCGCATTCCACTGGTGCGGTTCGAAAGCCGATTGTACAAAGACCTCTATCAGAACAACTAAAGCAAAAGGGCCGCATCATTGGCGGCCCTTTTCGTTTGTTCAGGATTAACGTTTGTAGATGAATTCAACGCCTTCTTCGTCGTCTTCATCCCAATCATCATCCCAGTCTTCATCATCTTCCACTTCAGCTTCTTCAAGCTGCTGGCGGTGGTAGTCGTCCCACATAAACTCGACTTTTTCGGCAGGCTTCGCTTCTTCCGCATGCACAATCGGGTTTTCGATGATAAAGGTCATCACGTCCCAGCACAGGTCTTTTACGCCCTGCTGGCTGGCCGCCGAAATCAGGTAGAACTTATCTTCCCAGCCCAGCGCCTGCGCGATAGCTTTCGCTTTCGCTTCCGCCTCAGCTTTGTCCATCAGGTCAATCTTGTTAAAGACCAGCCAGCGCGGCTTAGAAGCCAGTTTCTCACTGTATTTTTCCAGCTCACCGATAATAATCCGCGCGTTCTCCACCGGATCGGAACCATCAATCGGCTCGATATCGATGAGATGCAGCAGCACGCGGCAGCGCTCCAGGTGCTTCAGGAAGCGAATACCGAGACCCGCGCCTTCAGCGGCGCCTTCAATCAGCCCCGGGATATCCGCCACCACGAAGCTCTTCTCGTTGTCCATACGCACCACGCCGAGGCTCGGCACCAGCGTAGTAAACGGATAGTCAGCGACTTTAGGCTTCGCGGCGGAAACGGCACGAATAAAGGTCGATTTACCCGCATTCGGCATTCCCAGCATGCCGACGTCCGCCAGCAGCATCAGCTCCAGCTGCAGATCGCGCTTATCGCCCGGCGTCCCCATCGTCTTTTGACGTGGAGTACGGTTAACGGACGATTTGAAACGGGTGTTACCCAGACCGTGCCAGCCGCCTTTGGCGACCATCAGGCGCTGACCGTGCTTGGTCATATCACCCATCGTCTCGCCGGTGCCCTGATCGATGACGCGAGTCCCTACCGGTACCTTCACCGTTACGTCTTTACCGCGTTTA
Source organism: Klebsiella sp. CN_Kp113 (assembly GCF_040064585.1). Taxonomy (NCBI): domain Bacteria; kingdom Pseudomonadati; phylum Pseudomonadota; class Gammaproteobacteria; order Enterobacterales; family Enterobacteriaceae; genus Klebsiella; species Klebsiella sp. CN_Kp113. The sequence continues at coordinate 41,456 of NZ_JBEAID010000029.1, read as the reverse complement.
CCGGTACAGTCACGGCTCTGACCGTTCTGCCCGCGCTCAGCGCGGAAAGACTTCTCAAAACGGTAGTCGATCAGGGTGTTGAGGTTTTCGTCCGCCTCAAGCCAGACGTCGCCGCCGTCACCGCCGTCACCGCCGTCCGGGCCGCCTCTCGGGATATATTTTTCGCGGCGGAAGCTAACGCAACCATTGCCGCCATCGCCTGCTACGACCAGGATCGTTGCTTCATCAACAAACTTCATTTTACTCTCCGTAAATCATTCGCCTGAGCGGGGGAGCGGCACAACCGCTTCTCGCTTACGCCATCGTCCCCAAAGACGATGACCGACGGCGGAATACATCGCGCCCGCAACCACGACAAACGCACCGAGATAACCCATCAGGTTCAACAGCGGTCTGGCGAAAACGTCGGGCCAGGCCAGTGATAATAAATCTGAAAACAGCAGCGTAAAAAGCGGCGTTAAGGTAATCAACGCGCTCACCTGCGCCGCCTGCCAGCGCGCCATTGCCTCCGCCAGAGCGCCGTAGCCGACCAGGGTATTGAGCCCGCAAAAAACCAGACAGGCCAGCTGCCAGTCGCTTAATGCCAGCACCTGCGAAGGCTTCGCTAATGGCAATAGCGATATCGTACATAAAGTGTACAGCAAAAAAAGGATTTGCTGTGATGCCAGACGGCGCAATAACACCTTTTGCGCGACGCCGTAGCACACCCACACCGTCGCCGCACCTACGCCGAAAATTACCCCCCACGTGTAGTCCGTCAGGCGGGTAAAAATCTCGATCAGGCTGGTGTTAAAAAACATCACCAGACCGCTCACCAGCATCAGCGCTCCCACAACCTGAGTGCCGCGCATTTTCTCTTTAAGGACAAAAACGCTGGCCACCATCATGCCGACCGGAGACAGCTGGCCAATCACCTGGGAAGCGGTGGGGCTGAGATATTGCAAGGAAGAACTAAACAGAATGAAGTTACCGAACAAACCCGCTGCCGCAATAACCAGCAGTACCAACCACCGCGGCTTGCGAAAAATCCGCAGCGGGGGCAGTTTTCTTTTCATGGCGAGGATAGCGCCAAGACCAAAACTTGCCATCAAAAAGCGGTAAAACACCACCGTCGGCGGTTCCATCACTTCAAGAACCTGCTTCATTGCTATCGGCAGGGCACCCCAGCACATCGCCGTGGTGAGCGCTAAAATAATGCCGATGCCGGCCTGCTGCTTCATGCCCGTTTTCCCTGCAGAAAATTTTCCGGGGTTTCAATGTAAAAAGCCCCGCAACACGTTGCGGGGCTTTAATCCGTTACCGGACCACGAAAAACTTACTCAGCAACGATGCTGATGTATTTACGGTTGTTCGGGCCTTTAACTTCGAATTTCACTTTACCGTCTGCTTTAGCAAACAGAGTGTGGTCACGACCGCAACCTACGTTAGTGCCAGCGTGGAATTTGGTACCACGTTGACGAACGATGATGCTACCCGCCAGAACGGATTCGCCACCGAAACGCTTAACGCCCAGGCGTTTAGCTTCTGAATCGCGACCGTTACGAGTTGAGCCGCCAGCCTTTTTATGTGCCATTTAAATCTCTCCTCAGGTCTTAGGCGCTGATGCCAGTAATTTTCACATCAGTGAACCACTGACGATGGCCCTGCTGCTTACGGTAGTGTTTACGACGACGAAACTTAACGATTTTAACTTTCTCGCCACGACCGTGTGCAACAACTTCAGCTTTGATTACGCCGCCCTCAACGAAAGGAACGCCGATTTTAATTTCTTCACCGTTTGCGATCATCAGCACTTCTGCGAACTCAACAGCTTCGCCAGTTGCGATGTCCAGCTTTTCCAGGCGAATGGTTTGACCTTCGCTTACTCGGTGTTGTTTACCACCACTTTGGAAAACCGCGTACATATAAAACTCCGCTTCCGCGCACCTCTTCGTATGATTCAGAGTGCGCTATAAATATTCACAATAGGGCGCGAATATTACGCAAAACGCGAGCCTTTGACAAGAGCGATCAGCGATCAACGCAGAAAAAAAACACAACTTTCACTCCAGCGTTTAACTACGGCAATTTTTCAGTACAATCATAGCTTCTTTTAATTCTATCTTAATCCTTCTGTGATCCCATTCGGATACGCGGTAACAGGACATTTGGCCCGGCTTTTGCGATGAATTTAGAAAAAATCAATGAGTTAACCGCGCAGGATATGGCGGGCGTCAATGCGACAATTCTTGAGCAACTCGACTCTGATGTTCAGCTTATCAATCAGTTAGGCTATTACATTGTTAGCGGAGGCGGTAAACGCATTCGCCCGATGATTGCCGTACTGGCCGCGCGTGCCGTTGGATATCAGGGAAACGCTCACGTCGCCATTGCCGCGCTGATCGAATTTATCCATACCGCCACCCTGCTGCATGATGATGTCGTCGATGAGTCTGATATGCGCCGGGGAAAAGCCACCGCAAACGCCGCTTTTGGCAATGCGGCTAGCGTGCTGGTCGGTGATTTTATCTACACCCGCGCCTTTCAGATGATGACCAGCCTTGGGTCATTGAGAGTGCTGGAAGTGATGTCGGAAGCCGTTAACGTCATTGCCGAAGGCGAAGTCCTGCAGTTGATGAACGTTAACGACCCGGATATCACTGAAGAAAACTACATGCGGGTCATTTACAGCAAGACCGCACGTTTGTTTGAAGCCGCAGCCCAGTGCTCCGGCATTCTGGCCGACTGCAGCGCGGAACAAGAGAAAGCGTTACAGGATTACGGACGCTATCTGGGTACCGCTTTCCAGCTGATCGACGATCTGCTTGACTACAGTTCAGACGGTGAGCGTCTGGGTAAAAACGTCGGTGACGATCTGAATGAAGGCAAACCCACCCTTCCCCTGCTGCATGCTATGCAACACGGCAACGCAGAGCAGTCCGCCATGATCCGTGGGGCGATTGAGCAGGGTAATGGCCGTCATCTTCTCGACGCCGTACTGGAAACGATGGCAACCTGCGGCTCGCTGGAATGGACCCAAAAACGCGCGGAGGAAGAGGCTGATAAAGCAATTGCCGCGCTTCAGGTCCTTCCCGATTCTCCGTGGCGTGAAGCGCTAATCGGTCTTGCCCACATCGCTGTGCAACGCGATCACTAACCCCTCCTCTTGCTTTCCCGCGCAAACCGCGGGAAAGTTCCAGTAAGCGTCAAAAAACCAAGAACCAGCCGTATACCTTGATATATTCCTAATATCAAACCCATTAAAAGAACTTGTTAGAACATTACTGGAACCCACGGTATAGTCATTTTGTCGTCCATTAAGGACGCCAGGCATGTTTATTACCAGGAGAATTTATGGATAAGTTCATCGACTGGCATCCGGCGGATATTATTGCCGGATTACGCAAAAAAGGGACGTCGCTGGCAGCTGAATCGCGGCGTAATGGTTTAAGTTCTTCAACGCTCGCCAATGCGCTGACCCGGCCCTGGCCCAAGGGCGAGCTGATTATTGCTAACGCGCTGGAAACCGATCCGTGGGTAATATGGCCATCGCGCTATCACGATCCCCATACCCATCAGTTTATCGACAGAACGCAAATGATGCGCCCAAGGAAGAACAACAAGTAAAGCGAGGTTGCAGACAACAGCCCCCGGACAAACGTCAGAGGGCTGCTGCTACGGCTTATTCGCCTTTGACGCGTTCGATATTCGCACCAAGCGCCTGAAGCTTGTCTTCGATACGTTCGTAGCCGCGGTCAATGTGGTAAATACGATCGACAATCGTCGTACCTTCCGCAATACAGCCCGCCAGTACCAGGCTGGCTGACGCACGCAGATCCGTCGCCATCACCTGGGCGCCAGAAAGCTGCTTCACGCCGTGGCAAATCGCCGTATTGCTCTCGATTTCCGCATGCGCGCCCATACGGATCAGTTCCGGGATATGCATGAAACGGTTTTCGAAGATCGTCTCGGTGATCACGCCGGTGCCCTCGGCAACCAGATTCAGCAAGGTGAACTGTGCCTGCATGTCGGTCGGGAAGCCTGGATGTGGGGCAGTACGCACGTTGACGGCCTTCGGACGATTGCCGTGCATGTCCAGGCTAATCCAGTCTTCGCCCGTTTCGATATCCGCACCGGCGTCGCGTAGCTTAGCCAGAACCGCATCAAGGGTATCCGGCTGGGCATTGCGGCACAGGATCTTACCGCCAGAAATCGCCGCCGCCACCAGGAACGTCCCGGTTTCAATACGATCCGGCAGAACGCGGTAGACGCCGCCGCCGAGGCGCGCTACGCCTTCGATGGTGATGCGATCGGTACCCTGACCTTTGATCTTCGCACCCAGCGTGTTGAGAAAGTTCGCGGTATCGACAATTTCCGGCTCGCGCGCGGCGTTTTCGATAACGGTCGTACCTTCCGCCAGCGTCGCAGCGCTCATGATGGTCACGGTAGCGCCAACGCTGACCTTATCCATCACAATATGCGCGCCTTTCAGACGTCCATTAACCGACGCCTTGACATAACCCTCTTCCAGCTTGATTTCCGCACCCAGCTGCTCAAGGCCGGTAATGTGTAAATCAACGGGGCGCGCGCCGATGGCGCAGCCGCCGGGAAGAGAAACCTGCCCCTGGCCAAAACGCGCCACCAGCGGTCCCAGCGCCCAAATAGACGCGCGCATGGTTTTGACGAGGTCATACGGAGCACAGAAAACGTCGACCGGGCCGGCATCGATCCATACGGAGCCGTTGCGCTTAACGTTCGCGCCCAGCTGGCTCAGCAGTTTCATGGTGGTATCGATGTCTTTCAGCTTCGGTACGTTTTGGATCTCAATCGGCTCTTCGGCTAATAGCGCGGCAAAGAGGATTGGCAGGGCGGCGTTTTTCGCGCCGGAAATGGTGACCTCGCCCTGAAGACGAGTTGGCCCCTGAACACGGAATTTATCCATTGATTCTGTTCTCTGTTAAGAATTCACATACGCTGCGGGGAACATCCCCACAGCTTATAAGCCATTAAGTTTGCGGTCTCGCGCCCACTCCTGCGGAGTAAACGCTTTAATCGACAGAGCATGGATGCGGTTATCGGCAATATATTCCATCAGCGGGGCATAGATAGCCTGTTGCTTCTTGACCCGACTAATGCCGTCGAACATCTCACCCACAGCAATAACCTGAAAGTGGCTGCCATCGCCAGAGACGTGGACTTCCTGAAGGGAGAGTGCGTTCATCAGCACGGTCTGAATTTCATGATTTTCCATGGGCTACATTTATCTGATAGTGAAAACAGCCCAACATCTTAGAGGAAAGTGGCGCCGTCTTAAACAAGCAAAAAGCCCCATCGAAAAGTTTGATGGGGCTTTCAGAATAGCTTCAGCACTAAGGCACTGAAAAAGTTATGGGATCATATCAGCAGGAAGGTTATACAACCTGACCAGGGTTTGCAGATTTTCACTCTTCCCGGTCAATTTAGCCTCCCCACCCTGCCGACGAACCAGTGCGATAAAATGCACTAATAGCGCCAGCCCGGCGGTGTCCACGCGGGTCACGGCGCTCAGGTCGATGGCAGACACGCCATCCGTCGCCTGCGCGCGCGCTTCCCACAGCGGGACCAAAAGATCCTGGTCCAGCTCTCCGCGCAGCGCCAGCGTCTCACCATCGCGAGCCCAGCTCAGCTGCCCGGTCATTATTTTTTCTGTTCCAGCGTAATCGGCTGCGCGGAGCTTGCCTTCAGCTGCGCCGTCAGACCATCAACGCCTTTAGTACGCAGCAGATCGCTCCACTCGTTTTGTTTAGTGGTGATCATGCTCACCCCTTCCGCAATCATGTCGTACGCCTGCCAGTTACCGGTCTGGGTATTTTTACGCCACTGGAAATCCAGGCGCACCGGCGGACGGCCATTCGGATCAAGGATGGTGACGCGGATAGGAACAATGGTCGCGCTGCCCAAAGGCTGCTCAGGGGCAATCTGATAGGTCTGACCGTGATACATCGCCAGCGCCTGGCCATAGGCCTGCTTCAGATATTCGCGGAAGGCGGCAAAATAGGCTTCACGCTGCGCCGGGGTCGCTTCTTTGTAATAACGACCTAACACCAGCGCGCCGGCGTATTTCACCTGAACATAGGGCAGCAGTTCCTGATCGACGATATCGCGCAGGTAGTTCGGGTTGGCCTGAATCTTCGGCTGCTCGTTCTTGAGGCGATCGAAGGTTTTCTGCGCCGCTTCGTCCATCAGCTTGTACGGATTGGACTGATCCGCGGCGGTGGCCGCAGTCCAGGGGGCAATCACCAGCATGGCGACCATTAGTAAGCGTTTAAACATATCTTAACTCTCCTGAAATTAGTGCGTCGTGCCGGCTGGCGGCGTAGCGTCAGTATGACTCTCTCCAGCAGCCTGTTCATCGCCAGAATTCTTATTGTCGCTACCTTTACTGTTATAAAGGAACTGGCCTATCAAATCTTCCAGCACCATTGCGGATTTGGTGTCCTGAATGGTACCGCCATCTTTAAGGATAGTGGTTCCCAGCTCAGGATCTTCAAACCCGATATTCATCGCCAGGTACTGTTCGCCCAGCAGACCGGAAGTTCGGATCGCCAGCGAGCTGGTATCCGGAATATGGTTGTAGCGCTCATCAATATCGAGCGCGACGCGAGGCAGGTAGGTCTTAGGATCGAGCGTAATATCCGCCACGCGTCCAACGACAACGCCGCCAATCCGCACCGGAGAGCGCGCTTTGAGACCGCCGATATTGTCAAAAGTGGCATAGAGCCGATAAGTCGGTTCGGTACGTAAAGAGGTTACGTTTGCCGCCTTCAGGCAGACAAACAGCGCGGCCAGCAGCGCAACCAGTAAAAACACCCCTACCCAGATTTCATTTTTTCTCGTTTGCATGAACTCAATTCCCAAACATCAGCGCAGTCAGCACAAAATCCAGCCCCAGAACCGCCAGCGACGCATGCACCACGGTACGCGTCGTCGCCCGGCTAATCCCGGCGGAAGTGGGGATAGCGTCATAACCGTTAAATAACGCGATCCATGTTACCGTAATGGCGAAAACCAGGCTCTTAATCAGGCAGTTAACCAGATCCATCCGCCAGTCAACGGCATTTTGCATCGCGCTCCAGAAGAAGCCGCCATCGATGCCCTTCCAGCTGACACCAACCAGCGAGCCGCCCCAAACGCCGACCGCCACAAAAATAATCGTTAACAACGGTAGTGAAATCACCCCCGCCCAGAAACGCGGAGAGATCACGCGGCGAAGCGGGTCGACCGCCATCATCTCCATACTGGAGAGCTGCTCCGTTGCGCGCATCAGGCCAATTTCAGCAGTCAGCGCCGAGCCGGCACGCCCGGCAAACAGCAGCGCGGCGACCACCGGCCCCAGCTCACGCAGCAGCGACAGCGCCACCAGCATGCCCAGACTGGTTTCGGCGCTATAGGTGGTCAACACCAGATAGCCCTGCAGGCCCAGCACCATACCGATAAACAGACCCGATACAATGATGATCAGCATCGATAGCACGCCAACGTTGTACAGCTGACGCACCAGCAGCGGCGCATGCTTGCGAAACTCAGGCTTGCCCACAACCGCGTTGAAGAGCATTAATCCAGCACGCCCGAACGTCGCGATAGTTTTTATACCGCGATGCCCAAGCGCGGCTAGCGCATTTAACAACATGAGTCGCTTAACTCCCTTTGCCCAATAAATCATGATGATAATCACCCGCCGGATAGCGGAACGGCACCGGGCCGTCGGCGATACCATCAATGAACTGACGAACCCGAGGATCGGCATTTTCACGCAGCGACTGCGCGCTCCCATGCGCTACGACCTTTTTGTCCGCCACGATATATGCAAAGTCCGCGATGCTGAGCACCTCCGGCACATCATGCGAAACCACGATACAGGTGACACCCAGGGTGCTATTGAGTTCAGAAATCAGCTTCACCAGCACCCCCATCGTAATGGGGTCCTGCCCGACAAAGGGCTCATCGAACATGATTAAATCAGGTTCGAGCGCAATCGCCCTCGCCAGGGCGGCACGGCGCGCCATGCCGCCGGAAAGCTCAGAAGGCATCAGCTTCGCGGCTCCGCGTAGCCCAACGGCTTCCAGCTTCATCATCACCGTGGTGTGCAGCAGCGCTTCCGGCAAACGCGTATGCTCGCGCAGCGGATAAGCGACGTTATCGAACACATTCAGATCGGTGAACAGCGCGCCGGACTGAAACAGCATGCTCATGCGCTTGCGGACGGTATACAGGCGCGAACGCGACATCTGCGGTACGTTTTCACCATCAAACAGGATCTCGCCTTTATCGGGCGGGATCTGACCGCCGATGAGACGTAACAGGGTGGTTTTGCCGATCCCTGATGGCCCCATTATCGCGGTGATCTTGCCGCGGGGTACCGATAGCGAGATATCATCGAAGATCACGCGATCGCCCCTCGAGAAGCGAATACCGCGCACTTCGACTAGATTCGCCGAACTCTGGCTCATAAAATCATCCTTACTAGACACCCGTCGGGCTAAGCATGGCGCTTTCTTTCACCACAAACCCAACATTTTTACAGAATCTTACCCGCCCGGGTTAGCGAAAGCTGGCATTTGTTTTACTTTTGGCACACATAAAGTCAAAATTAAGAATTCGTTACGCTGCCTACGGACGGCCAGCGAGGCGACGATTATACCTGAAGAAAGGACTTTAGATGCTCTTAGCGACGGCTCTGTTAATTATTGGTTTATTGCTGGTTGTCTACAGCGCCGATCGTCTGGTCTACGCCGCTTCAATACTCTGCCGTATGCTGGGGATCCCTCCCCTGATTATTGGCATGACGGTAGTCAGCATCGGTACCAGTTTGCCGGAAGTGATTGTTTCCGCCGCCGCTTCCCTGCATGGGCAGACCGATCTGGCGATCGGCACCGCTCTCGGATCGAATATCACCAATATCCTGCTGATCCTCGGCCTCACCGCGCTGTTTCAACCTTTTACCGTGCATTCTGATATCCTGCGCCGCGAATTGCCGTTAATGTTGCTGGTTAGTTTACTGGCAGGATTTGTGCTGTACGACGGCCAGCTTACGCGGATAGACGGCCTTTTTTTGCTGGCGCTGGCCATTCTGTGGCTGCTGTTTACCCTTAAAATTGCCCGCCTTGCGGAACGCCAGGGTAACGACAGCCTGACCCGTGAACAGCTGGCGGAGCTGCCGCGAGAAGGCTCGCTTCCCGTCGCGCTGCTCTGGTTGGGCGTCGCGATGATTGTGATGCCGATGGCTACGCGGATGGTGGTCGATAACGCCACGGTGCTGGCAAACTTTTTTGCTATCAGCGAACTGACCGTCGGCTTAACGGTCGTCGCTATCGGCACCAGCCTGCCCGAGCTGGCCACGGCCATCGCCGGAGCGCGAAAAGGCGAAAATGACATCGCTATCGGCAATATCATTGGCGCTAATATTCTTAATATTGTACTGGTCCTCGGGCTCCCCGCGCTGATTGCGCCAGGCACCTTTGCCGCCGAGGCCTTTACCCGCGATTATGGCGTCATGCTGCTGGTCAGCCTGATCTTCGCCGCGCTGTGCTGGCGCCGTAAGCAGCAGCCCGGTCGCCTTGCCGGTGCCCTGCTGCTGGGTGGTTTTGTGCTTTGGTTAGCGATGCTGTACTGGACAGCGCCGCTCTTCGTTGAATGATTCGGGATAACATTATGTCGCAAATAGATTTGCCAGCGGATTTTGACTTTCAACGGGCAGGCCGCGAGGTTCTGGACATTGAACGTGAAGGTCTGGCCCAGCTCGATCAATACATTAATGAAGATTTTACCCGTGCCTGTGAGACCATTTTCCGCTGTACCGGTAAAGTTGTGGTGATGGGAATGGGGAAATCCGGCCATATCGGGCGAAAAATGGCAGCCACTTTCGCCAGTACCGGAACGTCATCTTTCTTCGTTCATCCCGGTGAGGCCGCGCACGGCGATTTAGGCATGGTAACTCCATGCGACGTGGTGATCGCGCTATCCAACTCGGGCGAGTCAAATGAAATCCTCGCCCTGATTCCGGTGCTTAAGCGCCAGCAGGTGGCGCTGATTTGTATCACCAGCCGACCGGAAAGCAGTATGGCGCGCGCGGCGGATATTCACCTGTGCGTGAAGGTGCCCAAAGAGGCCTGCCCGTTAGGGCTGGCCCCCACGTCAAGCACCACCGCCGCGCTGGTCATGGGCGATGCCCTTGCCGTAGCGCTGCTGGAAGCCCGCGGTTTTACCGCTGAAGATTTTGCGCTATCGCACCCTGGCGGCGCTCTGGGCCGTAAGCTACTGCTGCGGGTCAATGATATCATGCACACCGGCGATGAAATTCCGCACGTTGGCCTGGAGGCCACGCTCCGCGATGCGTTGCTGGAAATCACGCGCAAAAATTTAGGCATGACCGCCATTTGCGATGATGAAATGAATATCATCGGCATCTTCACCGATGGCGATCTGCGCCGCGTATTTGATACCGGCATTGATATGCGTAACGCCAGTATTGCCGAAGTGATGACGCGAGGCGGAATCCGCATCCGTCCCGGCACGCTGGCCGTTGATGCGCTGAACCTGATGCAGTCCCGTCATATCACCTGCGTGCTGGTTGCTGATGGCGACCGTCTGGTAGGTGTGATACATATGCACGATCTCCTGCGCGCGGGCGTAGTGTAAGTAAGGAAAAAATAATGAATAATGCTGATGCCCTGATAGCGACCTGCTACGGGCCGGTAAGCCAGGACTTTCTTGACCGGGCGGCGAAGATCCGTTTATTGATACTTGATGTAGACGGCGTTTTGTCCGACGGTCTTATCTATATGGGTAACAACGGCGAAGAGCTGAAGGCGTTTAACGTGCGCGACGGCTACGGTATCCGCTGCGCCCTGACTTCAGATATTGAAGTGGCGATAATTACCGGGCGAAACGCTAAACTGGTGGAAGATCGCTGCCAAACGCTGGGCATTACGCATCTCTACCAGGGGCAGTCGGATAAGCTGCTGGCGTTTCGTGAACTACTCAATAAACTGGCCGTTAGCGCGGATGAAGTCGCCTATATTGGCGACGATCTGATCGACTGGCCGGTGATGGCTGAAGTAGGTTTAAGCATAGCGGTAGCCGATGCGCATCCGTTGCTGCTCCCGCGCGCGGATTACGTTACTCGTATCAACGGGGGTCGCGGAGCGGTACGCGAAGTGTGCGATTTGCTACTATTGGCGCAGGGCAAGCTGGATGAGGCCAAAGGGCAATCTATATGAGTAAAACCAGACGTTGGGTTATCATTTTACTGTCGCTGGTCGCGCTGATCCTGATCGGCCTGAACCTGGCGAGTACGGACGATACCACCCAGCAAGCGATCAATCCTGACGATCCAACGTATACCAGCGAGCATACTGATACCGTCGTGTATAGTCCCGAAGGGGCGCTTAACTACCGGCTCATCGCGGAACACGTGGAGTATTTTTCCGAACAGCAGCTCTCGTGGTTCACAAAACCGGTGATGACCACCTTTGATACCAATAAAGTACCAACCTGGTCTATCAAAGCGGATAAAGCTAAGTTGACGAATGACCGCATGCTGTATCTTTACGGGCACGTTGAGGTAAATGCGCTGACGGCGGATTCTCAACTGCGCAAAATTACGACGGATAACGCCCAGATAAACCTGGTGACGCAGGATGTTACCTCCGATGACATGGTGACGTTGTACGGAACAACATTTAATTCCAGCGGCCTGAAAATGCGCGGGAACCTGCGCAGTAAAAATGCCGAGCTGATTGAAAAGGTTAGAACCTCATATGAAATTCAGAACAAACAAACTCAGCCTTAAGATTGCGCTCGCCAGCGCCTTACTGGCCGCCAGCCTGTCGGCACAGGCAAAGACAGGTGATACCGATCAGCCGATTCACATTGAATCCGATCAGCAGTCGCTGGATATGCAGGGCAACGTCGTCACCTTTACGGGGAATGTTGTCGTCACTCAGGGAACGATCAAAATCAACGCCGACAAAGTTGTTGTGACCCGTCCGGGTGGAGAGAAAGGCAAAGAGGTTATTGATGGCTACGGTAACCCGGCCACCTTCTACCAGATGCAGGACAACGGTAAGCCGGTAAAAGGCCGCGCGTCGAAAATGCATTATGAACTGCAAAACGACTTTGTCGTCCTGACCGGCAATGCGCATCTGGAACAGATCGATAGCAATATCCAGGGCGACAAAATCACTTACCTGGTGAAAGAGCAAAAAATGCAGGCCTTCAGCAATAAAGGCGGGCGCGTGACCACGGTTCTGGTTCCTTCGCAGCTGCAGGACAAGGGTAGCGATCAGTCAAAGAAGGGTAAGTAATTCGTTATGGCAACATTAACTGCAAAGAATCTTGCTAAAGCCTATAAAGGCCGCCGCGTTGTAGAAGACGTCAGCCTGACCGTGAATTCGGGCGAGATTGTTGGTCTGCTCGGTCCGAACGGTGCCGGTAAAACCACCACGTTCTATATGGTCGTTGGTATCGTACCGCGCGACGCCGGCAACATTATCATCGATGATGAAGATATCAGCCTGCTGCCCCTGCACGCGCGCGCGCGTCGCGGAATCGGCTATTTGCCGCAGGAGGCCTCCATATTCCGCCGCCTGAGCGTTTACGATAACCTGATGGCGGTACTGCAGATTCGCGACGACCTGAGCAACGAGCAGCGTGAAGACCGGGCGAAAGAGCTGATGGAGGAGTTTCACATTGAGCATCTGCGCGATAGCCTCGGCCAGGCGCTCTCCGGTGGTGAACGCCGCCGCGTCGAGATCGCCCGCGCGCTGGCCGCTAACCCGAAATTTATCCTGCTGGATGAACCCTTCGCCGGCGTGGACCCCATCTCCGTCATTGATATCAAACGCATTATTGAACACCTGCGCGACAGCGGTCTTGGCGTCCTGATAACCGACCATAACGTCCGGGAAACGCTGGCCGTGTGTGAGCGTGCTTATATCGTCAGCCAGGGCCACCTGATAGCTCACGGTACGCCACAGCAAATCCTTGAAGACGAGCAGGTTAAGCGCGTGTATCTTGGGGAAGACTTCAGACTCTGATAGGGTAGAGGTTACAGACGTTTTAGCCGGAGATATTGGCCCTGAATATGAAGCAAGGTTTGCAATTAAGGCTAAGCCAACAGCTTGCCATGACGCCACAACTGCAGCAGGCGATTCGTCTACTGCAGCTGTCCACGTTAGAACTCCAGCAAGAACTCCAGCAGGCGCTGGACAGCAACCCGTTGCTGGAGCAAACCGATCTTCACGATGAGGTAGAAACCAAAGAGGCCGAAGATCGTGAGTCTCTGGATACCGTCGATGCCCTTGAGCAGAAAGACATGCCCGAAGAGCTGCCGCTTGATGCCAGCTGGGATGAGATTTACACCGCCGGAACGCCGTCAGGCAACGGCGTTGATTACCAGGATGATGAACTGCCCGTCTACCAGGGCGAGACCACGCAAAGCCTGCAGGATTATCTGATGTGGCAGGTTGAACTGACGCCCTTCACCGATACCGATCGCGCGATCGCGACCTCTATCGTCGATGCCGTTGATGATACTGGCTACCTGACCGTTCCTGTCGAAGACATCGTGGAAAGTATTGGCGATGATGAAATCGGGCTTGAAGAAGTAGAAGCGGTTCTCAAGCGCATTCAGCGTTTCGATCCCGTCGGCGTGGCGGCAAAAGATTTACGCGATTGCCTGCTGGTTCAGCTTTCACAGTTTGCCAAAGAGACGCCGTGGATTGATGAAGCTCGCCTGATCATCAGCGAACACCTTGATCTGCTTGCCAATCACGACTTCCGTAGCCTGATGCGCGTGACCCGCCTCAAAGAAGACGTGCTAAAGGAAGCGGTAAATCTGATCCAATCGCTGGATCCGCGCCCGGGCCAGTCGATCCAGACTGGCGAGCCAGAATATGTCATTCCTGACGTTCTGGTGCGTAAAGTGAACGATCGTTGGGTCGTTGAGCTCAATTCAGATAGCCTTCCGCGCCTGAAGATCAACCAGCACTATGCCGCCATGGGTAACAGTACGCGCAATGACGCTGACGGCCAGTTTATCCGCAGCAACCTGCAGGAAGCGCGCTGGCTTATCAAGAGCCTCGAGAGCCGCAACGACACCCTTCTGCGCGTCAGCCGCTGCATTGTCGAACAGCAGCAGGCTTTTTTTGAACAAGGTGAAGAGTTTATGAAACCGATGGTGCTGGCGGACATCGCTCAGGCCGTCGAAATGCATGAATCCACCATTTCACGCGTTACTACGCAAAAATACCTGCACAGTCCGCGCGGTATTTTTGAGCTGAAGTATTTCTTCTCCAGCCATGTAAACACCGAAGGCGGCGGCGAAGCATCGTCGACGGCCATTCGTGCGCTGGTGAAGAAATTAATCGCCGCGGAAAACCCCGCGAAACCATTGAGTGACAGTAAGCTCACCACCCTGCTATCCGATCAGGGTATTATGGTGGCGCGGCGAACCGTTGCTAAGTACCGAGAGTCTTTATCCATTCCGCCGTCAAATCAGCGTAAGCAGCTGGTTTGACCCAACCGATAAGGAAGACACTATGCAGCTCAACATTACAGGACACAACGTTGAAATAACCCCCGCGATGCGCGATTTCGTTACCGCGAAGTTCAGCAAACTGGAGCAGTTTTTCGACAGGATCAACCAGGTCTACATTGTGTTAAAAGTGGAGAAGGTGACGCAAATAGCGGACGCCAATCTGCATGTCAACGGTGGTGAAATCCATGCCAGTGCGGAAGGGCAGGATATGTATGCTGCGATCGATGGTCTTATCGATAAGCTGGCAAGACAGCTAACAAAACATAAAGATAAACTGAAACAACACTAATTGTCCGGGCAATAGCCTACGCCAACCGCCCGCAGGCGGTTGGCCAGGAGAGCTCAGGTGAAATTATGATAAATAACGATTCGGCTCTACAACTGAGCAATGTCCTTAACCAGGAATGTACCCGTAGCCAGGTTCACTGCCAGAGCAAAAAACGCGCGCTGGAAATCATCAGCGAGCTGGCGGCAAAGCAGCTAGGCTTACCGCCCCAGATCGTCTTCGAGGCGATCCTCACCCGTGAGAAAATGGGCAGTACCGGGATTGGCAACGGTATTGCGATCCCACACGGTAAACTCGAAGAGGATACGCTGCGGGCCGTGGGCGTTTTTGTTCAGTTGGAAACCCCAATTGCCTTCGATGCTATCGACAATCAACCCGTCGATCTGCTGTTTGCCCTTCTTGTCCCGGCCGATCAAACTAAAACGCATCTGCATACGCTCTCGCTGGTGGCGAAACGTCTGGCAGATAAAACTATTTGCCGCCGCCTGCGCGCTGCGCAAAGTGATGAAGAGCTGTATGAAATCATTACTGAAGCGGGAAGTAATAATGAGGCGTAACGGAAGTCGCACCTTACTCTTTTTCGTACTGAGGAGAAACGGTACATGGTACTGATGATCGTCAGCGGCCGTTCAGGGTCGGGGAAATCCGTCGCCCTGCGAGCGCTGGAAGATATGGGTTTTTACTGCGTCGATAACCTGCCGGTTGTGCTGTTGCCCGAGCTGGCGCGCTCGCTCGCCGACAGAAACATCTCGGCAGCCGTCAGCATTGACGTGCGTAACATGCCCGAGTCGCCGGAAATCTTCGAGCAGGCGATGAAAAATCTGCCCGCAGAATTTTCACCTCAGCTGCTGTTCCTGGATGCCGATCGTAACACCCTGATTCGCCGCTACAGCGACACGCGTCGTTTACATCCTCTGTCCAGTAAAAACCTGTCGCTGGAAAGCGCCATCGATGAAGAGAGCGACCTGCTGGAGCCTCTGCGTTCCCGCGCCGACCTGATCGTCGATACCTCAGAAATGTCGGTGCATGAGCTGGCAGAAATGCTGCGCACGCGTTTATTAGGCAAACGCGAGCGCGAACTGACGATGGTGTTTGAATCCTTTGGCTTTAAGCACGGTATACCTATCGATGCCGACTACGTTTTTGACGTGCGCTTTCTGCCGAACCCGCACTGGGATCCGAAGCTTCGTCCCATGACCGGCCTCGATAAGCCCGTCGCCGCCTTCCTCGACCGGCACACGGAAGTTCACAATTTTATCTACCAGACCCGCAGCTATCTTGAGCTATGGTTACCTATGCTGGAGACCAATAACCGCAGCTATTTGACGGTGGCCATTGGTTGTACCGGTGGTAAACACCGTTCGGTTTACATCGCCGAACAGCTGGCTGACTACTTCCGCTCGCGCGGTAAGAACGTGCAGTCTCGTCATCGGACGCTGGAAAAACGCAAATCATGACCGTTAAGCAAACCGTTGAAATCACCAATAAGCTGGGCATGCACGCTCGCCCGGCGATGAAGCTGTTTGAATTAATGCAGAACTATGATGCCGAGGTGCTGCTGCGTAATGATGAAGGTACCGAAGCGGAAGCAAATAGCGTGATTGCGCTGCTGATGCTCGATTCAGCTAAAGGGCGTCAGATCGAGATTGAAGCCAACGGCCCACAGGAAGTGGAGGCGCTGGCAGCGGTTATCGCGCTGTTCAACGCCGGGTTTGATGAGGATTAGCTTTCATTCCCCCGGCGGCAGCGTGCCTTCCGGGTTACCGGTTGTGAAATCATCAATGCAGCTTATTCGCCTGCATAAACCCTTCCCCACCTAACTGCCTCATCTGGCGCAGGATCCACGCCTGACGGCTGCGAACATAACCCGATGGCGCATCGGCGCGAAAGCGTATTGGGTTAGGCAGCACCGCAGCGAGCAGCGCGGCTTCGGAAGCCGTCAGTTTACTGGCCGGTTTGTGAAAATAGCGCTGCGACGCAGCTTCAACGCCAAACGTCCCCTCACCAAATTCAGCGATATTGAGATAGACCGTGAGGATCCGCTTTTTACTCCATACTGTCTCAATGCCGACGGTCAGTCCCGCCTCCAGCCCTTTTCTCAGCCAGCTGCGGCCGTCCCACAGAAACAGGTTTTTTGCCGTCTGTTGCGACAGGGTTGAGGCGCCGCGAATGCGGTTCTCATTGCGTTCATTATGCGCCAGCGCCTTCTCAATGGCCGTGACGTCAAATCCCCAGTGTTCCGGGAATTTCTGATCTTCTGCGGCAATAACCGCCAGCCCCATCCACGGCGAAATTTCATCCATGTCCACCCAGTCGGAATGGGCGAGGTAATGAAAATCCCCTGAAAGCCAGGCGCCGACCTGCCGCTCCAGCATCACCGCCGAAAAAGGAACAGGTACGAAGCTAAACAGGGCAATCCCGCCGCCCCATAGCACCGCACAAGCCAACAATAGCCTCAGCACAAAGCGCTTAATCAACCGCAACGGCGAAAAGCGAAATGTCATGCCGTCAGAACCAATACGCGAGAGACCAGTTTTTCAATGCCGCTCGCCGCTTCGGCGATGTTCTGCGCCAGCATATACGCGGGGGTCGTCACCACTTTGTTGTCTTCATCCACCACAATATCGTCGACCGGGCAAGGCACGTGTTCAGCCCCCATCTCCTCAACCGCGTCGGCAGTATCAAGATCGGTACCAATGGTCACGCGTAGCGGTATAGCAAATATTTTCGGCAACAGTGCCGGAGCGATACAGATAAAGCCCAACGGTTTACCCGCCTGATGCATCGCCAGCGCCAGCGCCTTGAGATCGCGATCGACTTCACATTCGCTCCCCTGTGAAGCAAAGCTGCTGAGGTTCTTTGCTGCACCAAAACCGCCGGGGACGATCAGCGCATCCAGCGCATCCGCTCGGGCATTAGCCAAAGGCTGAATCTCTCCGCGTGCGATACGCCCCGCTTCCACGAGCACATTACGGCTTTCCGCCTGCGCTTCGCCGGTCAGGTGATTGATAACATCGGTTTGCACTTTATCTGGCGCATAGCAGATGGCCTGAGCGCCGCTGCGGGCTATTGCCAGCAGGGTAATGACGGCTTCATGAATTTCACTTCCGTCATAAACGCCGCAGCCGCTCAGCACCACACCAATTTTCTTCATCACATCAGCCCCTTAGTACAAGTTTATGAAAGCAGTCAAAAATTTTGAATTACTCGCTATGCTTCACATATTTTACTGTTTCATGTAACAAACTATTTAAGGTTTGCTATCTTAATGAGCGAGTAAGCCAAATCCTCAGGTTGCGCCGTGTAAAAAAATCACTCAAATGATTCTGGCGTAACGACCAGTTCCCTGGTGTTGGCGCAGTATTCGCGCACCCCGGTTTATCCGGGGTCATTTTTTATCTGCCGCCGCGACCCACGCTTTCAGCACCGCGACATCGTTTTGCCACTCTGATTTCATCTCTTCAACCCATTCACCCACGTTATCCGACCACGCAGGTAAATCCGGCGTTTGAATCTGCTGCCCTAATTGCTGGATATGGCGCAAACCGATTGAGCCCGCTGCCCCTTTAATCTTATGACCCTCATCGACAATGCCTTTCTGGTCGCGAGCGGTTAAATTGGATTCCAGGACCGCCAGGTAGCCCGGCATCATTCTTTCAAAAACGGCCAGACCGTCATTAATCAGCTTCGGCCCTACCAGTTCGATATACTGCTCAAGCATCGGAATATCCAGTACAGAAGCCGATTTACTGCTATCTACAGATGGCATTGCATTCTCCTCTTCTTCCGGCGCATCCCAGAATTTTTTGATAATCGCGGTTAATGCCGGAACCGATAATGGCTTACTAAGAACATCATCCATTCCCGCATCCAGATACTCTTTCTTGTTCTTCAGCACGTTAGCGGTAAGCGCCACCAGCGGCGGGAGCTCATCGGCGGCAAAGCGTTGTTTCAGCTGACGAGAAATATCGAGTCCAGTCATATCCGGCAGCTGAATATCAAGCAGAACCAGATCGTACTCGCCGGGTACAAACATCTCCAGCGCAGCCTTGCCGGTCATCGCCACATCCACGCTGTTGCCCAGCTTCTCCAGTACCGAGCGCGCCACGATAACGTTGAGCTCAATATCTTCCACCAGCAGCACGTTCAGCGCAGGTAATGGCATTTCATCTTCCGCCAGCGTGTCCTCGACCTCTTCAGCCACGGCCGGAGCGTGTACGGTAAGCGTAAAAGTCGCGCCTTTACCCGGGAGGCTGGTAACGCAAATATCACCGCCCATATTCCGCGCCAGGCGCCTCGATACGGCGAGGCCGATGCCGGTACCCGTCGCTGGCTTGCCGCCCTGGCTATCTTTCACCTGGTAATACATAGCGAAAATTTTATCCTGTTCCGCTTCAGGGATGCCAATCCCTGAATCTTCTACTTCAAAGTGCAGGATATCTCCTTCGTCGTAGCGCACGCGGACGTTCACATTCCCGCCTTGCGGAGTAAATTTCACGGCATTACTAATAAGATTCCACAAGATTTGGCGCAAACGCGTTCCGTCGGTGATCACTTTATGCGGCAGCGGAAGCGTGGGGTCCAGCACAAAATGCAGGCCTTTCTGCTGCGCCTGCAGGCCGGAGAGATTTTCCAGGTCGGCCAGGAAGCCGGTAAAGTCCACCGGCTGGTTATCCAGCTGAATTTTACGCCGCTCCATCTTATCCATCTCAATAATATCATTGAAGATATTACCCAGCGTTACCGCTGAGACGTGGATGGTTTTCAGGTATCTTTCCTGTTCATCGGTAAGATCGGTATCCAGAAGGATTCGGCTAAGGCCTACGATGCCGTTAAGCGGCGTACGCAGCTCGTGGCTGATCGTTGAGATAAAGGTGGTCTTATCACGGCTGGCCCGCTCCAGCGCGTCCTGATAGCGCTTACGCTCCGTAATATCGCGGCCAAACCCCATCAGACCGCGGCGCTTACCGACGCGGTCATAATAAGGCACTTTGCGGATTTCAAAGCAGGCCTTGCGCCCGTCCGGATAATCCAGCCACTGCTCGTAGGTGAGCGATACGTTATGGCGGAAGACTTTCTCATCCGTCTCCAGCACCTTCTCCGCCACCTCTTCGCTGTAAACATCCTGCGGCTTAAGATGAATAAGCTGCTTTTCACTTTTACCGGTCAACAGTTCCATGGCTCGGTTACAGCCAGAAAACTCTTTATCTTCATTACGATAGAAAACCAGGTCCGGAGAGGCATCCAGGAAGGAGCGCAAGAAGGAGGATTGCTGTTCCAGCTGAATTTGCGCCTCTTCACGCTCTTTCATCTCAATTTTCAGCTGCTCAAGCGTCGTTTCACGTTCCGCTTCCGCCTTTTCACGTTCGCCGATTTCCTGATTAAGCTGGGCGATGTTGTCCTTAAGCTGCACATTCAGCTTGAGATCGCGTTCGCGCATCTCCTCCAGTTTCTCCACCAGCCTCGAGAGGCGCTGCCGGGACTCTTCCAGCTGCTCAACCACCACCGACAGGAAATAGACCGCCCACGGGGTAATCAGCAAGCCAAAGAAGATGGAGCGGATCACATCAATACTTTCCACCTGGCCGTGCAGCACCATCGTCACGGCCATCTGCACAACGATCGCCAGCACCACCAGCGCAAAGGCCAGCAGCATTGAAAAGCGCACCAGACCCAGCTTCATCATCAGGTCAACATAATACTGCGCCAGCATACGGATTTGCTTCATAAGGGATTCCTTCGCGACAACTTCGCACAATAATACTCAATTCTGAGCAAGACGCTGTAAGTTGTGCCAAAAATGCGGGAAGGATTGTAGTTACGCGCCTGACGGTGGAGAGCCGTCAGCCGGAAAAGACGTTATTCGGCAGCAGCCGTAGAGATCCAGCAACGCCCGATGGCTGACCCCTGCACGCCGTATTCATTGAGATATTTATCCAGCTCAACCATCCCGGTCCAACGGTTCTCACACCACAGCGGCGCCAGCAACGTCGGGCGTCGGGCGCTGGCGGAGATACGGTGATAAATCACGTCTGGCGGAGTATGGCGAATCATCTCTCCTGCAGTGACCGTATACGCTTCCAGCGCAATACCGTTTAACCTGCCGGCCTGCCACGCCCTGGCCATGATACTGCCCTTCACAATATGAAGTGGATGCAGCTTAATGCCGTCTACGCCGGTCTCTACCACCTGTGCTAAGGTCTCCAGACATTCGCGCTGCCCTTCGCCCGGCAGGCCCACGATAAGGTGGCTACACACTTTGAGGCCGCGCTCGCGTGCCAGACGGGTGGTTCGCTGATAGCAGGCAAAATCGTGGCCGCGATTGATTCGGTGCAGCGTTTTATCATGCGCGGTCTGTAAACCCAGCTCGAGCCAGACTTCATACCCCTGCTCCCGATATTCAGTCAGCAGATCCAGTACCGCGCCGGGGACGCAGTCCGGGCGAGTCCCTACGCATAGCCCGACAATATTCGCCTGGCTGACCGCCTGCTGATACATAGCGCGCAGCACCTGCACCTCGGCAAAAGTGCTGGTATAAGCCTGGAAATAGGCCAGATAGCGCTTTGCACGATTCACCCGCTGCGCCTGATGGGCCAGCTGTTCCGCAATCGAGCGGTGCTGCTGCTCTTCATCGGCAAAAGAGGCCACATTACAGAACGTACAGCCGCCGCGACCAATAGTGCCATCGCGATTTGGGCAGCTAAATCCACCATGCAGCGTCAGTTTATGAACCTTTTCACCATAGCGGCGCATAAGATCCCCACCAAACATATTGACTAATTTTTGTAACTGCATAATCTGATAGACCGGCCTTAAGAAAGGGGCCAAGCCTGCCATTTTTAGCTACCGACGGCGATGACCTGGATCAATCGTCAACGCGGCTGCCTATCTCATTGCATAAACACTCAAGATAACTGCAATTTAATTCATCCTTATGGTAATGAGTTTTCCTTATATATAGCCGCTGATTTGCCATTATCTTTACCAGGGCATAAAACAGTATTAGTCACCGCAAATCAAACAAAAACCAGTTTAAAAAACTGCAATGAAAAAACAATTCAGCACAGAAGGATAATGTCTCGCCGTCGATATAGTGAGACAGATCACACTCAATTATGACGACCGGTACGTTTCCCTGGCATTTAAAATGCCATTATTTTCTTAAAAATCATTAAATTAGGTGTTGTATAGCACATTTTTGTATAAATAAGATTGCCATTTGACGTATGTGTGGATTCCCGATAAGTTGGGAATCCGCTGGAAGCTTTCTGGATGAGTGCTCTGCTCATCATATTTATGCAGTAATTGAGATTCCCTCTTAACAGCAAGTCCTCAAACTTGTGTACCGATGCGAAAAGGATTTAAAGAGGGCGAATGCGAGGTGTAAACCCCGTCGCCATGCTCTTTCTGTGCCCGTGCGCAATCGGTATCGGAGGGTGTCCCGTAGAGCCTGGGGAGGTTCACTGATATGTTGTACGATAAATCCCTTGAGAGGGATAACTGTGGTTTCGGCCTGATCGCCCACATAGAAGGCGAACCTAGCCACAAGGTAGTGCGAACCGCTATACACGCACTGGCCCGAATGCAGCACCGCGGCGCGATTCTTGCCGATGGAAAAACCGGCGACGGTTGTGGCTTGCTGCTACAAAAACCCGATCGTTTCTTCCGAATTGTTGCGGAAGAGCGCGGCTGGCGTTTAGCCAAAAATTATGCCGTTGGGATGCTGTTCCTTAATAAGGATCCTGAACTGGCCAAAGCGGCGCGCCGCATCGTCGAAGAAGAACTTCAACGCGAAACGCTATCTATCGTCGGCTGGCGCGATGTGCCGACCAATGAAGGCGTTCTCGGTGAAATCGCCCTCTCCTCGCTGCCTCGTATTGAACAAATCTTTGTGAACGCCCCGGCTGGCTGGCGTCCGCGCGATATGGAACGCCGTTTATTCATCGCGCGTCGCCGTATCGAAAAGCGTCTGCAGGAAGATAAAGATTTCTACGTTTGCAGCCTGTCGAACCTGGTCAACATTTATAAAGGTCTGTGTATGCCGGCGGATCTGCCGCGCTTCTACCTGGACCTCGCGGACCTGCGCCTGGAGTCGGCAATCTGCCTGTTCCACCAGCGCTTTTCCACCAACACCGTGCCGCGCTGGCCGCTGGCGCAGCCGTTCCGCTATCTGGCGCACAACGGCGAGATCAACACCATCACCGGTAACCGCCAGTGGGCCCGCGCCCGTACCTATAAGTTCCAGACGCCGCTGATCCCGGATCTCCACGACGCCGCGCCGTTCGTCAATGAAACCGGCTCTGACTCCAGTTCGATGGATAACATGCTGGAGCTGCTGCTGGCGGGCGGGATGGACATTATCCGCGCTATGCGCCTGCTGGTTCCGCCAGCCTGGCAGAACAACCCGGACATGGATCCTGAGCTGCGTTCGTTCTTTGACTTTAACTCCATGCATATGGAACCGTGGGACGGCCCGGCGGGCATCGTGATGTCCGATGGTCGTTTCGCCGCCTGTAACCTCGACCGTAACGGCCTGCGTCCGGCGCGCTATGTGATCACGAAAGACAAGCTCATCACCTGCGCCTCCGAAGTCGGTATCTGGGATTACCAGCCGGATGAAGTGGTTGAAAAAGGCCGCGTCGGCCCGGGCGAGCTGATGGTTATCGATACCCGCGAGGGGCGTATTCTGCACTCCGCGGAAACCGACAACGATCTGAAAAGCCGTCACCCGTATAAAGAGTGGATGGCGAAAAACGTCCGTCGTCTGGTGCCGTTCGAAGAGCTGCCGGATGAAGAAGTCGGTAGCCGCCAGCTGGATGATGATACCCTCGCCAGCTACCAGAAACAGTTCAACTACAGCGCCGAAGAGCTGGACTCCGTCCTGCGCGTACTGGGTGAAAACGGCCAGGAAGCGGTCGGCTCAATGGGCGACGATACCCCATTTGCCGTGCTCTCCAGCCAGCCGCGTATCATTTACGATTACTTCCGCCAGCAGTTCGCGCAGGTGACCAACCCGCCGATCGACCCGCTGCGCGAAGCGCACGTCATGTCGCTGGCCACCAGCATCGGCCGTGAAATGAACGTCTTCTGCGAAGCGGAAGGCCAGGCGCACCGCCTGAGTTTCAAGTCGCCGATTCTGCTGTACTCCGATTTTAAACAGCTGACCACCATGGAAGAGGAGCACTATCGCGCCGACGTCCTGGATATCACTTTTGATGCCACCGAAACCACGCTGGCTGAAACCGTGAAGGCGCTGTGCGATAAAGCCGAACAAATGGTGCGCAGCGGTACCGTTCTGCTGGTGCTCTCTGACCGCAACATCGCCAAAAACCGTCTGCCGGTACCGGCTCCGATGGCGGTAGGCGCGATCCAGACCCGACTGGTCGATAAAAGCCTGCGCTGCGATGCCAACATTATTGTCGAAACCGCCAGCGCCCGCGATCCGCACCACTTTGCCGTGCTGCTCGGCTTCGGCGCGACGGCTATCTACCCGTATCTCGCCTATGAAACCCTGGCGAAGCTGGTGGATAACAAAGCCATCGACAAAGCGTACCGCGCGGTGATGCTGAACTATCGTAACGGCATCAACAAAGGTCTGTATAAGATCATGTCGAAGATGGGGATTTCGACCATTGCCTCCTATCGCTGCTCGAAGCTATTTGAGGCGGTCGGTCTGCATCGCGAAGTGTCCGACCTGTGCTTCCAGGGCGTCGTCAGCCGTATCGGCGGCGCGGGCTTCGAGGATTTCCAGCAGGATCTGCTGAACCTGTCGAAACGTGCCTGGCTGGCGCGTAAACCGTTGGATCAGGGCGGCCTGCTGAAATACGTCCACGGCGGCGAATATCACGCCTATAACCCTGACGTGGTGCGCACGCTGCAACAAGCGGTACAAAGCGGCGAATACAGCGATTACCAGCAGTACGCGAAGCTGGTTAACGAGCGCCCGGCGGCAACGCTGCGCGATCTGCTGTGCGTAACGCCGGACGGAACCACGGTGAACCTGGACGACGTTGAGCCGGCCAGCGAACTGTTCAAACGCTTCGATACCGCGGCGATGTCTATCGGCGCGCTGAGCCCGGAAGCGCACGAAGCGCTGGCGGAAGCAATGAACAGCATCGGCGGTAACTCCAACTCCGGCGAAGGCGGCGAAGATCCGGCACGCTACGGCACCAATAAAGTCTCGCGCATCAAGCAGGTCGCCTCCGGCCGCTTCGGCGTGACCCCGGCTTACCTGGTTAACGCCGACGTTATTCAGATTAAAGTCGCTCAGGGCGCGAAGCCCGGCGAAGGCGGCCAGCTGCCGGGTGATAAAGTCACCCCCTATATCGCCAAGCTGCGCTATTCCGTACCCGGCGTAACGCTGATCTCCCCGCCGCCGCACCACGATATTTACTCTATCGAGGATCTGGCTCAGCTGATTTTCGACCTGAAGCAGGTTAACCCGAAAGCGATGATCTCCGTGAAGCTGGTTTCTGAACCGGGCGTCGGGACTATCGCCACCGGCGTAGCCAAAGCCTATGCGGATTTGATCACCATTGCCGGCTACGACGGCGGCACCGGCGCCAGCCCGCTCTCTTCCGTGAAGTATGCGGGTTGTCCGTGGGAACTGGGACTGGTGGAAACCCAGCAGGCGCTGGTTGCCAACGGGCTGCGCCACAAAATTCGTCTGCAGGTGGACGGCGGTCTGAAAACCGGCCTTGATATCATCAAAGCGGCCATCCTCGGGGCTGAGAGCTTCGGCTTCGGTACCGGCCCGATGGTCGCGCTGGGCTGTAAATATCTGCGTATTTGCCACCTGAACAACTGCGCAACCGGCGTAGCGACTCAGGATGACAAACTGCGTAAGAACCACTATCACGGTCTGCCGTTTAAGGTCACCAACTACTTTGAATTCATCGCCCGCGAAACGCGCGAGCTGATGGCGCAGCTGGGCGTGAAGCGTCTGGTGGATCTGATTGGCCGTACCGACCTGCTGAAAGAGCTGGACGGTTTTACCGCCAAACAGCAGAAGCTGGATCTGAGCAAGCTGCTGGAAACCGCGGAGCCGCATCCCGGCAAAGCGCTGTACTGCACAGAGAACAATCCGCCGTTCGACAATGGCGTACTCAATGCTCAGCTGCTGCAGCAGGCAAAACCGTACGTTGACAGCAAGCAGAGCAAAACTTTCTGGTTCGATATCCGCAACACCGACCGCTCCGTTGGCGCATCGCTGTCCGGCTATATCGCCCAGACCCACGGTGACCAGGGCCTGGCAGCCGATCCGATTATCGCCCACTTTAGCGGTACCGCGGGTCAGAGCTTCGGCGTGTGGAATGCCGGCGGCGTTGAGCTGCATCTGACCGGCGACGCGAACGACTATGTGGGTAAAGGGATGGCCGGCGGCCTGCTCGCCATTCGTCCTCCGGTAGGCTCGGCCTTCCGTAGCCATGAGGCCAGCATCATCGGCAACACCTGTCTGTACGGTGCGACCGGTGGTCGTCTGTATGCTGCGGGTCGTGCAGGCGAGCGTTTCGCGGTACGTAACTCCGGTGCGATCACCGTCGTCGAAGGCATTGGCGACAATGGCTGTGAATACATGACCGGCGGTATCGTCTGCGTGCTGGGCAAAACCGGCGTCAACTTTGGCGCAGGCATGACCGGCGGCTTTGGTTACGTTCTGGATGAAGACGGCGACTTCCGCAAACGCGTGAACCCTGAGCTGGTAGAAGTGCTGGACGTTGACTCTCTGGCCATCCATGAAGAGCACCTGCGCGGTTTAATTACCGAGCACGTGCAGCTTACCGGTTCGCAGCGCGGTGAAGAGATTCTGGCCAACTGGCCGGCCTTCTCAGCGAAGTTTGCGCTGGTTAAACCGAAGTCCAGCGATGTTAAAGCACTGTTGGGTCACCGTAGTCGTTCCGCAGCTGAGCTGCGGGTGCAGGCGCAGTAAGGGGTTAAGATGAGTCAGAATGTCTATCAATTTATCGACTTACAGCGAGTTGATCCGCCAAAGAAAGCGCTGAAGATTCGTAAAATTGAATTTGTGGAAATTTACGAGCCGTTTTCAGAAGGCCAGGCTAAAGCGCAGGCAGACCGCTGTCTGTCCTGCGGCAACCCGTACTGCGAATGGAAGTGCCCGGTTCATAACTACATCCCGAACTGGCTGAAGCTGGCCAACGAAGGGCGTATTTTTGAAGCGGCGGAGCTGTCGCATCAGACCAATACCCTACCGGAAGTGTGCGGGCGCGTTTGCCCGCAGGACCGCCTGTGCGAAGGTTCCTGCACGCTGAACGATGAGTTCGGCGCGGTAACCATCGGTAACATTGAGCGCTATATCAACGATAAAGCGTTCGAAATGGGCTGGCGTCCTGACCTTAGCGGCGTAAAACAAACCGGTAAAACCGTCGCCATCATCGGCGCGGGCCCGGCGGGCCTGGCGTGCGCCGACGTATTGACCCGTAACGGCGTGAAGGCGGTGGTCTTCGATCGCCATCCGGAGATCGGCGGCCTGCTGACCTTTGGTATTCCGGCCTTTAAGCTGGAGAAAGAGGTGATGACCCGTCGTCGCGAGATCTTTACCGGTATGGGCATCGAGTTCAAACTGAATATCGAAGTGGGCCGCGATGTACAGCTCGACGATCTGCTGAAAGATTACGATGCGGTGTTCCTCGGCGTCGGAACCTATCAGTCTATGCGCGGCGGGCTGGAAAACGAAGACGCCAGCGGGGTCTTTGATGCGCTGCCGTTCCTCATCGCCAATACCAAACAGATCATGGGCTTTGGTGAAACGGCGGATGAACCGTACGTTAGCATGGAAGGCAAGCGCGTCGTGGTTCTCGGCGGTGGCGACACCGCAATGGACTGCGTGCGTACCTCGATCCGCCAGAACGCCACCCACGTCATCTGCGCCTATCGCCGTGATGAGGAGAACATGCCGGGATCGAAGCGCGAAGTGAAAAACGCGCGTGAAGAAGGCGTGGAATTCCAGTTCAACGTTCAGCCGCTGGGCATTGAAGTGAATGCCAACGGTAAAGTCTGCGGCGTGAAGATGGCGCGTACGGAGATGGGCCAGCCGGATGCAAAAGGCCGCCGCCGCGCGGAAATCGTGGCCGGTTCTGAGCATGTGGTGCCCGCCGATGCCGTGGTGATGGCATTTGGTTTCCGTCCACACAGCATGGAATGGCTGGCGAAGCACAGCGTCGAGCTCGATTCTCAGGGCCGCGTGATTGCGCCGGAAGGTAGCGACAACGCCTTCCAGACCAGCAACCCGAAAATCTTCGCCGGTGGCGATATCGTTCGCGGCTCTGACCTGGTGGTCACCGCGATTGCCGAAGGCCGTAAGGCGGCTGACGGCATCCTGAACTACCTGGAAGTGTAAAAAACAAAACGCCGGATGAGAAAATCGTCCGGCGTTTAGCTAAGTGCTATTTGATGAGCAGTCGCCAGGCGATATCCGCTTCCATTGTTGTGTTATCGGTATTTCCACTGAACATACTCTCGTTGAGCACGGGGAACAGCAGCACGCGAAAACTCATCTGCTTCCCTTGCGGCACGACATTATTTTCTACGGCGATCACCGCCTCATTGTTACGCACATACAGAGGAGATGTTGTCCCGCTCTCCGGCGTAAAGTTCAGCTGGTCCGCTGTTTTTCCAGCGCTGTAGGACTTGCCATCAACGGTAATATTTTCAACCTTAAGCCCAACCCCACCGCGAGCGCCAAACAAAAAGCGACCTTTCTCGCCAGCAGCACCCTGAACCAGCACCGCCATCTGATGCATTTCAGAACAGGAAACATTCACATTCACTTCCCACTCAGACAGTTTGTGCCAATTCTGGGTAGTAGAAACAATATCATCACGGCGTATCTGGTTATAATCAATTTTTGTCCGGGAGAGCGTAATCTGGCACTCTTCGGCACGAACGGTGCCTGACAGCAGCATTCCCGCAGATAACAGCATCCCTATCCACTGATTCATCGACATACGCCGTCCACCTCTTCGTAAAATGCGTCTTCATCCCTCTTGTCGCTTAAGATGTAATCAATCTTGCACAGTCGGTTATTATCGTCGTCCATGACATACAGTGCCGAAACCTGCTCAGCCTCATTAAGGAAAACATGCCCGTCATCCACGCTGGTGACAATATAATTGCCTTTCTCATCAACGATGGATAATCCCTTATCCAGCGCCCTGTTATCCGCACGCTTAACGCGGATCATCACCCGACGGTTATTCAGGACTTTAAAACCGACTTCGCTCACCGAAGCATGCGCAGCTGCCACATACTTTGTTCCATTTGCCAGCGTCATACTCGCAGGCAGCTTGTTCGCATCAATTTCAATGCGCGAATTACGCCACTCATTCAGCCCAGGGATAACAGCCTGCCCCCAATAATCGGTCCAGACCGTCCCCTGTGGAGTACTGATTTCAACGCCAGCTTTCGATTCACTCAGTTTTGCAATGGCAAACGTATTCCGAATGGTATAAGGCGTGAAGGTGACGCCGCTTTTATGCGCCGCAACCCCACCTGAGAGCGTGGCATTATAATTACGGTGGCGGGAACCCACGCGCCCGCCGCCAATGCCTAATTGCGTATAATGCAGATTGCTATTCAAACTGCCGTTAAGGCTATTTTCACTTCCTTTATTATCACGGTCAGCGGAGATGTAGTAATTCATATTCTGCGACAAGGAACCGGAATTCTGCACACCGTAGCTAGTATCTTTCCCTTGTTTACGCATATAAGTGCTAACACTCTGCGGACCACCGAGCGGAATACTTAGATTAACGTAGAACGTGTCATCATTCTGGCTCCCTATCGCTCTCTGCCAATTCACTGAAAGAGAGGCATATTTAAAGGTTTTTCCCCAGAAGAAAAACAAATTACGCGAATCACTGCTTCCTTTACTGTAGTTAAAACCTGCGCTGACCGTACCGGCCAGCGACGTAGACCAGGCCAGGCTAGTCGAGTATGTACTGGTATAGGGCTGGAAATCATCACTCAGAGCATCCGTCAGTTCACGATAGCCGTCGCTAAAATGTGCTGCACTTGTGGATAAACGCAGGGTTTCCGCCAGCTTGACCGAGGTCTGTAGCTCAGTTTTCACGCCATTTTTTTTCTCACCATACTTTTTCTGACTTGCAGCGACACCGGTGGATACACTCCAGTTATCCGCTGGTAAGTATTCAGTCTGAACACCCGAGGCAATATACTTTTCCGCCATTGCGCCAGAGAACAGTAGATTCAGTTGCTGTAATACACGCCAGTCGTTAGAAAGGTTAAACACCCAAGGATTTTCATGATCGCCCTTAATCTTGTTCACCTGACCAACTGAAACAGACACTCCCTGGGGACGAGAAAACGATGAACGCCTTACGGAGGCGGCAGGAACAATAAAGCGACTGGTTGAGCCATCGGATTCAACAACGGTAACCTCAAGATCCACATTACTACGGACCTCTGGCATATCCTCAATCGTGAATGGTCCGGCTGGCACCAGTGTGTTATAGATCAGCAGCCCGCTCTGGCGTACTTCAACGCGAGCCTGGGCATTACGTGCAATCCCTGAAATACTGATACCACTCCCGCGGCTTTGCAAAGCGCGTGTAGGCGTCAACTGAACACCAAGGATCGGCGCCCCACTCAATACGTACGATCTGGCATTAATCTCCCCGAGCTGCATTGTCATCTTCATTATGTCGAAAACATGCTCGGCGTAGGTATAAATACTTTCAGCATTTTTAATGCCATTATCGTCGGTGAGGATATAGCGGCTACGCAACGACCAGCTAGCAGCATTCAGGCCACCTTCCAGACTGGCCTGTGAGTAGAGACTGGCATCACTACCATCATATTCGCTGCGTGTACTGAACAGATTATAGTTAAGCGACCCGGCGATCCCGCCGCGCTGAAAACTCTTAATGTCGCCATTTAAGTCGTTCAACGCTTCTGCCGGTAGGAACAGCTCTACCGCTTCCTGACCCGGTAGGGCTTTAACCACTGCCTGTGCATAATCATTAACTATGTCATGACACTCTTCATCTTTTTTCAACGGAACCGGCATTAACCCGGCAAATTCAATAAAATCATTATCAATGCAAAGCGTACCATCCTCACCAAAACGCGCCGCCACGGTTCCTTTATCCCTATTATTAATTTTCACCTGCACTGAATGTGTACCGGGAAGAAAACGTGGAGCCAGGGCAAAGTAGCGGTTAAGGTTGATATTCAACCCACGTGAGTGAATCATTTCGGAGTCAAAAGTAACCTCTTCGGCTTGTAGAACAGCAGAAAAAAATATAGTCAGCGATAAGGTACAACATAAAGATACGTAGTTGCAGGAAGAAAAATGGCGTTGTTTATGCATAGATATTTCTTATCTTTCATTTAATTCCGTAATAAAACTTGGAACTTCAACACCATACCGACTGGCAGGGAAAAATTTAACTTTATTGTCACTAACGATATTTTTTGAAATAGTTATCTTTAATGTTTCCCCGGGCAAAATATAGCTTTTATTAATATACCCCGTTGCTTCCGAAGGAAGAAAAATCATATCACGAGCCAACCGCACAACATATTTACTTGGATTAACGACTTTCCCTTCATTTCCTTTTGCTGACCATTGAAGATACTTCCATGCATCAGTAACAACAGCCAGGTTAGCAGGGCGAATAAGAACTGGCAAATCCTGGCGAATATTAAAACCAATTTTAATTCTTTTATCATTATTTTTAGGCGGAATACCTTCAAACGTTACGCGTTTAAAATGCTCCACTTCCAGTGGTGTGTTATTCTGCAGAATAAACCGAATTTGTTGTGTTTGCCCAGGTTCGACGCGGATGACAGGCTGTGTAGGCATTATTTTTATATCTTCACTTTCATCTGGTAAATCGATAATAGCGGTATACAGTAATGCAGGATGCGCATCCGTGTTTTTAACATTCATTGTACCACTATGGGTAGCTTCATCAATCACCAGTAAACTTGTCTCCGGCACCATACCTTCCGCAAAAACTGAATGCGCGGTCAGACAAAATGCAGAGACAATACACAATCTGATAGCTGAAGAATTAAATAAACTCATAATAAAATCCTTCTTAAGCATTAACACTCCGTGTTAATCTGGTCGTTCTATATAGGGGATAGCCAAAACACTTCCCCTATTAATTATTAATTTATGATATTAAAAATTACAGATAACGCAGGCTGATGGTAAGTTGGCCATCCAGAGGGGTATCGTCAGTAATAGCCAGCGTGCTGGTGTTTTGAATTGCCAGAGAGGTTGCCATTGGGAAAGTGGCGGTTTTGAATGCCAGCGGTTCTACAGAACCGGTATTCGCAACAGTAATATCGCGATAGGAGCTACCTACCGTGGTACCATTAGTATTATTCCTCCAAGTTCCACCTAAATCATAATAATCGACAATGATATTGTCAACGTTATTCCCGTCTGCTGTTACGCTATTATTTTTTATAAAAAGAGAATATGAACCAATATTTACCTCGCCAGCCTTACCAACTCCGTAAGTCTGATCGATACTTTGAAGAGAAATTCCATTAAAGGTCGCGTTTTCAACGACAAGATTTGCGTTAGAACTGCTGCGCTCATCAACCAGGTTCCATGATACTTTGGTTGGTGAAGTACAATTAATAGTTAAATCGATATCTTTCTGCCCCAGCTGATTAACTTGAGTAGCAGAAAGCATACCCAAGTTAATAATGCCATAATCAACCACACCACCATTACTCAAAGTTGGGGTACATGCAGCATTAGTCAAAGTACCTTTTACTTTTAATACTGCGGAGGGGTTAGCAGCAATAGCAGAAGTCGCGCTCATTGCCAGAATGGCAGCCAGAAGTGTTTTTTTCATGAGTCAATCCTTAACGTATAATATGTTTATATATCTAATAAACGCATTTTAAATGAAAGCATGCGTATTAAATACGAAACGAACAATACATGAAGGGGTACAATAAAATACACTTAGAAAAATTAACTTTAAATGTAGAAAAACTTAATTAATAATTAAGCCATATAAATACCCTTCTGAAATTCACGTAAATAAAAACAAAAAAAACAATGAATCGTAGCAAAAACTCAACGATTTTTGCGCCTTAACATGAATATTCATTGACTTTAATTATAAAACCGCCATAAACGATAAAAATAATATTGATATATTTTATCCCCAGAGCGGCAATAAAACACCATTATTCCGAACAGTCATTTACAAGGAAAATAAGTTAATATCAAACACTAGAATATTAATTATATGAATTCAATAAATTCACATAAATTTCTCGCACTATATTATAATTTCAGCCACCCCCTGATGTATTACAGACTCAGCAAGCTCTTTCGCTCATCGGCAACCCAGCTTAATAGCTTAATTAAAGACGTACCAGATAGCGGATATACACTTAAAAGGGGGTGGAAAGGGAATACAATCAACCCAGGAGCCCTACACGGAGTGTAGTAGAAATATGAGGTTTATTAGCGGAGTTTGAAATCAACGCCACGTACCCGCATCGGAGAGTATGAAATAGAGAATTAAAGCGGGGATGCTTTACGGCAATCACGGTGAATGGTAGAAAGTAAAACAGGCCCCGAAGGGCCTGATAAACATTATTTAACGACGCGCAGCGCCGGACGGCCGCCGCGAGGAGGCGGCGTATCGTCGGGATCGTCGTCGTGATTATCCGGCTTATCGCCATCGATCACCGACATGACCGTTTCGCTGTCAGGCAGCTCTTCGTCATCGTTCAGGCTAGTGACATCTTCATCATAAGCCGCTTCTGGTTCGAACATGGTTCCCGCACCATTCTCGCGCGCGTAAACCGCCAGCACGGCCGCCATCGGCACGGAGACATTGCGCGGCACGCCACCAAAGCGCGCGTTAAAACGCACTTCGTCGTTGGCCAGCTCGAGGTTACCAACAGCACGTGGGGCAATATTGAGAACAATTTGCCCATCGCGAGCGTACTCCATCGGGACCATTACGCCCGGCAGAGTGACGTCAACGACCAGATGCGGAGTCAGCTGGTTATCCAGCAGCCACTCATAGAACGCTCGTAACAGGTACGGGCGACGCGGCGTCAGCTGTGATACATCCATCATTTAGCCCCGACCGAGACGCATTTCACGTTCGGCTTCAGTTAAAGAAGCGAGGAAAGAGTCGCGCTCAAACACGCGAGTCATATAGCCTTTAAGCTCTTTCGCGCCAGCACCGACCAGCTCTACGCCGAGAACCGGCAGACGCCACAGCAGCGGTGCCAGATAGCAGTCTACCAGGCTGAACTCATCGCTCAGGAAGTAGGGCTTCTGGGTGAATACTGGCGCAATCGCCTGCAGTTCTTCACGCAGCTGCTTACGCGCAGTATCAGCCTGCGCAGCGGTACCGGTCTGAATGGTATTCATCAACGAATACCAGTCCTTTTCGATACGGTGCATGTACAGACGGCTTTCCCCACGCGCCACCGGATAAACCGGCATTAGCGGCGGATGCGGGAAACGCTCATCCAGGTATTCCATAATGATGCGAGATTCCCACAGAGTGAGCTCACGATCCACAAGCGTCGGTACGCTTTGATTCGGGTTGAGGTCAATCAGATCCTGAGGCGGGTTGTCCTTCTCCACGTGCTCTATCTCAAAACTAACACCTTTTTCGGCCAGCACGATGCGGACCTGATGGCTATAGATGTCAGTAGGACCAGAAAACAGCGTCATTACCGAACGTTTGTTGGCAGCGACAGCCATGAAAACCTCCAGGTATATTCAGAATTTTTGTACTGCTGCCGACCACGCATGGCCAGCCAGATGTAAAAACCCCATTTGCGTGACTTCATTTCGTTCGTCATCCAAACAAAAAATGAACAATCACCTGCATTTGGGCAGAAAATTGGATGATAGTTTACCAGATTTTGAAGACGTTGTGGTGAGGGGATTCTGGAAATGCTGAAAAAGTGGTAATAATGGGGCGTTTGTAGAGGGAAAATGGCAAATTTATCCATAAAAAAACCCGCCGAAGCGGGTTTTTTCGCAAATTGTTCTGCGTGAGCAGAAAACAATTAACGTTTGGAGAACTGCGGACGACGACGTGCTTTACGCAGGCCGACTTTCTTACGTTCAACCTGACGAGCATCACGAGTAACGAAGCCAGCTTTACGCAGTTCGCCACGCAGGGACTCATCGTACTCCATCAGAGCGCGGGTGATACCGTGACGGATCGCACCAGCCTGACCAGAGATACCACCACCTTTAACGGTGATGTACAGATCTAATTTCTCAACCATGTCGACCAGTTCCAGCGGCTGACGAACTACCATGCGGGCAGTTTCACGACCGAAGTACTGTTCCAGAGAACGCTGGTTGATAACGATTTTACCGTTGCCCGGTTTGATGAAAACGCGAGCTGCGGAACTTTTGCGGCGACCGGTGCCGTAGTATTGATTTTCAGCCATTGCCTATAATCCCGATTAGATGTCAAGAACTTGCGGTTGCTGTGCCGCGTGGTTGTGCTCGTTACCCGCGTAAACTTTCAGCTTACGGTACATAGCACGACCCAGCGGGCCTTTTGGCAGCATGCCTTTAACCGCGATTTCAATCACACGCTCAGGACGGCGGGCAATCATCTCTTCAAAGGTCGCTTCTTTGATACCACCGATGTGGCCGGTGTGGTGGTAGTACATTTTGTCTTCGCGCTTGTTGCCGGTTACAGCAACTTTTTCTGCGTTCAGAACGATGATGTAATCACCGGTATCAACGTGCGGAGTGTATTCCGCTTTATGCTTGCCGCGCAGGCGCAGAGCCAGTTCGGAAGCCAGACGGCCCAGAGTTTTACCGGTCGCGTCAACAACATACCAGTCGCGTTTTACGGTTTCTGGTTTAGCTGTAAAAGTTTTCATTAAAAGCTTACCCAAATAAATAAGTTACACGTTGGTGAACACCCAAACGTTTAGTCAGTTGAGGTTCACACGACATTGTCCAGCAAACCTACCCCTTCGAATAGCCTATGCCGGCACATAGAAAGTTTTGGGAAAAAAACCTTCTCGTAACGTGGGGTCGCAAGATTATAGAGAAGTCGGGGTCAAAGATCGACCCCTTTATGTGATTTGTCCCCGGTTTTACCCCGCCAGGTGTTCCCGCTTCAGATACTCCTCGCTCTGCATCTCCTGCAGGCGCGATAAACAGCGCTGGAACTCGAATTTTAATCTCTCGCCCTGATAGATCTCATACAGCGGTACCGCCGCGCTGACCACCAGCTTGACGTGGCGCTCATAGAACTCATCGACCAGGGCGATAAAGCGCCGCGCCTCGCTCTCCATCAGTCCGGTCATCACCGGCACATCAAAGAGCATCACGGTATGAAACAGACGCGAGAGCGCAATATAGTCGTGCTGGCTACGCGCATCCACGCACAGCGTGGCGAAGGAAGCCGCCAGCGTCTGGTTCTCAACGCCCAGCGTCGGCAGCGGGCGATGGTTGATCTCCAGCGTTGGCATCTGCTCGCGCTTCGTCCCCGCCAGCGCCAGCCACAGTTTATCCATCTGCTGCTGCGTCTCAGCGTTCAGCGGCGACAGCCACAAATGCGCCTGGGTTAGCGTGCGCAGGCGGTAATCAATACCGGCGTCGACATTCATCACATCGCAATGCTGTTTAATGGCGTCGATGGCGGGCAGGAAACGAGCGCGCTGAAGGCCGTTGCGGTACAGCTCGTCAGGCGGAATATTCGACGTCGCCACCAGGGTTATGCCGCGGGCAAACAGCGCTTTCATCAGGCCGCCCAGCAGCATTGCATCGGTAATATCAGAAACGAAAAACTCATCGAAGCAGAGCACATCGGTTTCAGCTTTAAAGCGATCCGCGACGATTTCCAGCGGATCGCTGTGCCCCTGCAGCGACGTTAACTCTTCATGAACCCGCAGCATAAAGCGATGAAAGTGCAGACGTTGTTTACGTTCTCCCGGCAAACTTTGATAGAACAGATCCATCAACCAGGTTTTTCCTCTGCCGACGCCGCCCCACATGTAGAGGCCGCGAACGGCAGCCGTTTCGGCAACGGGTTCGCGCTTGCCCAGCAGTTTGCCGAATTTGGCCCGCAGACCGCCGCCGGTTTGCGGCGCGACCGAAGGTTTATTCTGCAGTTCTTGATAAATCGTATCGAGGCGGCTGACCGCTTCTCGCTGGACGTCGTCAGGTTGATGGCTCCCCTCCTTGAGAGAGGAAAGGTAACGCGATGTTGGGGACAGGCTTTGCATGATCTAATTGTTATTCCTTGAAAACCGTAATGCCGTAGCTCACGATTGACGAAAAAAAGGCCGCTCTACACTACGTGATGATACGCCAGGATTCCACTTCTGTGGAATTAGCGGTTATAGTGGCACTATCGGGCGCAGGCGGAGAGCCTCACAGCCACCCTACGGAACCACAAAACAACGGGAGATGTTCATGACCTGGGAATACGCGCTAATTGGGCTAGTTGTCGGCATCATTATCGGCGCCGTCGCGATGCGTTTTGGCAATCGCAAATTACGCCAACAGCAGGCGCTGCAGTTCGAACTGGAAAAGAATAAAGCAGAGCTGGAAGAGTACCGCGAAGAGCTGGTGAGCCATTTTGCCCGGAGCGCAGAGCTGCTGGATAACATGGCGCATGATTACCGCCAGCTGTATCAGCATATGGCGAAAAGCTCCAACAACCTGCTGCCGGACAGCATGGCGGACGCCAACCCGTTCCGCAATCGTCTGGAAGAGTCCGAAGCGGGCAACGATCAGGCCCCGGTCCAGATGCCGCGCGACTACTCTGAAGGCGCATCCGGTCTGCTGCGCGGCGGCGTAAAGCGCGACTAAACCGGCAACGACAGTAAAAATATTTTCCGGGCGCACCCTCTGCGCCCGTTTCCACCTTCCATCCCAGCTACAATTTAACGATTGCCCACGTTGTTACCGGGTCGAAAATTCAATAACATCAGGCCATTCGGGACGTTTACCATACACCTTAGGTTACGAGAGCCAGCAACTAATGAATAAACCGACTTTGCTGTTGAGTGCGTTAGCGTTAAGCATTGGGTTGTCGTTGTCCGCCTTACCTCCGGCAGCAGCGTCTTTACCGACACAGGTTCCCGGTCAGGGCGCGTTGCCAAGCCTCGCGCCGATGCTGGAGAAAGTGTTGCCGGCGGTGGTGAGCGTACAGGTTGAGGGTACCGCGTCACCCGCGCAAAATATGCCGGAAGAGCTGAAGAAGTACTTTGGCGACAACGCGCCGCAAGAGCAGGCGCAGCCTTTTGAAGGCCTGGGCTCAGGGGTCATTATTGACGCTGCAAAAGGCTACGTGCTGACCAATAATCACGTCATTAATCAGGCCCAGAAAATCAGCGTCCAGCTCAACGACGGGCGTGAGTTCGATGCCAAACTGGTCGGCAGCGACGAGCAGAGCGATATCGCCCTGCTGCAGCTGCAAAAACCCAGCAACCTGACGCAAATCGCGATCGCCGACTCCGATAAACTGCGGGTGGGCGACTTCGCCGTCGCCGTCGGTAACCCGTTTGGCCTGGGCCAGACCGCCACTTCAGGGATTATTTCAGCCCTTGGCCGCAGCGGCCTGAACCTTGAGGGGCTGGAGAACTTTATCCAGACTGATGCCTCAATCAACCGCGGCAACTCCGGCGGCGCGCTGCTGAACCTCAACGGCGAGCTGATTGGTATCAATACCGCTATTCTGGCCCCGGGCGGCGGCAGCGTCGGCATTGGCTTCGCGATCCCCAGCAATATGGCGAAAATCCTCTCCCAGCAGCTTATTCAGTTTGGTGAAATCAAACGCGGCCTGCTGGGTATTAAAGGTATGGAAATGAGCGCGGATATCGCCAAAGCGATGAACCTTGACGTCCAGCGCGGCGCGTTCGTCAGCGAGGTGCTGCCAAACTCCGGATCGGCCAAAGCGGGAATTAAATCTGGTGACGTTATCGTCAGCCTCAACGGCAAACCGCTCAACAGCTTCGCCGAACTGCGTTCACGCATCGCCACGACCGAGCCGGGCACCAAAGTGAAGCTAGGACTCTTGCGCGAAGGAAAACCCGTTGAAGTGGAAGTCACTCTGGACAAGAGCACCTCTTCTTCCGCCAGCGCCGAGCTTATCGCACCGGCCCTGCAGGGCGCATCGTTAAGCGACGGTCAGATGAAAGACGGAACCAAAGGCATCGTCATTGATAATGTCGATAAAGGCAGCCCGGCCGCGCAGGCGGGCCTGCATAAAGACGATATCATTATTGGCCTCAACCGCGAGCGCGTGCGCTCCATTGCCGAACTGCGCAAAGTGCTCGAAAGCAAACCGACGGTGATTGCGCTGAACGTCATTCGCGGCAGCGAAAGCATCTATCTGCTGCTGCGTTAACTCGCCTTCCGGGCATCGCGTGCAGTGCGATGTCCGGACAAGACGTGTTATGCTGCGCCTGTCTATCCATCAACGATATCTGCATCATGCCTGGAAAGTTTTTACGTTCGATACTTATCGGTTTGATTGTCGGCGGCCTGCTGCTGGCCGTTATGCCTTCGCTGCGCCAGTGGCAGCTTTCGCCGACCACGCAGTACGATAGCGCGGATGAATCCCCCGCCAGCTATAATTCCGCCGTTCGCCGCGCCGCCCCAGCGGTCGTGAACGTCTATAACCGCGCCCTCAACAGCACCAGCCATAACCAGCTAACGCTCGGTTCCGGCGTGATCATGGATCAGCGCGGCTATATCCTGACCAATAAGCACGTTATCAACGATGCCGACCAGATTATTGTTGCTCTGCAGGATGGACGGGTCTTTGAAGCACTGCTGGTCGGCTCCGATACCCTCACCGATCTGGCGGTATTAAAAATCAACGCCAGCGGCGGCCTGCCGGTCATTCCGATTAATCCGAAACGCGTGCCGCATATCGGTGACGTCGTGCTGGCGATTGGCAACCCGTACAACCTCGGGCAAACCATTACCCAGGGCATTATCAGCGCCACCGGCCGTATCGGCCTGAACCCCACCGGGCGCCAGAACTTCCTGCAGACCGACGCGTCGATCAACCACGGTAACTCAGG
This sequence comes from Klebsiella sp. CN_Kp113, assembly GCF_040064585.1. Lineage (NCBI taxonomy): Bacteria > Pseudomonadati > Pseudomonadota > Gammaproteobacteria > Enterobacterales > Enterobacteriaceae > Klebsiella > Klebsiella sp. CN_Kp113. The sequence goes on along the minus strand of NZ_JBEAID010000029.1, from coordinate 1,560 downwards.
CGGCGCGCTGGTGAACTCGCTGGGCGAGCTTATGGGTATCAACACCCTGTCATTTGATAAAAGCAACGACGGCGAAACGCCGGAGGGCATCGGCTTTGCGATCCCCTTCCAGCTGGCAACCAAGATTATGGATAAGCTGATCCGCGATGGCCGCGTGATTCGCGGCTATATAGGGATCAGCGGCCGCGAAATTGCGCCGATGCATGCGCAGGGCGGCGGCGGTATCGATCAGCTGCAGGGGATTGTGGTGAATGATGTAGCGCCGGAAGGCCCGGCCGCCCAGGCGGGTATCCGCGCCAACGACGTGATTATTTCCGTTAACGACAAGCCCGCCGTTTCCGCCCTCGAAACCATGGATCAGGTCGCAGAGATTCGTCCGGGTTCGGAAATTCCGGTGGTGATTATGCGCGACGATAAAAAAATCACGCTGCATATCGCCGTACAGGAATATCCGGCAACCAATTAACAGGCTCCCCCGCAGGGGGAGCACCTTTCAATCAGCAAATAGCGGCCCGGCCGGGAATGTCGCCAGAAACCCGGTTATGGCCAGCAGCGACCGCAGGTCAGGCCACGCAAACTGGCGCTCCCGCAGCTCGTCATCCAGCGTCATGAGCGCAAACTCGCCTTTATCCCCCAGAACGCCGCCCTGCCAGAGCAACCGTTGAGCCTGCTGCCGGGCCCAGGGGGAATCGCTCTTCCAGGCCAGCAGGTGCAGCAGCGCCTGCTGCAGACAGATGCCAGAAGGATGCTTATCCCGCAGCAGCCGCCGGTAAACCGGCAGCGATATGCTGCGTACGGTATAAAAACCGCTGCGGGTTTCGGCATCAGCATCCGCCACGCTGGCGCAATACTGACCGGCCAGATCGCATAGACGATTGTGCGTCAGCGGCTGGCCCAGGGCGTTCAGGCGACCCGCTGCGGCACACAGCAGCGCGCATCTTTGCTGCTCATGTGACAGCGAATCAGGCAGCGCTGATACCGTTTCAGCGACTCCCGCTTGCGCATGCTGTACGCCAGCGTCATAACACTGGAAAAAGAAATCATGACTCCCCTGACCGATTGATGGATGCGCCAGCAGATTCAGCGCCGGATGCAGTTGCTCGAGCTCGTTGAGCGACGCCAGCATGTCATCCACGACCACACCCTTTGTCGATATCGATGCCCTGCTTTCGGGGCGTAATGTTATGGTTTCATTCATCAAAGCCTCCTTATAGGAAATCTCCCGGTGGCGCTGCGCTGACCGGGCTACGGGTCCGTGCAGTCTGGTAGCCCGGACAAGGCGCGTTAAGCGCCGCCTCCGGGATAATCCCCGGGTCGCGGCTGACGCCTTACCCGGGCTACAGGTTTACAGCCGTCTGCGATCCGGTAGCCCGAACAGGCGCAGCGCGCCGCCTCCGGGAAAGGTAACGATTTACATCGCCAGCACGTACTTGAGCATCACCCCGGCGGCAATCGCCGAGCCAATCACCCCCGCCACGTTCGGGCCCATCGCGTGCATCAGCAGAAAGTTCTGCGCGTCCGACTCCAGACCCACCTTGTTTGACACCCTGGCCGCCATCG
>NZ_JBEAID010000028.1:0-98141 GCF_040064585.1 Klebsiella sp. CN_Kp113 | reverse complement strand
ATACCTGCCTGTCACGCAGGGGGTCGCGGGTTCGAGTCCCGTCCGTTCCGCCACTTATTAAAAAATTAAGCCTGCTGATTAAGCAGGCTTAATGATAAGAAACTTTAGGGGCGTAGCTCAGTTGGTAGAGCACCGGTCTCCAAAACCGGGTGTCGCGAGTTCGAGTCTCTCCGCCCCTGCCATATATAATCCTTTGCTCAGGCAAAGGATTTTTTTTGCTTTAAATTTCCCGCCGATCGTCCTCCATCCCTGGAGGAGTGCGTTTATCCCAATATATTGTGCTTCAGGATCTCCCGAATCTGCGCTTGTTTATCGCTGTTCTGTAGCCAAATCGCATAGAGAGGCCTTGAAAGCGTCGCACTGTCGGTCACCGTATGCAGATTATTTTTCCCCTGTGCCCAGAGCACGGGCAGCCATGTACAGCCCTTAAGCGCGCTGAGCTGTTGGTAAGCTAACTCGGCAGAACTGGTGGTCAGCAGAGGAATATCATCATTTCCGATCAATCCCGCTTCGTTTTGTTGGAAATCGGGCCCCCATTCCAGGCGTAAATAATTCAATTCATTTGTGTATTTAGCCGGAGAGGCACAATAAAGCGCCAGGGTAAAATTACCCAGCAACTGGCTGCTTAGTTCATCCATCTTCGGCGATTCTGTCGTGATCAGGAGATCAAGCTGACGTTCGTGCAGCTGTTTGACCAGCGATTGCCGCTGCGCAATCCGCGCCTCAAACTGTAGGTTATAGGGCTCTGTATAGAGCTTTCCCAGCCATCCATTAAGCAGGCATTCCCACAGAGAAGCGCTGGCACCGATCGAAAATTCATTATGGCGGGAAGAATTCGCGACCTCCTTGCGCGCAGCTTGCCAGGTATTCATCAGGGTTTCGGCGTAGGGTAGCAGTTTCTCTCCGGCTGAGGTCAGACGGATATTATTACGATGACGGGTAAAAAGATTTACCCCCAGCTGGTTCTCCAGCTGACGAATACGAAAGCTAACTGCTGACTGCGTCAGATAAAGCGCCTCTGCGGCTCGGCCAAAGTGGCGAGTTCTGCTCACCTCAAGGAAAGTCTTGAGCAATTCCGTATCCACACTCTTCTCCGCAAAATTATTTGTCGTGATGATTTAAATGTTTTGTTTGACGCTCTGTCAAGCGTAACTAATACTCCGCGCCATAATTAGCTCGGCCAAAGAATCAGGAGCGTGTAGGATGGCGGAAAGCTTTACGACAACTAATCGTTTTTTCGACAATAAAAATTATCCGCGCGGGTTTTCCCGTCATGGAGATTTCACCATCAAAGAGGCGCAACTGCTGGAACGTCATGGTTATGCCTTTAATGAACTCGAACTAGGTAAACGCGAGCCTGTCACCGACGATGAAAAACAGTTTGTTTCGGTATGCCGTGGTGAACGTGAGCCCGCAACGGAAGCAGAACGCGTCTGGATTAAGTACATGGCGCGCATTAAGCGTCCGAAGCGTTTCCATACCCTGTCCGGCGGCAAGCCGCAGGTGGAAGGTACGGAAGATTACACAGAAAGCGATGATTAAGAAAAAGGGCGTAAGCCCTTTTTTTACGCCATCATTTTTTGTAGATGGCTCAACATTCTGTCTATTGCCCGATAGCCGAGAGCCTCCTGCAAATGATGACGTTCGATGCGTTCGACTGCCTCAATATCGGCAATAGTTCGGGAAACTTTAATCAGGCGCTGCCAGGCGCGGATTGAAAGACCGAGCTGTATTAGCGTCTGCTCCAGCCAGACAGCGTCATCTTTATGAAGCCGGCAGCAGATTTTCATCTCATCATTTCCCAGATGCGCGTTAAGTTTTTTCTGCCGCGATAGCTGCCTTTCGCGTGCGGCCAGAACACGTTGGCGTACGCAGGCGCTACTTTCCTCTTCGTTTGTTCCCTGGCTGAGCACCCCCGGCGGCGGAAGCGGGATCTCCAGGGAGAGATCGAATCGGTCAAGAAACGGGCCGGATAAACGACCCAGGTAGCGTAGCGTCTGTTCCGGTGAAGCGCGATTATGCTGGCCCTGATAGTGTCCTGTCGGGCTGGGATTCATCGCTGCAATAAGCTGGAAACGGGCTGGATAATCGATTTTGGCGCGCGTGCGTGAGATATGGATAACCCCTGACTCAATGGGTTCGCGTAACGCATCCAGCACCCTGCGTTCGAATTCAGGCAGCTCATCCAGGAACAGGACTCCGTTATGGGCAAGGGAGATCTCTCCCGGTGCCGGAATTGAGCCTCCGCCCACCATGGCCGCCAGGGAGGCGCTATGATGCGGGGCACGAAAGGGCCTGCGGCGCCAATTTTTCATGGCATGCCTGGAATCGACCAGGCTAAGTATTGCCGCGCTTTCCAGCGCTTCCTGATTACTCAGCGGCGGCAGTAGTCCCGGTAATCGACTGGCGAGCATCGTTTTTCCTGTGCCGGGCGGGCCTATCATCAGCAGGTTGTGACCACCTGCAGCGATGATTTCCAGCGCTCGTTTCCCCTGCCGCTGGCCAATAACATCACGCAGATCAACCGATGTTTCATCCGAATATTCCCCTTCTGGAAGGGGGTTAGCCAGGGTATGTCGACCTTCGAGAAAAGCGCAGACTTCCTGGAGATCGGTGGCGATAAGGCAGTCACTGCCGCCGATTAACCCCACCTCTGGAGAATTCTCATTAGAGATAACAATCTTCCGCCCCGCTTTTATGGCTTCCATGGCGCTGGATATGGCCCCAGGAACGCCACGCAGAGCGCCTGTAAGCGCCAGCTCGCCGACAAACTCATATTGATTTAGCCTGGGGGCCTTTAGCTGCTCTGAGGCCACCAGAAGCGCGAGAGCGATAGGTAAATCATATCTTCCCCCTTCTTTTGGTAGATCGGCCGGGGCCAGATTGATGGTGATTTTTTTCGCCGGATAAGCGTAACCGCTGTTGATAATCGCACTACGTACCCGGTCACGCGCTTCTCTAACCGTTGTTTCAGGCAGTCCTACCATTGTCAGGCCTGGGAGCCCGTTGCTGATATGAACTTCAACCGTGATAAGCGGGGCACCGATCCCGAGAGCGGCGCGGGTGTAAACAATGGCGAGTGACATAACACCTCCTGAGAACCGGGATTATGTCGGGGATTTGCTGTTGAGTAATTCGGCAATATTAAATTCTGCATGCTTGCTCCCAGCCAATTTTCCGGCAATTTCCGCTTTGCACTGGTGATGGATGCCGGCTCGTAAAATGCTGTCATCAGGCAACAAGATGAGAAAGAGCTGTGGAGTACGCCACAAATTGAAATATTTTCATTTCATATTTTTCCCATTAAAAACAATTGTTTTTTCTTAAATGGTTAGCAAGGTAAGAAATGAGGTCATAAAAAAATCTTGTGTTTAACGCGAAGTCTGTGGTACCTCTTTAGGTATTCCTTCGAACATGAAGCCAGAAAGAACATAAAATGACAGCCCTTCTACGAGTGATTAGCCTGGTCGTGATTAGCGTGGTGGTGATTATTATCCCACCGTGCGGGGCTGCACTTGGACGAGGAAAGGCTTAAAAAACAAGCCTTAACGAACTAAGACCCCCGCACCGAAAGGTCCGGGGGTTTTTTTATAACTTAAAAACAGAAAAGAGGAGCAGACGATGGCTGGTAGCATAAAATTCTGTTTCTCTCGATCTACGACGGGGAAGTAACTATGAATGGGGCGCGGTGGGTGGTACATGCTTTGCGAGCACAGGGAGTCGATACCGTTTTTGGCTATCCGGGTGGAGCAATTATGCCGGTTTACGATGCATTGTATGACGGCGGCGTGGAACACCTACTGTGCCGGCATGAACAGGGTGCGGCTATGGCGGCTATTGGCTATGCCAGGGCTACCGGCAAAACCGGGGTGTGTATCGCCACTTCGGGGCCTGGCGCAACCAACCTGATCACCGGCCTCGCCGACGCGCTGCTTGATTCCGTTCCCGTTGTTGCTATCACCGGCCAGGTTGCGGCCCCGTTCATTGGCACCGACGCATTCCAGGAAGTTGATGTCCTCGGTTTATCGCTGGCATGCACCAAGCATAGTTTCCTGGTGCAGTCGCTGGAAGAACTGCCGCGCATCATTGCCGAAGCTTTCCACGTAGCAAACTCCGGGCGTCCCGGTCCCGTGCTGGTCGATATCCCAAAGGATATCCAGCTGGCTCAGGGCGATCTCGATCCGCATTTTTCCATGGTAGCCGACGACGTTGATTTTCCATATGCGGATATCGAATACGCTTTGCAGATGCTGACCCAGTCGCAGAAGCCGATGTTATACGTTGGCGGCGGCGTGGGGATGGCGCAGGCGGTACCGGCGCTGCGCGAATTTCTTGCCGTTACGCAAATGCCCGTGACGTCTACCCTGAAAGGGCTGGGTGCGGTAGCGGCGGATTATCCCTACTATCTGGGCATGCTGGGGATGCACGGTACTAAAGCGGCCAACCTTGCAGTACAGGAATGTGACCTGCTGATCGCGGTAGGCGCCCGTTTTGACGATCGCGTCACCGGCAAGCTGAATACGTTTGCCCCGCACGCTAAAGTTATCCATATGGATATCGATCCGGCTGAACTGAACAAGCTCCGTCAGGCACATATCGGCCTGACCGGCGATTTGAATGTGATGCTGCCCGCGCTCCAGCAGCCGCTGTCTATCGACGCCTGGTGCCAACGTAATGCGCAGCTGCGCGCTGGGCATGCCTGGCGCTACGACCATCCGGGAGACGCTATCTATGCCCCGCTGCTACTGAAGCAGCTTTCCGATCGCAAACCCGCAGACTGCGTCGTGACAACCGATGTGGGCCAGCATCAGATGTGGTCAGCGCAGCATATGACCTATACGCGCCCGGAGAATTTCATCACTTCCAGCGGATTAGGCACTATGGGTTTCGGCTTGCCCGCAGCGGTAGGCGCGCAGGTGGCCCGTCCAGACGATACGGTTATCTGTATCTCCGGTGACGGCTCCTTCATGATGAACGTGCAGGAGCTGGGCACCGTAAAACGCAAGCAGCTGCCGCTGAAGATAGTCTTACTGGACAACCAGCGTTTAGGAATGGTTCGACAATGGCAACAGCTGTTTTTTCAGGAACGTTATAGCGAAACCACCCTTACCGATAACCCCGATTTCCTTACTCTGGCCAGCGCCTTCGGCATCCCTGGTCAACACATCACCCGTAAAGACCAGGTTGAAGCGGCACTCGACACCATGCTTTCGAGCCAGGGGCCTTACCTGCTTCATGTCTCAATCGACGAACTTGAGAACGTCTGGCCGTTGGTGCCGCCCGGTGCCAGTAATGCAGAAATGCTGGAGAAATTATCATGATGCAACATCAGGTCGCCTTGCAGGCTCGCTCTAATCCAGAAACGTTAGAACGCGTGCTGCGCGTCGTGCGCCATCGCGGGTTCCAGATTTGCGCGATGAATATGGCAACCGCCGCCGATGCCCGGAATATTAATATTGAACTGACCGTTGCCAGCCAGCGGCCCGTCGAATTACTGTTTAGTCAATTAAGCAAACTGGTGGACGTCGCCTGCGTCGAGATCCAGCAACCTACATCACAACAAATTCGCGCCTGAGCGCAAAGGAAGAACAATGACGACGAAAAAAGCTGATTACATTTGGTTCAATGGTGAGATGGTTCCGTGGGGCGAGGCGAAGGTTCACGTGATGTCCCATGCGCTGCACTACGGGACTTCCGTATTTGAAGGCATCCGTTGCTACGACTCTCACAAGGGACCGGTGGTGTTCCGTCACCGTGAACATATGCAGCGTTTGCATGACTCAGCAAAAATCTATCGTTTCCCGGTTTCTCAGAGCGTTGATGAGCTGATGGAAGCCTGCCGTGAAGTCATTCGTAAAAACAGTCTGACCAGCGCCTATATCCGCCCGTTAGTCTTCGTCGGCGACGTGGGCATGGGCGTCAACCCGCCTCCGGGCTATAACACTGACGTGATCATCGCGGCGTTCCCGTGGGGCGCCTACCTGGGCGCCGAAGCGCTGGATCAGGGGATCGATGCGATGGTTTCTTCCTGGAATCGCGCGGCGCCAAACACTATTCCGACCGCGGCTAAAGCCGGCGGTAACTATCTCTCTTCGCTGCTGGTCGGCAGCGAAGCGCGTCGCCATGGCTATCAGGAAGGTATCGCGCTGGACGTGAACGGCTACATCTCTGAAGGCGCCGGTGAAAACCTGTTTGAAGTGAAGGATGGCGTGCTGTTTACCCCGCCGTTCACCTCTTCCGCGCTGCCTGGCATCACCCGCGACGCTATCATCAAGCTGGCGAAAGATCTCGGCCTGGAAGTCCGCGAGCAGGTATTGTCCCGCGAGTCCCTGTACCTGGCCGACGAAGTGTTTATGTCCGGTACTGCCGCAGAGATCACGCCGGTACGCAGCGTTGATGGTATTCAGGTGGGTGAAGGCCGCTGCGGCCCGATCACCAAGCGCATTCAGCAAGCATTCTTTGGCCTCTTCACCGGTGAAACCGAGGATAAATGGGGCTGGTTGGATCAGGTTAATCAATAAGCATAAAAAAATGGGGCGACACGCAACGCCCCATTTCACCGAAACTGGGAGTAACTAAAGCATGCCTAAGTACCGTTCCGCCACAACCACTCACGGCCGTAATATGGCGGGTGCCCGCGCGCTGTGGCGCGCCACTGGAATGACCGACGATGATTTCGGTAAGCCGATTATCGCCGTGGTGAACTCTTTCACCCAGTTCGTGCCGGGCCACGTTCACCTGCGCGATCTCGGCAAACTGGTTGCTGAGCAAATCGAGGCCGCTGGCGGCGTCGCCAAAGAATTCAACACCATTGCGGTGGATGATGGGATCGCGATGGGCCACGGGGGTATGCTTTATTCACTGCCATCCCGCGAACTGATCGCCGACTCGGTTGAGTATATGGTTAACGCCCACTGTGCTGATGCGATGGTCTGTATCTCCAACTGCGACAAAATCACCCCGGGGATGTTAATGGCGTCTCTGCGCCTGAATATTCCGGTCATTTTTGTTTCCGGTGGCCCGATGGAAGCCGGGAAAACCAAACTGTCCGATCAAATCATTAAACTCGACCTCGTTGACGCGATGATTCAGGGCGCTGACCCGAAAGTCTCCGACGATCAGAGTAATCAGGTTGAGCGTTCCGCCTGCCCGACGTGCGGCTCTTGTTCGGGAATGTTCACCGCGAACTCCATGAACTGCCTGACCGAAGCGCTGGGCCTGTCGCAGCCGGGCAACGGCTCGCTGCTGGCGACTCACGCCGATCGTAAACAGCTGTTCCTCAATGCGGGCTCACGTATTGTTGAGCTGACTAAACGCTATTACGAGCAGGACGATGCCTCTGCGCTGCCGCGTAATATCGCCAATAAGGCGGCGTTTGAAAACGCCATGACGCTGGATATCGCCATGGGCGGTTCCACCAATACCGTACTGCATCTGCTGGCGGCGGCGCAGGAAGCGGAAATCGACTTCACCATGAGCGATATCGATAAACTTTCCCGCAAAGTGCCGCAGCTGTGTAAGGTCGCGCCAAGTACGCAGAAATATCATATGGAAGACGTGCATCGCGCGGGCGGCGTATTGGGTATTTTAGGTGAACTGGATCGTGCCGGGCTGCTGAACCGCGATGTGAAAAACGTGCTTGGTTTGTCCCTGCCGCAGACGCTGGAGCAGTACGATATCACCGTCACGCGGGATGAAGCGGTTAAGAAGATGTTCCGCGCTGGCCCTGCGGGTATCCGCACAACGCAGGCTTTCTCTCAGAACTGCCGTTGGGACACCCTGGATGACGATCGCGCAGAAGGCTGTATCCGCTCGCTGGAACATGCTTACAGCAAGGACGGTGGTCTGGCGGTTCTGTACGGCAACTTTGCCGAGAACGGCTGTATCGTGAAAACCGCCGGCGTTGACGACAGTATCCTCAAGTTTACCGGCCCGGCGAAGGTATACGAAAGCCAGGACGCGGCTGTGGATGCGATCCTCGGCGGCAAGGTGGTCGCCGGTGACGTAGTCGTCATCCGCTATGAAGGGCCGAAAGGCGGGCCGGGGATGCAGGAGATGCTCTACCCGACGACCTTCCTGAAATCAATGGGCTTGGGTAAAGCCTGTGCGCTGATTACCGACGGACGCTTCTCCGGCGGTACCTCGGGTCTCTCTATTGGTCACGTTTCTCCGGAAGCGGCCAGCGGTGGCAATATCGCGATCATTGAAGATGGCGACATGATTGCTATCGATATCCCGAACCGCGGCATTCAGCTGCAGCTGAGCGATGCCGAGATTGCGGCGCGCCGCGAAGCTCAGGAAGCGCGCGGTGATAAAGCATGGACGCCGAAAGATCGCGAGCGTCAGGTTTCCTTTGCCCTTCGCGCCTATGCCAGCCTGGCAACCAGCGCCGACAAAGGCGCGGTGCGCGATAAATCGAAACTTGGGGGTTAATGATGGCCGAGTCTCAACCCCTCTCCGCCGCCCCCGAGGGGGCGGAATACCTCAGAGCGGTACTGCGCGCGCCGGTATACGAAGCCGCGCAGATCACGCCGCTGCAAAAAATGGAAAAGCTCTCGTCGCGCCTCGATAACGTTGTGCTGGTGAAGCGTGAAGATCGTCAGCCGGTGCACAGCTTTAAGCTGCGCGGAGCCTACGCGATGATGGCGGGCCTGACGGAAGAGCAAAAATCGCATGGCGTGATTACCGCTTCGGCGGGTAATCATGCGCAGGGCGTGGCTTTCTCGGCATCTCGCCTGGGCGTGAAGGCGCTCATCGTTATGCCAACCGCCACCGCGGATATCAAAGTTGATGCGGTGCGCGGCTTCGGCGGCGAAGTGCTGCTGCACGGCGCGAATTTCGATGAAGCCAAGGCCAAAGCCATCGAACTGGCGCAGCAGCAGGGGTTCACCTGGGTTCCGCCCTTCGACCATCCGATGGTGATTGCCGGGCAGGGGACGCTGGCGCTGGAGCTGCTGCAGCAGGATGCCCATATCGATCGCGTATTTGTCCCGGTCGGCGGCGGCGGTCTCGCGGCCGGCGTGGCGGTGCTGATCAAACAGCTGATGCCGCAGATCAAAGTCATTGCGGTTGAGGCCGAGGATTCTGCCTGTCTGAAAGCCGCGCTGGATGCGGGTCATCCGGTCGATTTACCCCGCGTTGGGCTTTTTGCCGAAGGCGTGGCGGTGAAACGCATCGGCGATGAGACTTTCCGTCTGTGCCAGGAGTATCTCGACGACATCGTTACCGTCGATAGCGATGCCATCTGCGCGGCGATGAAAGACCTGTTTGAAGATGTGCGTGCGGTAGCAGAACCTTCCGGGGCGCTGGCGCTGGCGGGGATGAAAAAATATATCGCTCAGCATAATATTCGCGGCGAACGCCTGGCGCACGTGCTTTCCGGCGCGAACGTCAACTTCCACGGCCTGCGCTACGTTTCCGAACGCTGCGAACTGGGGGAACAGCGCGAAGCGCTGCTGGCGGTCACCATTCCGGAAGAGAAGGGCAGCTTCCTCAAGTTCTGCCAGCTGCTGGGCGGCCGTTCGGTGACCGAGTTCAACTACCGCTTCGCGGATGCGAAAAATGCCTGCATTTTTGTCGGCGTGCGCCTGAGCCGGGGGCTGGAAGAGCGGAAAGAGATCCTCAACCTGCTGCACGACGGTGGCTACAGCGTAGTGGATCTCTCTGACGATGAAATGGCCAAGCTTCACGTGCGCTATATGGTGGGCGGGCGTCCGTCGCAGCCGCTGCAGGAGCGTTTATTCAGCTTCGAGTTTCCGGAATCACCCGGCGCGCTGCTGAAGTTCCTGCATACGCTGGGCACCCACTGGAACATCTCTCTGTTCCACTATCGCAGTCACGGTACCGATTACGGCCGCGTGCTGGCGGCATTCGAACTGGGCGATCACGAGCCTGACTTCGAAACCCGCTTGCATGAGCTGGGCTACGATTGCCACGATGAGAGCAATAATCCAGCGTTCAGGTTCTTCCTCGCCGGTTAAGAAGCGCTGTGCTTGTCAGGCCTGCGGTCGGGCTGTAGGCCTGAGCAGGCCCGGCATTAGTGGCCAGGCAGCAAATTCCAGAACGCATTAATCAGCGGCTCATGCAGCCGCTTTTTTGGCGCGCAGACGCCCAGCTCAAACGGGGTTTTCTCGTCGCTACGCTCCAGAATCATCACGCGATTGCGCACTGGCTCAGGGCTGTTTTCCAGCACCACCTCCGGCAGCAGCGCGACGCCGCAGCCGAGCGCCACCATGGAGACCATGGCTTCATGCCCGCCCACCGTGGCGTAAATTGACGGATTACTGATTTTATGGCGGCGAAACCATAGCTCAATGCGGCGACGCACGGGGCCCTGGTCGGCCATAATAAAGGGTACCGTTGCCCAGTCAGGCTTCTCCACTGAGACCTGGTTACGAACCGGACAAGGCAGCGCCGGGGCGATCAGCACCACCGCCAGATTCTCCAGCATGGAAAAAGCCACCGCGCCGGGCAGCGTTTCCGGTTTCCCGGCAATCGCCAGATCGGCCTCACCCGTCACCACTTTTTCCATCGCATCAGCGGCATCGCCGGTGGTGAGCTTTATTTCCACCGAGGGATGCTCGGCGCGGAACCGATCGAGAATCGGCGGCAGATGGCTATAAGCGGCCGTCACCGAACAGAAGATATGCAGTTCGCCCGACAGCGACGGACCTTGCTGATCGATAGTGTGGCGCAGCTGCTGATACTGCAACAGCGTCTGCTGGGCAAACGTTCGTAGCTCTTCTCCCGCTTCGGTAAGCGTTACCGTGCGGTTATCACGGACAAACAGCGGCTGCCCGAGGTCTTCCTCCAGGCGCTGAATTTGTCGGGAAAGCGTGGAGGGGCTGACGTGCATCGCCCGCGCGCTGCGGCCAAAATGGCGGCTTTCAGCCAGATGCAGGAAGGTTTTCAGATCGCGTAAATCCACCGGCGGCACTCCACGATTTTACATTGCAGAAATTGCAACGTGACGTTGTGAATATATCAATTTCCGCAATAAATTTCCTGTTGTAATGTGGGTACATTCTCGCTGAAAGGCGAACCGAACAAAATAAGACACACAACATCACGAGGTATCACCATGGCTAACTACTTTAATACACTGAACCTGCGCCAGCAGCTGGCGCAGCTGGGCAAATGTCGCTTTATGGGGCGCGACGAATTCGCCGATGGCGCAAGCTACCTTCAGGGTAAAAAAGTGGTCATCGTCGGCTGTGGCGCTCAGGGCCTGAACCAGGGTCTGAACATGCGCGACTCCGGTCTGGATATCTCCTACGCGCTGCGTAAAGAAGCGATTGCCGAAAAGCGCGCATCATGGCGCAAAGCAACCGAAAACGGCTTCAAGGTGGGTACCTACGAAGAGCTGATCCCGCAGGCCGATCTGGTGGTTAACCTGACGCCGGACAAACAGCACTCTGACGTTGTACGTTCCGTTCAGCCGCTGATGAAAGACGGCGCGGCGCTGGGCTACTCTCACGGCTTCAACATCGTGGAAGTTGGCGAGCAGATCCGTAAAGATATCACCGTCGTGATGGTGGCGCCGAAGTGCCCGGGTACCGAAGTACGTGAAGAGTACAAACGCGGTTTCGGCGTTCCGACCCTGATCGCGGTTCACCCGGAAAACGATCCGAAAGGCGAAGGTATGGCCATTGCTAAAGCCTGGGCTGCGGCGACCGGCGGTCACCGTGCGGGCGTGCTGGAATCGTCCTTCGTTGCCGAAGTGAAATCCGACCTGATGGGCGAGCAGACCATCCTCTGCGGTATGCTGCAGGCCGGTTCTCTGCTGTGCTTCGATAAGCTGGTGGAAGAGGGTACCGACCCGGCATACGCCGAAAAACTGATTCAGTTCGGCTGGGAAACCATCACCGAAGCGCTGAAGCAGGGCGGTATCACTCTGATGATGGATCGTCTGTCTAACCCGGCTAAGCTGCGTGCTTACGCGCTGTCCGAACAGCTGAAAGAGATTATGGCGCCGCTGTTCCAGAAGCATATGGATGACATCATCTCCGGTGAATTCTCCTCCGGCATGATGGCTGACTGGGCCAACGACGATAAAAAACTGCTGACCTGGCGTGAAGAGACCGGCAAAACCGCGTTCGAAACCGCACCGCAGTTTGAAGGTAAAATTGGCGAGCAGGAGTACTTCGATAAAGGCGTTCTGATGATCGCAATGGTGAAAGCGGGCGTTGAGCTGGCGTTTGAAACCATGGTGGATTCCGGCATCATCGAAGAGTCCGCTTACTACGAATCACTGCACGAGCTGCCGCTGATCGCCAACACCATCGCTCGTAAGCGTCTGTACGAAATGAACGTGGTTATCTCCGATACCGCTGAATACGGTAACTACCTGTTCTCTTACGCTTGCGTACCGCTGCTGAAAGAGTTCATGACCACCCTGCAGACCGGCGACCTGGGCAAAGCGATTGCCGAAGGCGCGGTAGACAACGCTCAGCTGCGCGACGTGAACGAAGCCATTCGCAGCCACGCTATCGAGCAGGTTGGTAAGAAACTGCGCGGCTATATGACCGACATGAAACGCATTGCGGTAGCGGGCTAATTCCCCGTCGTCTTTCAACTTGCAGATGCGTTGGCTGCGTTCGTACACCCCAGTCACATAGTTATCTATGCTCCTGGGGCTGTACTCACTTGCCGCCTTCCTGCAAGCTGAAATCCTTAGGGGAAAGCTGTGAGATAAAAAACCGGTGCAATAAGATGAACTGCACCCAAAAAGTTGGACTCCCAACGAAGTAAGGTGGAGTGCCCCCGAGCCCGTAGACAAATCTGCCCTATAGTTTGAGCATAGGAGGAGTCTATGGGCACACCACGTTTTACCCCTGAATTTAAGGAAGAGGCTGTCCGCCAGATCACCGAGCGGGGCTATTCCATCGCTGAAGTATCTGAACGGCTCGGCGTGTCGGCGCACAGCCTTTATAAATGGCTCCGGGCTGTTAAGCCTGACAACAGTGGACAACAGGCACAGGATTTACTTGATGCCAGAACAGAAATTCTCAGGCTGAAAGCACAGCTTAAACGCACTGAGGAAGAGCGGGATATTCTGAAAAAGGCAGCGCGGTACTTTGCAAGGGAGCCCGACTGAAGTATCGCTTTATCAACGATCACCGTGAAATCTGGTCGATTGTTACGATGTGTCGGGTCCTTAAGGTTGCCCGTGCCGGATTTTATGTCTGGCTCCATCACCCTGTATCCGCCGGAGAAAAGGATAACCAGCGACTGCTGGAACTCATCCGCGACTCCTATACGCTGAGTGGTGGAGTTTACGGTTATCGCAGGGTTCATGGCGACCTTCGCGAAATTGGCGAAGTGTGCAGCAGAAACCGGGTTGCCAAAATCATGAGGAAAAACAGGATCCAGGCTATACATGGTTATAAAGTGCCACGCGGAACCCGAGGACGACCGTCACTGATAGCGCCCAATCGCGTGCGGCGTGAATTTACTGTAGTGAAGCCCAATCAGGTGTGGGTCACCGACATCACCTACATCCGCACCTGGCAGGGCTGGCTGTACCTGGCAGTGGTTATCGATCTTTTTGCCCGTAATGTGGTGGGCTGGTCGATGAAGCCAATACTGTCACGCGAGCTGGCACTGGATGCGCTGCTGATGGCGGTCTGGCGACGTAAACCTGAAGAAAACGTCATTGTGCACAGCGATCAGGGCAGTCAGTATGGCAGTGATGACTGGCAGCGGTTCTGCCGGGCCAATAATCTGGTACCGAGCATGAGCCGTCGTGGCAACTGCTGGGATAATGCAGTGGCAGAGTCGTTCTTCAGTTCACTCAAAAAAGAGCGCATCAGGAAGCGGATATATAAAACCCGGGACATGGCCCGGGCGGATATTTTCGATTACATTGAAGTGTTCTACAACCGTAACCGACGCCACAGCCACCTCGGTGGCGTCAGCCCGGAGGCCTTCGAAAAGGCCTCGCCGTGAGGACAGAAACTGTCTACCAGAGCGTGGTCACTCCACCGCTTGATATAAACCGTCCAACATTATGGGGTCAGTTCAATAAGACACCGGTTTTTTTAATTGCGGTACAGCACCTTGATGATGTGATAACCAAACTGGGTGTGCAGCGGGCCGGTCGGCTCCAGCACCGGGCAGGAGAAGACGACTTTATCAAACGCCGGCACCATCTGGCCCTGGCGGAATTCACCTAAATCGCCACCGCGTTTGCCTGACGGGCAGATCGAGTGCTTCTTCGCCAGTTTACCGAAATCGGCGCCGTTTTTAATTTGCTCCAGAAGATCCAGTGCCAGCTGCTCTTCTTTAACCAGGATATGCAGTGCTGCTGCCGTTTTTGCCATGATCGTACCTTGATGGAATAGGAGATGAATCAGGGCGCAATAGTAGCATGGGCTAGCGGCGATACAGCACCTTAATGATGTGGTAGCCGAATTTGGTTTTGACCGGTCCGTAAGGCTTGAGCAGCGGGCAGCTGAAGACCGCCTTATCGAACGGCCCGACCATAACGCCTTGATTAAACTCCCCGAGATCGCCGCCGTTGCGTCCGGATGGGCACTTTGAATAGCGCTTTGCCAGATGATCGAAGCTCACGCCACGTTCCAGTTTGGCGAGGATCTCTTGCGCCAGCTTCTCTTCTTTTACCAGGATATGCAGGGCTGCTGCGCTCTTTGCCATTATTTTGCTCTCATGTCTCAAAGATATCCCGTTACTTTACCATCCGCTTTGGTCGCGGACCTATACTCTTCGCCATCGCGGGACAGGTGTCTCGCCTGATAGACGGAAGCGGGAGATGGGCAACACTTTTCTTCGGCGTTTTCCCTCTGGCCGGGGACAGCCGTCCTGTCCTTATCGTCGTGGAGCGAGATAACATGGATACAATGAAAAAACCTGAATTTTCAGTCGGCTGGCTTTCCGGGCTGAGCGAGATTGTGCGCGATCCGCTGCTCTATGAATTACTGAAATATTGTCCTCTGGAGATCATGCGGCGCTGGCGCTTCGAAGACATTCCGCGCGGTGATTTTATCTGCCGACAGGGGGAAGTGTGCCAGCGTTTTTCGCTGATTATCGCCGGTGAGGTAGACGTTTTCTATGAGGCTGAAGACGGGCGCCGCTACCGCCAGGCCCGCTACCGTAAAGGCGACATGGTGGGCGAACTCGAGATCTTTGAGTCGCGTCATTACATCTGCTCGGTGGTGGCGGTGGACCATGTGCAGCTCCTGAGCCTGTCGCAGGAACATTTCTGCCGCTGGCTGGCGCTGGATAACCACTTTAACCAGCGGATGCTGCGCTTCTTTAGCCAGCAATATTATCAGCTATCGAAAAAGGCCAGCAGCGACAATCTCTACTCGCTGCATCAGCGGGTGTGTCAGGCGCTATGGCTGCGTTATCAACAGGATGGCGCGAATGAAATCTTGCTGGATAAGCAGAATCTTAGTCAGGAGTTCGCGGCGACGACCCGCAGCATTAACCGTATTTTGCATGACCTGAAAGCGCTACAGATTATTGATACCGATGGTGAACGCATTGTGTTGTTAGCTCCTGAAAAACTGAAGCAGGAGGCTGATATCGGATAACCGCAAGAGTAAGGAGGCGGGAGAATGTCGCTGCAACCCCATATCCAGTTAAGCAAAGAGATGACCGGCGCGCGGTACGCGCTGCTGCCGGGCGACCCGCAGAGGGTCGACCGCATCGTCAATTTTCTTGATAATCCACAGCTGCTCGGTCAGAACCGGGAGTTTCGCGCCGCGCGCGGCTGGTATCAGGGCATCGAGATTTTGGTGCTCTCCACCGGCATCGGCGGACCCTCCACGGCGATCGCCATTGAAGAGCTGCGCCAGATTGGCGTAACAACCCTGATTCGTATCGGCAGCTGCGGCGCATTGCAGGATAATCTTGCGCTCGGCGATGTGATTATCGCTCACGCTGCGGTGATGGATGATGGTACCAGCCGAACCTATGCGCCGGCGGGCTATCCGGCCTGCGCCGACCCGCTGCTGACCTGGGAACTGGTGGCGCAGGCGCGGCAAATGAACATCCCCGCCGCGTGCGGGCTGGTGCGCAGCCACGACAGTTTCTATACCGATCGTGAGGCGGAACTGGATGCGCAGTGGTCGGCGCGAGGCGTTCTGGGTGCGGATATGGAGAGCGCCGCTCTGATGACTATCGGCGCGCTGCGCGGCCTACGTACGGCATCATTACTCAACGTGGTTGTTGCCCACAACGGTTGCCTGGATAGCAGCATCAATGATTATGTCCAGCAGGAGGCGCTGTGCCAGCAGGGCGAAGAACGGCAAATTACCCTGGCGCTGCGCGCCATTTATTCCGCTAGCCAGCAAGGAGGTTTGTGATGGACTTTTTTAGCATTAACAATGTGATGGTCAACATTCCTCTCGGCGAAGGCGGCTATGCGCTATCGTGGATTGAGGCTATCGGTACCGTATTCGGCCTGCTGTGCATCTGGTGCGCCAGCCGGGAAAAAATCATCAACTATCTGTTTGGCCTGATTAACGTCACGCTGTTTGCGGCGATCTTTTTCCAGATCCAGCTCTATGCCAGCCTGCTGCTGCAGGTCTTTTTCTTCGCTGCCAATATTTACGGCTGGTACGCGTGGAGCCGGCAAAACGAGGCGCAGGAGGCCGCGCTCAAGGTACGCTGGCTTTCCCGTCAGCAAACGCTGGCGCTGGGCGGCGTCTGCGCGGTGGCGATTGTGCTGATGACGCTGTTTATCGATCCGGTGTTCGCGACGCTCACTCGTATCATGATTGCTCTGCTGCAAACGTTCGGTATGCAGGTCGCGATGCCCGACCTCCAGCCCGACGCCTTCCCGTTCTGGGATTCCACCATGCTGGTGTTGTCGATTGCCGCCATGGTGCTGATGACGCGTAAATTCGTCGAAAACTGGCTGCTGTGGGTGGTTATCGACGTGATTAGCGTGGTTATCTACGCGGTACAGGGCGTTTACGCCATGTCGCTTGAGTATGTCCTGCTGACGGCGATCGCGGTAATGGGTTCATACAGCTGGATCAAGAGCGCACAGCGTAACGGCTATACGCCGCTTGCCGCGGCCGCATCCTGATTGACCGATTTCCAGGCTGCCTGAATGGGCAGCCTGTTGCTCTCTGTGCCCCTCTTTCTGCTACAATCCCCACCCCGTTCGAAGATTGAGCAAAAGACTCCCATGCGTTTAAATCCTGGCCAACAACAAGCCGTCGAATTCGTTACCGGACCGTGCCTGGTGCTGGCGGGTGCCGGTTCCGGTAAGACCCGCGTGATTACCAATAAAATCGCCCACCTGATCCGCGGCTGCGGCTATCAGGCGCGTCATATCGCGGCGGTCACCTTTACCAACAAGGCGGCGCGCGAAATGAAAGAGCGCGTCGGGCAAACGCTGGGACGCAAAGAGGCGCGCGGCCTGATGATTTCCACCTTCCACACGCTGGGGCTGGATATCATCAAACGCGAATACGCCGCGTTAGGGATGAAATCAAACTTCTCGCTGTTCGACGATACCGACCAGGTGGCGCTGTTAAAAGAGCTCACCGAAGGGCTGATCGAAGACGATAAAGTGGTGCTTCAGCAGCTGATCTCGACGATCTCCAACTGGAAAAACGATCTGCAAACCCCTGCTCAGGCCGCCGCTGGGGCGAAAGGGGAGCGGGATCGGATCTTTGCTCACTGCTACGGGCTGTACGACGCGCACATGAAAGCCTGCAACGTACTAGACTTTGACGATCTGATCCTGCTGCCAACGCTGCTGCTGCAGCGCAACGAAGAGGTGCGGGAGCGCTGGCAGAATAAGATTCGCTATCTGCTGGTGGATGAATACCAGGACACCAACACCAGCCAGTACGAGCTGGTGAAACTGCTGGTGGGACAGCGGGCGCGCTTTACCGTGGTCGGCGATGACGATCAGTCGATCTACTCCTGGCGCGGCGCGCGGCCGCAGAACCTGGTCCTGCTAAGCCAGGATTTCCCGGCGCTGCAGGTGATCAAGCTGGAGCAAAACTACCGTTCTTCCGGGCGCATCCTGAAGGCGGCTAACATCCTGATTGCCAATAACCCACACGTTTTCGAGAAGCGTCTGTTTTCCGAACTGGGCTATGGCGTAGAGCTGAAGGTGCTCTCTGCCAATAACGAAGACCATGAGGCGGAGCGCGTTGCCGGTGAACTGATCGCGCATCACTTTATTAATAAAACTGCCTATAAGGACTACGCGATTCTGTATCGCGGCAACCATCAGTCGCGGGTTTTTGAAAAGATGCTGATGCAGAACCGCATCCCGTACAAAATTTCCGGCGGCACGTCGTTCTTTTCCCGCCCGGAAATTAAAGACCTGCTGGCCTATCTGCGCGTGCTGACTAATCCCGATGATGACAGCGCTTTCATGCGCATCGTCAATACGCCAAAGCGTGAAATTGGTTCGGCGACGCTGAAAAAGCTGGGTGAATGGGCGATGGGGCGCAATAAAAGCATGTTTACCGCCAGCTTCGATATGGGCCTGACCCAGACCCTGAACGGACGCGGCTATGAGTCTTTGACCCGCTTTACCCACTGGCTGCGGGAGATCCAGCAGCTTTCAGAGCGTGAACCGATTGCCGCCGTCCGCGATCTGATCCGCGGCGTGGATTATGAATCCTGGCTCTATGAGACCTCGCCCAGCCCGAAAGCCGCCGAAATGCGGATGAAAAACGTCAATACGCTGTTCACGTGGATGACCGAAATGCTCGAAGGCAGCGAGATCGATGAACCGATGACGCTCACTCAGGTCGTTACCCGCTTTACCCTGCGCGATATGATGGAGCGCGGCGAGTCGGATGAGGAGACGGATCAGGTGCAGCTGATGACGCTTCACGCGTCAAAGGGGCTGGAGTTCCCCTACGTCTACCTGGTTGGTATGGAAGAGGGGCTGCTGCCGCACCAGAGCAGCATTGATGAAGACAACGTCGATGAAGAGCGCCGTCTTGCCTACGTGGGTATCACCCGTGCGCAGAAAGAGCTGACTTTTACCCTGTGCAAAGAGCGCCGTCAGTACGGCGAGCTGGTGCGGCCGGAGCCGAGCCGTTTCCTGCTGGAACTGCCGCAGGACGACCTGATTTGGGAGCAGGAGCGCAAAGTGATTTCGCCGGAAGAGCGCATGCATAAAGGCCAGGCGAACGTCGCCAACATCCGGGCGATGCTGGCGAAAGCGCGTAAATAGCGGCTAGCGGCTGTTTTGCTGTTGAATCTGGAACTGACGTAGCGCTTTGCGACCGGGCGCGCCGTCTGAACCGGGTTGACTGACGACAATGGCCGCCACTTCATTGCCCAGCCGCGTTGCCGGCTGCAGATCCATCCCGCAGGCCAGCCCGGCGATCGTACCGGCACAGTGGCTGTCTCCTGCGGCAATCGTGTCGTGGACCTTCACGCGGCAGGCCGGAATATGCTGCGGTGCTGCGTCAGGTTCAACCACCCATGCGCCATCCTTATCAAACCGACAGATCGCCCGAATATGCCAGTCGCTGGCGAGCCGTGAGGCGGCATCAAGGGTCGCGCTATCCAAATCGTATAAAAGCGCGCACAGCACGCTGAGTTCATCGCGATTCAGGGTGAGCAGGGGGCGTTTGCGCAGCAGCGCCTGGATAAAGTGAATATCCAGGTCGCACAGACGCGGGCCAAAATCGACGAACAGCGTTTTATCTTCCGTCTGGGCAAGGATCCACTGGCGCAGCGCTTCGCTGGCCAGTTCGTATCCCGAGACGTAAATAATCGCCTCCTTCGGCAGCGGTATTTGCGCTAATAGTTCATCAGTCCAGTGCTGTTCGCAGCCCTCAATGGTGATAAACGTCCGCTCTTTGCTGGCTTCGACAAGAGCCAGACACCAGCCGTTATCGTGGGTGGGATGGCGCAAGAGGACGGGCAAGTTTTCCAGCGCCATTTTTTGCGCAACGGCCTGCCCCCAATCGCCATTGCCTACCGGTATGGCGTTAATGGGAAACAGTTCGAGGCGCGAGAGCGCGCGGGCGACGTTGAACGCACAGCCGCCAATCTGCCGTCCGCCGTCGCGGGCGGAGACATCGCTACCGCTTTGCGGCAGCGCATCGAGATGGAGAATAATGTCGCCAAAAGCGGCGCCGATAACCACGATCGGCCGCTGAGGCGATAGCAGGTCAGCGCTGATTGTCACGGCAGGCCCCCTTTCTCGTTCCGAAGGCGAGATACAGCGCCAGGCTCAGAATAAAAGAGACGAATAACCCGAGGCTGGAGTCCGCGAAAATACCGACCGCGAAAGGTCCGTCGATAAAACCGGTTTTAGAGACCATCAATCCTGCCAGCGCACCGACAATCCAGCAGCCCAGCGCGGTACGGTTTGCGCCGCTCTCCCTGAATAAATCAGCTTCAGGATATCCGGCACGGCGGCGCAGCCGATAAAAATCGACCATAAAGATGGCGGCCCAGGCGGCCAGAAATACGCCGCAGAAAATCAAAAACGCGATGAACGGCCCGAGAAAATCTTTCGAGACAAACAGCACGTAGAGGGCAATCCCCAGCACCAGCACGGCGTCGAGGGCCACGGCGGAACGCTGCTGTAGCTTAATCCCCATGCTTAACAGGTTAAGGCTGGCGGAATAGAGGCTCAACACGGCGATGGTCACGACCCCGGCGGTAGCCGCGGCCAGATAGGGGATTGCCATCCACGAAGGCAGCAGTTTACCGATCGCTGAAATGGGGTTCTCGCTGGAGGCCAGATCGGGGATCTGCGCGGTAAGCAGTATTCCGGTGAGCATCAGCAACAGCAGCGGGAGGGCGGCGCCGCTGACCACGGCGAGAAAAATAGGCTTTTCCCCGGAGTCAGGGCGCTGATCGCGACTATAGTCGGCGCCGGCGATAGCCCAGCTGATGCCGGTGCCTGCGGCAATAATAGACACGGCAGGCAGAAAGCCGGTCAGCCAGCTGCCTGAAGGCAGCGCGAGGATGGCCTGCCAGTCCGCGGTGAAGAGTAAATAGATCACCACCAGCAGCGTCATGGCGCCAAAGATCCGGGTGATCCATTTTTGCATCATCAGCACGGCGTTTTGCCCGAGCACGCTGACCAGTACGGTCAGCCCGCCAAACAAGAAAAGCGACAGCGCGGTGGTGGTCAGACTCTCTTCAAAACCCATGGCGGCAAACAGCGCGATAAGGGTGAGCGTGCCGGTAATGATATTGACCGCTTCCCAGCCCATCAAATTCACCCAACAGAAGCTGGTGGGGGCGATATTACCGCGTTTGCCAAAAATGACGCGGGAGAGGGTTAGCGTCGTCGTACGACCAATTTTCCCGGCGATGCTGGTGATGCCGACCAGCGCAAAGGAGGCGACGCCCGCCACGGCGGCCAGAATCGCCTGCCAGAATGAGAGGCCGAACGACACTATCACCGCGCCGTAAACGACGCCAAGAATGCCAATATTCGCGGCGCACCAGACGAAAAACAGCTGGACCGGTTTCTGGGTCTGGTGGACCGGGGGGACCAGACCGATCCCTAATTCTGCCATTCCGGGATCTGCCGCCTGGATATTTCCATCGTATGAAGCTTTGCTGTCCATAGTGATACCCTCTGTGAATTATGCGAAGCGGTAGCCTGCAAGCCGCTGTGCGTAAGGCGCGAAGTCGATGCTGTTGGCCTGCTTAATCCGTTGTATATGTTCTTCAGGAAAAGCCTCTATGCCATGAAGCGCGCCGCAGATGGCGGTGGCCATCGCGCCAATGGTGTCGGTGTCGCCGCCTAAATTGGCTGCCAGCATAGCGCATTTCATAGGCTGCGTTTTTGCCAGCTCAACCAGAGCAATCGCTGCGGGGACGGACTCGATAATATCCATACCGGCGCCGATGTCCTCATAAATCCGTTCAATACCCGTCAGATGGTCAGTCTCCCCGGCGATCGTTTCCAGCGCCAGGTGGATACGGTTTCCCAGTAGTGGACTAAAAGTGGACTCATAATGGCGCTGCGTCTCATTGGCGAGCGACGCCAGCTCCGTTTTAATTAACGGCCATTCGGCCCCTTCAATGGCGCGGCCGATCGCCCAGGCAATGACCACCGCGCCGGCGATAGCGATATCTGATTTATGCGTCGGCAGGCAGGATAGCCGCACTTGCTCAATGAAAAACGTTCTGTCCCCGGTGGGCAGTAGACAGCCCATCGGCGCCACGCGCATTGCCGCGCCGTTGGTTACGCCGTTGGCCGCGATCTCCTCCAGCGGCTGCCCCTGTTCAAGCGCGATCAGGGAAGCCTTCGAGGTCGGGCCAAGAATATTTTTTTCAAAGGCCTGACAGCGTCTGGCCCACAGCAGAATATGCCTGGCGATGACCAGTGGATCGGTCACGCCGTTGGTTTCATTCAGGGCATCCATGAGTGCGATGCACTGATGGGTATCATCGGTGAACTCAGCGGCGCGAAATTCGCAGGCCGCAATATTCTCTTTCGGTCCGGGGAGGAAGCGCTCAATCCAGCCAAAATGGTTGATAATTCGGCGCTTAGGCCACAGTTCGGAAGGCATACCCATCGCATCACCAATGGCTTGCCCATAAAGGCAGCCGAGGATGCGGTTTTCGGTGGTATAGGTAGGGTGAATAGCAGACATCATCGGCTCCCTGGAAGAAATGAATAAAAGTTATACTAAAAGTAGATCCAGATTAAGTCCAGTTAAAGTCCTTTGTGGCCATGCTGTGATCGAAGACGCATTCTGAAAGAAAAGTGAGAAGCTAAAAAAGGGTGGGGAGACGTTATGAGGGGGCTATTGATTCCAGTATGGATCCACTATGATAAATCCACTGCCACTGAATTCCGGAAGACTACGACATTATGCCGCAATCGCTGCTTGAGTATATAAAAGGGCGTCTGAATGCAGAGGCTCCCGCGCCGCTTTATATTCAACTTAAACAAGCTATTGAAGCGGCAATGACCGAGCGGTTGCTGACGCACGGCAGCATCCTGCCTTCCGAACGCAAAATGTCGCAGACGCTTGAGCTATCGCGCGTGACGGTCGTGAAGGCGCTTGATGCGCTGCTGGAGGCCGGGCTGGTTATTAAACGCCACGGAAAAGGGACCGAGGTGAATCTGCCGGTAAGCTATAACCTTGCCAGCGGCGGATTTTCTGCCCAGCTACAAAATTCAGGCACGGTGTCCAACCGATGGCTGGTGAGGGAAAAGCTGGCGGCGGATGATTTTCTGGCCCGTGAGCTGGAGATCGCGGTCGGCGATCGGGTGGCGAAAATCAAACGCGTCCGTCTGGTCGATGCCCTCCCGGTGTCTCTCGAAACCATGTTTATCCCCGAGCGTTTCTTACCCCGCCCGGATCTACTTGAAGGTTCGCTGTACGCGCACTGGGCGGAAAATGATATTTATCCCGATCTTCAGGATTACTCACTGACGGTGCATATTCCTTCGGCGGAAGAGCTGAATTTGCTCGACCTGCCGCAAGGCGTGCCATTGATGAAAATTACGCTGAAAAGCCGCAATGCTCAGGGAGAGGTGCTTGAGTACGGAACCGCATTCTGCCTGAGCAATTACTTTAATTTTGATTTCAGAGTGAAGCTGCAATAAGCGCTTTGGCATGGCCGGTGTATAAAACCCGCCATCGCTTTATGCGAGAGCGGATCGTAGCCGACTACTGCTCGTTAAGCCGCAGCGGCCAGTGAACGTAGCTCTGCCACTGGCACTCCTGTTCGACCATTTCCCGGCCCAGCGGATGATTCTCCAGCCAGCCCTGCGGCAGCGTTAACGTCAAATTTTCATCTTCGGCAGCCAGCGTAAGCATCGGCAGCAGATCGTCGCGTCGGCGGCTGGCAAACAGAATCGCCAGACGCAGCAGACGGCACATATGCTCCGCGACTCTCGGAGGCACCGCGTTTTGTTGATGAATGGATGAAAGGTCGACGGCGTTGGTTTGGTTTAACAGCAGCGTCGCCAGCAGCTTCTTTTGTGCGGGGGTAAAGCCGGGCAGGTCAAGATTGCGCACCAGCCAGGCGGCGTGCAGGGGGGCCTGCTTGTACTCCACGCTCAGACCAATTTCATGCAGCTGGCAGGCACTTTGCAGCAAATCGAAGCATAGCGGCTCAATTTCCCAGCTGTTTTCCACCTGATGAACGAAATGGGCGGCCAGTTGGGCAACGCGCTGTGCCTGTTCAGTATCAACCAGAAACCGGCGCTGAATATTGCGTAAGGTACGACTGCGAATATCCTGATCGATCGACAGGTGCAGCATGCCGTAGACCAGACCTTCACGCAGCGCGCCGCCGGCGAGCGTCATACACTGAATATTCAGCTCGCTGAAGATGGCCATAAGAATCGCCAGCCCGCTGGGAAAGACGAGCGCCCGTTCAAGCGTCAGGCCTTCGATCTCCAGCTCTTCCAGACGACCGCACTGAATGGCGCGCTGTTTGAGCTGCTGTAGCTTGGCTAAGGTGATGCGTTCATCCATCCCCTGCGCCATCATGATTTCCTGTAACGCCTGAACCGTACCGGACGCCCCGACGCACACTTTCCAGCCGTGATAGCGCAGCACATCGGCGACGGGACGCAAAACTTCACGCGCGGCGGTTTCGGCCTGGTCAAAGTTCTCTTTGGTCAGGCTGCGATCGGCAAAGTAGCGTTCCAGCCAGGTCACGCAGCCCATGGACAGGCTGAAAAGCGAGGTGGTTTGCGCACCGGTACCGGTAACCAGTTCGGTGCTGGCGCCGCCAATATCCACGACCAGACGCTGATCTGCGCCGCCTGTTGTATGCGCAACGCCCTGATAAATCAGGCGCGCTTCCTCTTCACCGCTGATAACCTGAACCGCGCAGCCGAGGATTTCCCGCGCTTTCTCCAGAAACTCACCGGCGTTAACCGCCAGGCGCAGCGTCGCTGTGGCGACCACGCGGATTTGCGTCGGGGGGATATCCTGCAAACGCTCGGCAAACAGGCGTAAACATTGCCAGCCGCGCTCCATGGCTTCCGCCGAGAGCGTATTGTCGCCGCTGAGTCCAGCGGCCAGACGGACTTTGCGTTTGATACGACTCAGGGTCTGGATGCTTCCGGCAACCTCGCGTACAACCAACATATGAAAGCTATTGGAGCCAAGATCGATAGCGGCATAGAGCGAGGTGGAGCTCATACACTTCATCCTTCAAGTTGCCTCTGTGTTGGCTGCGTTCTCTTACCCGAATCACTTACCAGCGTTAGCTCGCCGCGATTCGCTTTCCTGCGGCCTTGATGCAACTTGAATGATTTTGTGTATGGCATAGTGCTTTAACCTGAACGACGACGATTACGTGGCGGACCGTTACGACGCGGGCCGTTGCCTGGGCGCGGGCGCGTAAGACGTAGAGGTCTGGGCAGTTCAGTCATCAGCGCGTCCGAATTGTATTTGCTGACCGGAATTGAATGACCGATATAGGTTTCAATTGCCGGCAGATTCAGCGCGTACTCTTCACAGGCCAGGCTGATGGAGTGACCGCTGGCGCCAGCGCGGCCGGTACGGCCAATACGGTGAACGTAGTCTTCGCAATCGTCCGGCAGGTCGTAGTTAAAGACGTGCGTAACGGCCGGAATATGCAGACCGCGGGCGGCAACGTCGGTTGCGACCAGAATGTCGATATCGCCGCGGGTAAATTCATCGAGAATGCGCAGGCGTTTTTTCTGCGCAACGTCGCCGGTTAACAGACCAACGCGATGGCCGTCCGCCGCCAGGTGACCCCAGATATCTTCACATCGATGTTTGGTGTTGGCGAAAATAATCGCGCGATCCGGCCACTCTTCTTCCAGCAGCGTCTGCAGCAGGCGCATTTTTTCTTCGTTGGAAGGATAGAACAGCTCTTCTTTAATACGGTGGCCCGTTTTCTGCTCAGGCTCAACTTCGACGTACTCGGCGTTGTTCATTTGTTCGAACGCCAGTTCACGGACGCGATAAGAAAGGGTGGCAGAGAACAGCATGTTCAGGCGCTGATTCGCTGGCGGCATACGGCGGAACAGCCAACGGATATCTTTAATAAAGCCGAGATCGTACATGCGATCGGCTTCGTCAAGCACGACAACCTGAATGGCGCCGAGGTTAATATGGTTCTGTTTGGCGTAGTCGATAAGGCGACCGGTGGTACCGATCAGAATATCCACGCCGCTTTCCAGCACTTTCAGCTGCTTATCGTAGCCGTCGCCGCCGTAAGCCAGGCCGAGTTTCAGACCGGTAGCCTGCGCCAGCGGTTCGGCGTCAGCGTGGATCTGAACCGCCAGTTCACGCGTCGGCGCCATGATCAGCGCGCGCGGCTGGTTGACCTGGCGGTCAGCGATCGCCGGGTGAGTGAGAAGATAATGAAACGTTGACGTCAGAAACGCCATCGTTTTACCGGTACCGGTTTGCGCCTGCCCGGCGACATCGCGACCTTCCAGCGTAAGCGGGAGGGCGAGTGCCTGAATGGGTGTACAATTATGAAACCCTTTCTTTTCAAGGGCTTCAATCATTGCCGGGTGCAGGGCGAAGTCGGAAAACTTCTGTTCTGTTAAATGTGTTTTGCTCATAGTGTGGTAGAATATCAGCTAACTATTGCATTAAGAAAGCGTATCCGGTGAAATAACGTCAACCTTTCGTTGGCTATGTATGAAATTATTCAAGGTGCGTCTGCGGCAACTGAACGAATCTTCGAAAGCTTAGACTACTAAGCGAGGCGAGGGTGACAAATCTGCGATAAGCCGGTTTGAACGCTGGTTGCTTTATCTTTTGCGGGGCAAAGTTCATGATGGGCATTGTGATGCAGAGAGATAAAAGAGGCATTCTGAAGAACAGCGTGCATAACGTAGCATCGACACGTCGTTGATGGCCGCGACACCAACACACCAGGCTTATTCCTGTGGAGTTAAATATGAGCGATAAAATTATTCACCTGACTGACGACAGTTTTGACACGGACGTACTCAAGGCTGACGGGCTAACCCTCGTCGATTTCTGGGCAGAGTGGTGTGGTCCGTGCAAAATGATCGCCCCGATTCTGGATGAGATCGCTGAAGAGTATCAGGGCAAACTGACCATTGCGAAACTGAACATCGATCAGAACCCGGGTACTGCGCCGAAATACGGCATTCGCGGCATCCCGACCCTGCTGCTGTTCAAAAATGGCGAAGTGGCAGCGACCAAAGTTGGCGCGCTGTCCAAAGGACAGCTGAAAGAGTTCCTCGACGCCAACCTGGCGTAAGCGGCTTGTTCTCCCGGCGTCCAGCGTCCAATTTTTTGCGGATCTCTGGACGCCCGGCGAGAGTCGTGCTAAGTTAATCTCAGACTTCGTTTTAAACATACCTTTGTTTGAATCTTGTTTTACCCAAAGCGTCCCGCAAAAATGCGCGTGAGGCTTATAATCCGGGCTTATCACTCATTCCGTTTAGTCGTTTCAGTTCTGCGTTCTTTCCTGTGACCAGGCAACGTACAGACACGAGATGAAGGCCGTTAACAGGCATGGATGTTCCTGCCATACCATTCACAACATTAAGTTCGAGAATTACCCCGAGTTTAAGAACCCACACCATTATGAATCTTACCGAATTAAAGAATACGCCGGTTTCTGAGCTGATTACTCTCGGCGAAAATATGGGGCTGGAAAACCTGGCCCGTATGCGTAAGCAGGATATTATTTTTGCCATCCTCAAGCAGCATTCGAAGAGTGGCGAGGATATCTTTGGCGATGGCGTACTGGAGATACTGCAGGATGGATTTGGTTTCCTCCGTTCAGCAGACAGCTCCTACCTCGCCGGTCCCGACGACATCTACGTATCCCCCAGCCAAATCCGCCGCTTCAACCTCCGCACTGGTGACACCATTTCCGGTAAGATTCGTCCTCCTAAAGAGGGTGAGCGTTACTTTGCGTTGTTGAAAGTTAACGAAGTTAACTACGATAAGCCGGAAAACGCGCGTAACAAGATTCTGTTCGAGAACTTAACCCCTCTGCACGCAAATTCACGTCTGCGTATGGAGCGTGGTAACGGCTCAACGGAAGACTTAACCGCTCGCGTCCTGGATCTGGCATCGCCGATCGGCCGCGGCCAGCGTGGTCTGATTGTTGCGCCGCCGAAGGCCGGTAAAACCATGCTGCTGCAGAACATCGCGCAGAGCATTGCGTACAACCATCCTGATTGCGTTCTGATGGTACTGCTGATCGACGAACGTCCGGAAGAAGTGACCGAGATGCAGCGTCTGGTTAAAGGTGAAGTTGTCGCTTCTACCTTTGACGAGCCGGCATCTCGCCACGTTCAGGTTGCCGAGATGGTTATCGAGAAAGCGAAGCGTCTGGTTGAGCATAAGAAAGACGTTATCATCCTGCTCGACTCCATTACCCGTCTGGCGCGTGCCTACAACACCGTCGTCCCGGCTTCCGGTAAAGTGTTGACCGGTGGTGTGGACGCCAACGCCCTGCATCGTCCGAAGCGTTTCTTCGGTGCCGCGCGTAACGTGGAAGAGGGCGGCAGCCTGACGATTATCGCTACGGCGCTGATCGATACTGGTTCTAAAATGGACGAAGTTATCTACGAAGAGTTTAAAGGCACCGGTAACATGGAGCTTCACCTCTCTCGTAAGATCGCAGAAAAACGCGTCTTCCCGGCTATTGACTACAACCGTTCCGGTACCCGTAAAGAAGAGCTGCTCACCACTCAGGAAGAGCTGCAGAAGATGTGGATCCTGCGTAAAATCATTCACCCGATGGGTGAGATCGACGCGATGGAATTCCTCATCAATAAACTGGCGATGACTAAAACTAACGATGACTTCTTCGACATGATGAAGCGCTCGTAAGCTAAAAACGCCAGAGAACGCCACGCTATTGCGTGGCGTTTTGTTTTCCGGGTTTGTATGATCCAGGAAGGGAAAACAAAATGGGTCTTAACGTATGATATGCGCAGGATGATGGCAGGCAGAGACGGCTTTAACAGTCTAAAATTTCTACAATAAATTTGTAATGTTCTGCTTTGCCCCTTCTGGAGTTGAGGCATCATCGTTATACTTCCCGGATTAACTATGCTGAGAGCACATGCGTTGTGAATTTACTCACTGCTATTACTGAATTAATCAGTATTTTCTTATTCACCACCCTGTTTATATTTATCGCTCGCAAGGCGGCAAAAAGAGTTGGGCTGGTGGATAAACCTAACTATCGCAAACGGCATCAGGGTTTGATTCCGTTAGTCGGTGGTATTTCAGTTTTCGCAGGTATTTGTTTTACGTTTGCTATCGCCGATTATTACATTCCCCACGCTCGGTTATACCTGGGATGTGCCGGGGTGCTCGTGCTGGTCGGTGCGCTGGACGACCGCTTTGATATCAGCGTAAAAATTCGCGCGGTTATTCAAGCCGCTATCGCCGTCATTATGATGATGGTGGGTAATCTTCATCTTAGTAGCCTCGGTTTTATATTCGGCTCATGGGAGCTGGTGCTCGGCCCTTTTGGCTTCTTCCTCACGCTATTCGCCGTCTGGGCGGCGATCAATGCCTTCAATATGGTTGATGGTATCGATGGGCTGCTTGGCGGTCTGTCGTCAGTCTCTTTCGCGGCAACGGGCATTATCCTGTGGTTTGATGGCCAGTACAGCCTGGCGATGTGGTGTTTTGCGATGATCGCCGCCATTTTGCCCTATATTTTACTTAACCTCGGTGCGCTTGGTCGTCGCTATAAGGTCTTTATGGGTGATGCCGGCAGCACCATGATTGGCTTCACTATCATCTGGATCCTGCTGGAGACCACGCAGGGAAAAACGCATCCTATCAGCCCGGTCACGGCGCTGTGGATTATCGCTATTCCGTTGATGGATATGGTGGCGATTATGTACCGTCGCCTGCGCAAAGGGATGAGCCCATTCTCCCCGGACCGTCAGCATATTCATCATTTAATCATGCGCGCCGGGTTTACTTCCCGTCAGGCGTTTGTGCTGATCACCCTGGCCGCCGCGCTGCTGGCCCTGGTTGGCGTGGTGGCGGAATACACCCGCATTGTTCCTGAATGGGTGATGTTAATACTCTTTTTGTTAGCCTTCTTTCTTTATGGCTACTGCATTAAACGCGCCTGGAAAGTGGCGCGCATGGTTAAGCGCATTAGACGCAGAATACGGCGACACAGCGGCAATAATCCAAATTAACCAAGTCAATCTGGGGACGTGATGACTCAACCATTACCGGGAGCACAAACAGTGAACGTTGAGAACGAGCTGGATATTCGCGGGCTGTTTCGCGCCTTATGGGCCGGAAAAAGCTGGATAGCAGGTATCGCAGTGCTCTTTGCACTGATTGTTCTGGTTTATACCTTTTTTGCTCGTCAGGAGTGGAGCGCGACGGCGATTACCGACCGACCGACGGTGAACATGCTGGGGGGATACTATTCACAACAGCAGTTCTTACGCAATCTCGATATCAAGGCCAATCTCGTCTCTGTCGATCAGCCTTCGGTCATGGACGAAGCATATAAAGAGTTCATCATGCAGCAGGCGTCGTGGGATACCCGCCGCGACTTCTGGTTGCAAACGGACTACTACAAGCAGCGCCAGTCGGGTAACGCTCGCGCCGATGCCGCGCTGTTGGATGACCTGATTAACGATATCCAGTTCATGCCCGGCGATGCGCTAAAAAGCATCAACGATAGCGTGAAGCTGACGGCAGAAACCGCGCCTGATGCCAACAATCTGCTGCGCCAGTATGTGGCTTTCGCCAGCCAGCGTGCGGCAGGGCATCTGAATGATGAGCTCAAAGGCGCCTGGGCCGCGCGTACCGTACAGATGAAAGCGCAGGTGAAGCGCCAGGAAGAGGTGGCGCGAGAGATTTTCAATCGCCGCATGCACAGCGTGGAACAGGCGCTGAAAGTCGCGCAGCAGCACAACATCTCCCGCAGCGAAACCGATATTCCACCAGACCAGCTGCCGGATTCCGAGCTGTTTTTACTGGGGCGTCCAATGCTGCAGGCCCGGCTGGAAAATCTGCAGGCGGTGGGGCCGCAGTACGATCTTGATTATGACCAAAGCCGCGCCATGTTAACGACGTTGAACGTGGGGCCGACCCTGGACCCGCGTTTTCAGACTTACAGGTATTTGCGAACGCCTGAAGAACCGGTAAAACGCGATAGCCCGCGCCGCGTGTTTCTGATGGTGATGTGGGGGATTGTGGGCGCGCTCATCGGCGCAGGCGTTGCGTTATCGCGTCGCCGTGTCCAGTGAATGCGGCCTGTGGTGAAGGACATTCAGCCTTTATCACCTAATCGAAGAGAATCGATGTGAAAGTACTAACGGTATTTGGCACGAGACCAGAAGCTATCAAGATGGCGCCTCTGGTTCATGCGCTGGCAAAGGATCCTCATTTTGAGGCGAAAGTTTGCGTGACCGCGCAGCATCGGGAGATGCTCGATCAGGTGTTGAAACTTTTTTCTATTGTTCCGGAATACGACCTTAACATTATGCAGCCGGGTCAGGGATTGACGGAGATTACCTGTCGCATCCTTGAAGGTTTAAAGCCGGTGCTCGAGTCGTTTAAACCAGACGTGGTGCTGGTGCATGGCGATACCACCACGACGATGGCGGCAAGTCTGGCCGCTTTCTATCAGCGGATCCCGGTAGGACACGTGGAAGCCGGGCTGCGCACGGGCGATCTGAGCTCGCCGTGGCCGGAAGAGGGGAACCGTACGTTGACCGGGCATCTGGCGACGTACCACTTTGCGCCGACGGAAACCTCAAGGCAGAACCTGCTGCGGGAAAACATCGCCGACAATCGGATCACGGTAACCGGTAATACGGTTATTGACGCGCTATTCTGGGTGCGCGACCGGGTGTTGAGCGATGAAGCCCTGCACAACGAGCTGACTCAGCGTTATCCCTTCCTCGCCAACGGCAAGAAGATGATTCTGGTCACCGGACACCGTCGGGAAAGCTTTGGCCGCGGTTTCGAGCAAATCTGCCATGCGCTGGCGGAGATCGCCGCGAACAATCCGGACGTACAGATCGTCTATCCGGTGCATTTGAATCCGAACGTCAGCGAACCGGTGAAGCGCATTCTCGGCCACGTTGAGAACGTCATACTTATTGAGCCGCAGGATTATTTGCCGTTTGTCTGGCTGATGAACCGCGCGTGGTTGATCCTGACCGATTCCGGCGGTATCCAGGAAGAGGCGCCCTCGCTCGGGAAACCGGTGCTGGTGATGCGTGAAATGACCGAGCGCCCGGAGGCGGTCAGCGCGGGCACCGTGTGCCTGGTGGGTACCGATAGCCAGCGCATCGTCAATGAGGTCACGCGCCTGCTGCAAGATGAGTCCGCGTATCAGGCCATGAGCCGGGCGCATAACCCGTATGGCGATGGACATGCGTGTCATCGTATTTTGTCTGCACTTAAAAATAATCAGGTAACGCTATGAATTTTTCTACCATTTCAGTGATTGGCCTTGGATATATTGGCCTGCCAACCGCTGCCGCGTTCGCCTCCCGGCAAAAGCGGGTGGTCGGCGTTGATATCAATCAACACGCCGTGGAGACCATTAACCGTGGTGAAATTCATATCGTGGAGCCGGATCTGGCGAGCGTCGTCAAAACGGCGGTCGAGCAGGGCTACCTGAGCGCCACTATCGCGCCGGTAGAAGCCGACGCTTACCTGATTGCGGTGCCGACGCCGTTTAAAGACCTGCATGAACCGGATATGGTTTTCGTCGAGTCGGCGGCGAAATCTATCGCACCGACGCTGAAGAAAGGGTCGCTGGTTATCCTTGAGTCCACCTCGCCGGTGGGTTCAACCGAGCAGATGGCGGGCTGGCTGGCGGAAATGCGCCCCGATCTGAGCTTCCCGCAGCAGGTTGGCGAAGCGGCGGACGTCAATATCGCCTACTGTCCGGAGCGCGTGTTGCCGGGGCAGGTGATGGTTGAGCTGATTAAAAACGATCGCGTGATTGGCGGTATGTCGCCGGTTTGCTCAGCCCGCGCCAGCGAGCTGTATAAAATTTTCCTCGAAGGCGAATGCGTGGTGACCAACTCGCGCACCGCCGAGATGTGCAAGCTGACTGAAAACAGCTTTCGCGACGTTAATATCGCTTTTGCCAATGAACTTTCGCTAATTTGCGCCGATCAGGGGATCAACGTCTGGGAACTGATTCGTCTGGCGAATCGTCATCCGCGCGTCAATATCCTCCAGCCGGGGCCGGGCGTTGGCGGCCACTGCATCGCGGTCGACCCGTGGTTTATCGTGGCGCAAAACCCGCAGCAGGCGCGGCTTATCCGGACCGCGCGTGAAGTCAACGACCACAAACCAGAATGGGTGATCGATCAGGTCAAAGCGCGGGTCGCCGACTGCCTCGCCGCCAGCAACAAACGCGCCAGTGAGCTAAAAATCGCCTGTTTTGGCCTCGCGTTTAAGCCGAATATTGATGACCTGCGCGAAAGCCCGGCCATGGCCATTGCCGCGCAGATCGCCCGCTGGCACGGCGGCGAAACCCTGGTCGTTGAGCCAAATATTCATCAGCTGCCGAAAAAGCTCGACGGACTGTGCGCTCTGGCGTCGTTGGACGAGGCGCTGGCGAGCGCCGATGTGCTGGTGATGCTGGTCGATCATAAAGAATTTAAAGCGGTTGGCGGGGATAGCGTTAGCCAGCAGTTTATCGTCGATACCAAAGGGGTGTGGCGGTGAGAGGGCGTCTGGTAAAAGATGAAAGTGTTCGCAGCTTCGCGCGCTTTCATCGTGACCAAAACTTAACAGATCTATTTTATGTTCGCCCGCGCCAGTATTGAGCCCCTTGAGTGGGAAAACCGCTTCTTCGGCGTCAATAGCGCCATTCTCCGCTTTGGCGACGATGCGCCGCCGCTGACGGTGCAAGCGCTGGCGGGATGGTCGCGGGTGCAGGCGAAAGTCGCGGCGGATGATGCCGCGCGCCTGGATGCGCTGCAGGCATTAGGCTTCCGGCTGGTGGAGGGCGAGGTCGATCTTGCGCTTTCGCCCGCGGCTTCTGATGATATCGGCGCCGAGCCGGCGACTGAGGTGGATATCCCCCGGCTGCGCGAACTGGCGGCGCTGGCCTTTGCGCAGAGCCGTTTTCGCGCCCCGTGGTATTCCGACGATGCCAGCGGTCGTTTCTATGCCCAGTGGATTGAAAATGCGGTGCGCGGAACCTTCGATCACCAGTGTCTGGTGCTTCGCGCCCCTGACGGCGATATTCGCGCGTTTGTCTCCCTGCGCCAGCTCAGCGAGCGCGAGGCGAGGATTGGCCTGCTGGCCGGACGCGGCGCCGGAGCGGAATTAATGCAGGCGGCGCAGCGCTGGGCCGCGCTGCGCGAGCTGACGACGCTGCGGGTGGCGACCCAGATGGGCAACACCGCCGCGCTTAAACGTTACATTCTTAGCGGTGCCAATGTCGAAAGCACCGCGTACTGGTTATACAGGTGACATGATGATGCCATTTAACGCGCCGCCGGTGGTGGGTACCGAGCTTGATTATATGCAGTCCGCGATGGGGAGCGGCAAGCTGTGCGGCGATGGCGGTTTTACCCGCCGCTGCCAGCAGTGGATGGAGCAGCGTTTCGGCACCGCGAAAGCGCTGCTGACGCCATCCTGCACCGCTTCGCTGGAAATGGCGGCGCTGCTGCTGGATATTCAGCCGGGCGATGAAGTGATTATGCCGAGCTATACCTTCGTCTCCACCGCCAACGCCTTTGTGCTGCGCGGCGCGAAAATCGTCTTCGTTGATATTCGTCGCGATACCATGAATATCGATGAAACGCTGATTGAAGCGGCCATCACCGAGAAAACCCGCGCGATTGTACCGGTCCACTACGCCGGCGTGGCCTGCGAGATGGACACCATTATGGCTATCGCCAGCAAGCATAATCTGTTTGTGGTGGAGGATGCCGCTCAGGGCGTGATGTCGACCTATAAAGGCCGGGCGCTCGGCACTATCGGCCATATTGGCTGCTTCAGCTTCCATGAAACCAAAAACTACACCGCGGGCGGTGAAGGCGGCGCAACGCTGATTAACGATCGCACGCTGATAGAGCGCGCGGAGATCATTCGTGAAAAAGGCACCAACCGCAGCCAATTTTTCCGTGGCCTGGTGGATAAATATACCTGGCGCGATATCGGCTCCAGCTACCTGATGTCCGATTTACAGGCGGCCTATCTGTGGGCGCAGCTGGAAGCGGCGGAGCGGATTAACCAGCAGCGTCTGGCGCTGTGGCAGAACTACTACGACGCCCTGCTGCCGCTGGCGCGCGCCGGGCGTATCGATCTGCCCATCGTGCCTGCCGACTGCGGGCAAAATGCGCATATGTTCTATATCAAGCTGCGCGATATTGACGATCGCAGCAAGCTGATCGCCTGGCTGAAAGAGGCGGAAATTCTGGCGGTATTCCACTATATCCCGCTGCACAGCTGCCCGGCCGGGGAGAACTTCGGCGAGTTCCACGGGACGGATCGCTACACGACCCAGGAGAGCGAACGCCTGCTGCGCCTGCCGTTATTCTACAATTTGTCGAACGTTAACCAGCGCACGGTGATTAACTCGCTGCTGAGCTATTTCTCCTGATATGTCGCTGGCAAAAGCGTCTCTGTGGACCGCGGCGTCCACGCTGGTCAAAATCGGCGCCGGTCTGCTGGTGGTAAAACTGCTGGCCGTGTCGTTCGGCCCGGCTGGCGTGGGGCAGGCGGGTAACTTCCGCCAGCTGGTGACCGTGCTTGGCGTGCTGGCGGGGGCCGGGATATTCAACGGCGTCACGAAGCTGGTGGCGCAGCATCATGACGATCGCCGGCAGTTGAACAACGTCGTTGGCACCGCTTCAGCGATGGTACTCGGTTTCTCCACCCTGCTGGCGCTGATCTTCCTGCTGGCGGCCGCGCCAATAAGCCAGGGGCTATTCGGTCATCAACATTACCAGAATCTGGTACGGCTGGTGGCGCTGGTGCAGATGGGGATTGCCTGGGCGAATTTCCTGTTAGCGCTGATGAAAGGCTTTCGCGATGCGGCGGGTAATGCGCTGTCGCTTATCGCCGGGAGCCTGATTGGCGTGGCGGCGTACTATGCCTGCTACCGTTTTGGCGGCTATCAGGGCGCATTGCTGGGGCTGGCGCTGGTGCCGGCGCTGGTGGTGGTGCCGGCTGCTATCGTACTGTGGCGTCGCGGCAATATTCCGCTAAGCGCGCTGCGCCCGCGCTGGGACAACGGCCTGGCGGGGCAGCTGTCGAAATTTACCCTGATGGCGCTGATTACCTCGGTGACGCTGCCGGTCGCCTACGTGATGATGCGTAACCTGCTGGCGGCCCACTATGGCTGGGACGCGGTGGGGATCTGGCAAGGGGTGAGCAGCATCTCCGACGCCTATTTGCAGTTTATTACCGCGTCATTTAGCGTTTATCTTTTACCGACGCTGTCCCGTCTGACGGCGAAAGCGGATATCACCCGCGAGATTGGCAAATCGTTAAAATTTGTCCTCCCGGCGGTGGCGGCAGCGAGCTTAACGGTGTGGCTGCTGCGTGATTTCGCTATCTGGCTACTTTTTTCCGACCGCTTTACGGCGATGCGCGATCTGTTTGCCTGGCAGCTGGTGGGCGATGTGTTAAAGGTCGGGGCTTATGTTTATGGCTATCTGGTGATCGCCAAAGCCTCGCTGCGTTTTTATATTCTGACGGAAATCAGCCAGTTCACGCTGTTGACCGCATTCTCGCACTGGCTTATCCCGGCGCACGGCGCAATCGGCGCGGCGCAGGCGTATATGGCTACCTATATTGTTTATTTCGCCCTCTGCAGCGGCGTGTTTTTACTTTGGCGTAAACGGGCATGACAGCACTGATACATGTACTGGGATCGGATATCCCGCACCACAACCAGACCGTGCTGCGGTTCTTTAATGATGAGCTGGCCGTGGATGACGAACAGGCTCGCCTGTTTATGGTCGTCGGTGATGCGACAGAAATTTGCGCCGCTTATCCCGCACTCTCCATTCGCTGCTATCCGGGGAAAAAGTCGCTGGCAAAGGCGGTTATCGCGCTGGCAAAGGCGAACCGGCAGCAGCGCTTTTTCTTTCACGGCCAGTTTAATACCGGCCTGTGGCTGGCGTTGCTCAGCGGCGGGATCCGCCCGGCGCAGTTTAACTGGCATATCTGGGGAGCGGATCTGTACGAGAACTCCGCCAGCCTGAAGTTTCGCCTGTTTTATCCCCTGCGGCGCCTGGCGCAGGGCCGGGTAGGTCGTGTGTTTGCGACCCGGGGCGATCTGAGCTGGTTCGCCGCCCGCCATTCTGGCGTAGCGGGAGAGCTGCTCTACTTTCCGACCCGCATGGATCCGGCGCTGAATTCGCTCGCCGATAGCGCGCCGCGCGGCGACACGCTGACTATCCTGGTGGGTAATTCCGGCGACCGTAGCAACGAGCATATTGCGGCGCTGCGTGCGATTCGCCAGCAGTTTGGCGATACGGTTAACGTTGTCGTGCCGATGGGTTATCCGGCAAATAATGGCGACTACATCAACGAAGTCCGCGCGGCCGGCGCGGCGCTGTTCAGCCCGCAGCATTTCCAGGTATTGAGCGACAAGCTGGCGTTTGATGACTACCTTGCCCTGCTGCGCCGCTGCGATCTTGGCTACTTCCTGTTTGCCCGCCAGCAGGGTATCGGCACGCTGTGCCTGCTGATTCAGGCGGGGATCCCCTGCGTACTGAACCGGGAGAATCCCTTCTGGCAGGATATGTCGGAGCAGCATATTCCGGTACTCTTTACCAGCGATACGCTGGACGTGAGCGTTGTGCGTGAAGCGCAGCGCCAGCTGGCTGGCGTGGATAAAAATCAAATCGCCTTCTTCCGGCCGAAT
This sequence comes from Klebsiella sp. CN_Kp113, assembly GCF_040064585.1. Lineage (NCBI taxonomy): Bacteria > Pseudomonadati > Pseudomonadota > Gammaproteobacteria > Enterobacterales > Enterobacteriaceae > Klebsiella > Klebsiella sp. CN_Kp113. Next base: position 60,377 of record NZ_JBEAID010000028.1, on the reverse strand, counting down.
TACCTGACGGGCTGGCGACGAGCGTTGCGAATTGCTGCGGGGGTGGACGCATGACATTAATGCAATTTAGCGGGCTGCTGCTGGTCTGGCTGCTGTCGACGCTATTTATCGCCACCGCCACGTACTTTGAATTTCGTCGCGTACGCTTCAACTTCAACGTCTTTTTCTCGCTGCTGTATCTGCTGACGTTTTTCTTTGGCTTCCCGCTGACCAGTATTCTGGTGTTCCGCTTTGACGTCGCGGTCGCCCCGCCGGAAATTCTGCTGCAAACCCTGCTGGTTTCCGTCTGCTTTTATGCGGTTTATTACGTGACTTATAAAACGCGGCTACGGTCGGCGACGCACGGTCATCCGCATCGTCCGCTGTTTACGATGAATCGCGTGGAGACCCACCTCACCTGGGGCATTTTGCTGGGGCTGGCGCTGCTTTGCGTCGGCATCTTCTTTGCGCATAACGGCTTCCTGTTATTCAAGCTCAACTCCTACAGCCAGATCTTCTCCAGCGAAGTCTCCGGCGTGGCGCTAAAGCGCTTCTTCTACTTTTTCATCCCGGCAATGCTGGTGGTCTATTTTCTGCGTCAGGATTATAAAGCGTGGATATTCTTCCTTGTCAGCACCGTCGCCTTTGGCCTGCTGACCTACGCCATCGTTGGCGGCACCCGGGCGAATATCATTATCGCGTTTGCCATCTTCCTGTTTATCGGCATCATTCGCGGCTGGATTAGCCTGTGGATGCTGGCGGCGGCGGGCGTGCTGGGCATCGTCGGTATGTTCTGGCTGGCCCTGAAGCGCTATGGCATGAACGTCAGCGGCGATGAGGCGTTTTATACTTTCCTCTATCTGACCCGCGACACCTTCTCGCCGTGGGAGAATCTGGCCCTGCTGCTGCAAAATTACGACAAGATTGAGTTCCAGGGGCTGGCGCCAATCATCCGGGATTTTTACGTCTTTATCCCCAGCTGGTTGTGGCACGGTCGTCCGACAATGGTGCTCAATACCGCGAACTATTTCACCTGGGAAGTATTGAATAATCATTCTGGTCTGGCGATTTCGCCGACCCTGATTGGCTCGCTGGTGGTGATGGGCGGCGTCTGGTTCATCCCGCTGGGCGCGGTGGCGGTTGGGCTGATTATTAAATGGTTTGACTGGCTGTACGAGCTTGGCAACCGGGAAACGAACCGCTATAAAGCGGCGATTCTGCACAGTTTCTGTTTTGGCGCTATCTTCAACATGATCGTGCTGGCGCGTGAAGGGCTGGATTCATTTGGCTCTCGCGTGGTTTTTTTCCTCGTTATCTTTGGGATCTGCCTGCTGGCGGCAAAACTGCTGTACTGGTTCCTGGATAGCGTGGGGCTGATTCACCGGCGGGCCAAACCGCTGACGCAACCTCAAGTCTGATAAGGGTGTACATGACTGAGACCACATCCGCGCCGTTGTACCTGCTGAGAGGGCTACAACTCATTGGTTGGCGCGATATGCAACACGCTCTGGATTATTTGTACGCCGATGGTGAGATCCGCACGGGAACGCTGGTGGCGATTAATGCAGAGAAGATGCTGGCGGTAGAAGACAGCCCCGAGGTCCGGGCGCTGATTGAAGCGGCAGAATTCAAATACGCTGATGGCATCAGCGTAGTACGTTCATTACGTAAAAAATACCCTCAGGCTCAGGTCTCGCGCGTCGCCGGAGCCGATTTATGGGAAGCCCTGATGGCGCGCGCAGGCGCTCAGGGAACGCCGGTATTTCTGATCGGCGGCAAGCCCGAGGTGCTGGCGCAGACGGAGCAGCAGCTTCGCCAGCGCTGGAACGTGAATATCGTTGGAAGCCAGGATGGCTATTTTGCCGCTGACCAGCGTCAGGCGCTATTTGAGCGTATCCGCGATAGCGGGGCGAAGATCGTCACGGTGGCGATGGGCTCGCCGCGTCAGGAGATCCTGATGCGCGACTGTCGGGACGTTTATCCGCAGGCGCTGTATATGGGCGTGGGCGGCACCTACGATGTTTTTACCGGCCACGTTCAGCGGGCGCCGAAGTTCTGGCAGGACCTGGGTCTGGAGTGGTTCTATCGCCTGGTTTCGCAGCCGAGCCGCATAAAAAGGCAGGCGCGCCTGCTGCGCTATTTACGCTGGCATTACACCGATAAGCTGTGACATTCCACTGCAAGCGGGCGGGTTTACCTGGGTATTCTGTGTAATGTCTTCACTCGCCTGATACTTTATTTGCCATTTCCCTCAAATTCATTAACCATTCGCATGCTTAAAACGCGACGGTCAGTTTACCGTCGCGCAGGCAGGGCTATTTATTCAATAAAAATAACCGGCATAGACACATCCCTGTTGGGATGCGCTTAAACCCGGAGCAGGGCAAACACAAGAGGCTATATGACTGAGAAAAAAGCGGAACTTCAGCGGGGACTGGAGGCGCGGCACATTGAGCTAATCGCTCTTGGTGGGACAATTGGCGTCGGGTTATTTATGGGCGCGGCCAGTACGCTGAAGTGGGCCGGACCTTCGGTTCTGCTGGCGTATATTATCGCCGGGCTCTTTGTCTTCTTCATCATGCGTTCGATGGGCGAAATGCTGTTCCTCGAACCGGTAACCGGATCGTTCGCCGTTTACGCACACCGCTATATGAGCCCATTTTTCGGCTATCTCACCGCCTGGTCCTACTGGTTTATGTGGATGGCGGTCGGGATATCGGAGATTACGGCTATCGGGGTTTATGTGCAGTTCTGGTTCCCGGATATGGCGCAGTGGATACCGGCGCTGATTGCCGTCGGGCTGGTGGCGCTGGCGAACCTCGCGGCGGTACGGCTGTACGGCGAAATTGAATTCTGGTTTGCCATGATTAAGGTCACCACCATTATTGTGATGATCGTGGTGGGGCTGGGCGTTATTTTCTTTGGCTTTGGCAACGGCGGGCACGCCATTGGCTTTGGCAATCTGACCGAGCACGGTGGCTTCTTCGCCGGCGGCTGGAAGGGCTTCCTGACGGCGCTGTGCATCGTGGTCGCGTCTTATCAGGGCGTCGAGCTTATCGGGATTACCGCCGGTGAAGCGAAGAACCCGCAGGTTACGCTGCGTAGCGCGGTTGGCAAGGTACTGTGGCGAATCCTGATTTTCTATGTAGGGGCGATTTTTGTGATCGTCACTATTTTCCCGTGGGATCAAATTGGCTCCAACGGCAGTCCGTTCGTACTGACCTTTGCCAAAATCGGCATCACCGCGGCGGCGGGCATTATCAACTTTGTGGTGCTCACGGCGGCGCTTTCCGGCTGTAACAGCGGTATGTACAGCTGCGGCCGCATGCTCTACGCGCTGGCAAAAAACCGTCAGCTGCCCGCGGCCATCGCCAAAGTCTCGCGCAACGGCGTGCCGTCAGCGGGCGTGGCGCTGTCGATCCTGATTCTGCTGGTCGGCTCGTGCCTGAACTACATTATCCCTAATCCACAGCGAGTTTTCGTCTACGTTTACAGCGCCAGCGTGCTGCCGGGGATGGTGCCTTGGTTTGTGATTCTGATTAGCCAGCTGCGTTTTCGTCTCGTGCATAAAGAAGCGATGGCCAGCCATCCGTTTCGCTCGCTGCTGTTCCCGTGGGCGAACTATTTGACCATGGCGTTCCTGATTTGCGTGCTGATAGGTATGGGATTTAACGACGATACGCGTATGTCGCTCTTTGTCGGAATGATTTTCCTCGCCGCCGTGACGCTTATTTATAAGGTATTTGGCCTTGGCCGACGCGGAAATGTTGATAATGTGGCGCAATAAGCAACAAAACGCACAAAGCATGAGCAAACAATAATTTTCTTTAAAAAGGCACTAGACAGCGGGGGAGGAAGTCCGTATTATCCGACCCCGCAACGGCGCTAAGCGCCCGTAGCTCAGCTGGATAGAGCGCTGCCCTCCGGAGGCAGAGGTCTCAGGTTCGAATCCTGTCGGGCGCACCATTTACCCGGTGCTGGAGCTGCGGTGGTTTCAATACCGCGTAAAAGATTTGCAGTGGTGGCTATAGCTCAGTTGGTAGAGCCCTGGATTGTGATTCCAGTTGTCGTGGGTTCGAATCCCATTAGCCACCCCATTATTTAGAAAGTTGTGATATTGCGAAGGTGGCGGAATTGGTAGACGCGCTAGCTTCAGGTGTTAGTGTTCTTACGGACGTGGGGGTTCAAGTCCCCCCCCTCGCACCACGACTTTATAAAGAATTGAACTAAAAATTCAAAAAAGCAGTACATCGGCGAGTAGCGCAGCTTGGTAGCGCAACTGGTTTGGGACCAGTGGGTCGGAGGTTCGAATCCTCTCTCGCCGACCAATTTTGAACCCCGCTTCGGCGGGGTTTTTTGTTTTCCGCTTTTGCAAAAACGTTCCTATCTCCCTGATATCGCAAAAAATATCTCGCTAATCAGCATGCGATTTATTGTCCAGAATAGTCCCAATTCCTTGTGCGGATAGATGCATTTTCTACCGATCCTGTGCGATAATAAACGGGTAGATGCTCATTCCATCTCTTATGTTCGCCTTAGTGCCTCATAAACTCAGGAATGATGCAGAGCCGTTTTACGGTGCTTATCGTCCACTGACAGATGTCGCATTTTATATGCTAAATCATTCATGATGTGTCGAGACGGCCAGCACGGGAATCCCCCGGAGCTTACAAAGGTAAGTGACTGGGGTGAGCGTGTGCAGCCAACGAAGAGACAGCGTGAAGGATGAAGCATATAGCCTCATCAAACACCATGGACACTACGTTGAGTGAAGCACCCAATTTGTTGTCAAACAGACCTGTTTTAACGCCTGCCCTGGTTTCAGAGCAGGCGTTTTTTTCTTTTCAGGGATAGAGAAACGCTCAGGCGGGAAGAGAAGAGATTCTCGCCCCCGATGGAGGCGAGAAGGGCATTACTGCTGCGGGTTGTTTTGCAGGGTTAACAGCAGGCCGTCGCGACGCATCGTCGCCGCTTCTTCCGGCTGATGCAGGCGGTCAAGTGTATCGGCCAGCCACGCGTAGTCAAACGCATCCGGGCGCTGCTTGAGCGCTGCGCGGAACGCGATGCTGGCTTCCTGCCACTCGCCGTGACGCATGAGCGATTGTCCCAGCGTACTCCACAGCAGCGGACGGTCGCCGACCGTTTTGATCTGCTGGCGCAGCACCTTTTCCAGCTGTTCCGGATTATTCGTTTTCAGCCGCGGGATCGGCATCACCAGACGATCGTCGTAGTGCTTTTTCAGACCTTCGATAATAATCTGCTGCGCGGTATCATGGTCGTCGCTTTCGATAAGGCGATTAGCCATTGCCACCTGTAGCGCCACCTGGCTGCGGGTTTTTCGGTTCTGGCTTTTCCACCAGTCGCGCAGACCTTCGCTGCCGCCGTCGGCCAGCGTTTTATCCATCAGGCCAATCCACGCCAGCTGTTCCAGTTCGGCACGGTGCTCCTCATCGCTGACGTTGGCTTTCGCCATTGATGGAAGAATATCCAGCAGCGAATTCCAGGCGCCGGTACGAATGTAGGCCTGCTCGGCGAGGCGCAGGACCTCCGGATGACGCGGCGTGATCTCCAGCAGCTTGTCGATGCCGTGGCGGGCGGCGTGGTTTTCATTACGCGCCAGCTGCAGGCGTACGCGGGTGATTTCGACAGGTATCAGGTCGTCGCCGGCGAGCTCTGTCGCGCGCTCTAGATGCTGGTTGGCGCGGGCTTCATCGCCACGCTGCTGGGCGGCTTCTGCCGCCAGCAGGTAGTTCACAACGGGCTGCTCAGCGTGATCGGCATTTTTCGCCATCAGCTTCTCAACCTGCTGATAATCGCCCTCCGCCAGCTTCAGCAGCGCCTGCTCGGTTTGCTTACGCGCGCGGCGACGCTTGCGGCCCACGAACCAGCCGCGGGTATGCGCGCCGGTGCGGAAAATGCGCCGCAGCAGCCACTCAATGGCAAACAGCACCACCATGGTGAGGATCATGATGATCGCTAACCCGGTGACGCTGGTTTCAATGTTGTAATTATCGGTCTGGATCAGGACGTAGCCCTGATGACCCGCGATCATCGGACCGACCACGATCCCGGCAAGCAGCAGCGCGAAGAGTAAGAGAATTTTCAACATGCGTTACTCTCCTTGTGGCGCAGGCGTTGGCGCGTGGGCAGCAGCTGCCGGCGCGGGAGCCGGGGCGCTGGCCTGGGTTTCAGCCGGCTGCGCCATCAGATTACGTACCCGCGTTTGCATCAGTTTCTCCAGCAGCGCCTGGCTCTGCAGGCTCTCCGGTACGTTCATGGTGATACTTTGCTGGCTGAGCTTATCCACGTCCTCAAGGAAGGCTTTGGTGGTGGCATCTTCAGTGTCGTAGTAAGCACGAACCCACGTCGAGACGTTATCCAGCGCCTGTTTGTAGGTTTCTTCCTGATGACGCGGAACCGCCTGCGCCGCGACCAGCAGACGGGAGCGGATGTTTTCGCGCAGATAGACATCCTGGTTTGGCGCCAGCAGCGGCACGGCGGTCTCATCGCGGCGGCGAACGGTAATAAAGCTGTCCATAAAGTTCTGCCAGCTTTTTTGCAGGTTTACCCGCCACTCGCTAATGGAGCTGGATAGCTCATCGCTATCGGAATCCATCGGGGTGTCATCGTCGTTGTTGTCCGCCAGGCGTAAATTATCGATCTGGTTGGCGAGCTGGTTCACTTTCAGAATGATGCCGTCGTAGTCGACCTGACTCACGGCGGAAAGCGAAGCAATATCGTCGGTAATGGCGCGACGGGCGGAAATCAGGCTCGGATCGTTCATATCGGCGAGGCTGGCATCGGCGCTTTTCAGCAGCGCGGCGGCGGTCGTCACGTCCTGATCGCTCCACAGCTTACGTCCGGCCAGTTTTACGAGGAAATCAGCCTGCGCGAGCAGCCAGGTTTTTGCATCGCTGCCGGAAATGACCGCGACCTTCTCCTGCACTTCTTCCAGCTTCTTCGCCAGAGAATCCTGCTGACGCTGCGCTTCCGTCAGCTGATCGGCCTGCTGCTTGATGATGTCTTCAAGCTCGCTTTTTTGGCTCTCCTGCGCTTTTTGCAGCGCGGCGATCTGGCTGGATAGCCCGGCGCTGGCTTCGCTCTGGCGGGTTGCCTGAGTCTTCGTCAGACCATAAAGGCCTACGCCAGCGGCGAGGGCGATAGCGATAGCTATTGCGCTCAGGGCGAGGCTGGTTTTACTGCCGCCGTTTTTCTTTTCGACATTCTTCTCTGGCTGTGGCGTCGTTTCCACGGCCTCCCTGGTCTCTTCAACCACGGCGGATTGATTCTGTTGTTCCGTCATTATGGCTTCCAATGTTGAGAGTTATTGTAATGCGCGTAGCAGCGCATCGTTGTCGGCGCTATCGGCAACCTGGATATCCTGCCAGCCCAATTCCCTGGCCTGCTCGGCCAGACGTTCACTGACAACGAAAATGCGACAGCTCAGGAGCCAACGTTCGCGATACCACTGTGGTATTAGCGTCCAGAGCTGCTGCAGCATCTCGCCGCTGGTGATGACCAGCGTCGAAACCCCGCGAGACTGCCAGCGCATTGCTTCTTCTGCGCCATCGTAGTGCCTTGCACTACGTTGATAACATTCACAAAAAGTGACATCAGCGCCGCGTTCGCGAAGCGTGTCACCGAGTAATTCCCGCCCGCCGTTGCCGCGCAGGATGAGCGCTTTTTTCCCCGCAATGTTTTGTAATTCAGGTAATTGTAGCAAGACTTCGCTGATTTCCCGATCTAACGGGTAGCGAACTTGTCGATTACTGACCTTATGCAGGGCCAGCGCGGTGGTGCGGCCAATGGCAAAATAGTCGGGCGCCGTGGGCCAGCGCAGCCCCTGCTGCTGGAGGCGAGCGTGGGCAAACTCGACGGCATGCTGAGATAGCGCGAAGAGTAAATCGCCTGCGGCGAGGCTTGCCAGCTGGCCGCCCAGCTCAGAGAGCTGACGGCCCGGGGTAAACTCAATGAGCGGAAAGCTCCAGGCCACGCGTCCCAGCGCGCGCAGGCGGCTGACTAACTCTTCGCCTTGCGGCAGCGGACGGGTAACCAGAATGCTCATTGAGGCGCTTCTCCTGCGTAGACGACGGCGAGAATGTCGCGAGCGCCGTTATCCAGAAGTTCTTCGGCAAGGGCGACGCCCAGCGTTTCGGCATCTTCCGGGCGACCGCGCCGCTCGCCGCGTACCGTGAGTGAGCCATCCGGCGCGCCAACCAGCGCGCGCAGCCATAGCTCACCGTCGATCAGTTCGGCATAGCTGCCGATAGGCACCTGACAGCCGCCTTCAAGCCGGGTGTTCATCGCCCGTTCAGCGCGGACGCGGATGGCCGTTTCCGTATGATTCAGCGGGGCCAGCAGCGTTTTGGTCCATTCGTCGTCAAGGCGACACTCAATGCCGACCGCGCCCTGGCCGACGGCGGGCAGAGATTGCTCCGGGGACAGCGGTTGACGAATACGCGCCTCAAGGTTCAGGCGCTTAAGCCCTGCGGCGGCCAGAATAATGGCGTCGTACTCGCCGCTATCAAGCTTGCCCAGACGCGTGCCAACGTTGCCGCGCAGAGAGCGGATCGTGAGATCCGGCCGCGCGGCGGCCAGCTGACACTGACGGCGTAAACTTGAGGTGCCAACGATGCTGCCGTGGGGGAGTTCATCAATGGAAGCGTAGTGATTCGAGACAAAGGCATCGCGCGGATCTTCGCGTTCACAGATGGTCACCAGCCCCAGCCCTTCGGGAAACTCCACCGGCACGTCCTTCATAGAATGGACGGCAATGTCGGCGCGACCTTCCAGCATGGCCAGCTCTAACTCTTTCACAAAGAGGCCCTTACCGCCCACTTTTGCAAGGGGCGTATCAAGGATCACGTCGCCGCGGGTGACCATAGGCACCAGCTCAACGGAAAGCCCCGGATGACAGGACTCCAGGCGCTCTTTCACATAATGTGCCTGCCATAGCGCAAGCGGGCTTTGCCGTGTGGCAATTCTCAAAACTTTGTCTAACATGCTTGTTACCGTCATAGTCGACCACTAACCATCCTAACATTGTTGTCTTAGGGATGTTAGTTTTGTGGGGTTAAGGGTCGCGGCCATTTTTTTAGCCTTTCATGCGTTTGCGGGTTGCCGCAAACGTAGTGAAGAATTTACACGTAGTAAAGGGTGCTACACTTGTATGTAGCTCATCTTTCTTTACGGTCAATCAGCAAGGTGTTAGATTGATCACGTTTTAAACCATTTGTCAGTCAGCAGTTCATCACAACCACACCGACGACGAATGGTGACGGTTTTTGTTGAAATACTGAAACTCTCCGTACTATTGTACGTCGGGTTTTTGAACATCAGGCGATATGTCTTGTACCTCTATATTGAGACACTGAAACAGAGACTGGATGCCATCAACCAATTGCGCGTGGATCGCGCCCTTGCTGCCATGGGACCCGCTTTCCAGCAGGTTTACAGTCTACTGCCGACATTACTACATTATCATCATCCGCTGATGCCGGGTTACCTTGACGGTAACGTTCCCCGTGGCATTTGCCTCTACACGCCTGATGAAACCCAACGTCACTATCTTGATGAACTCGAGCTCAACCGTGGAATGCTGGCCAAAGAGCCGCCGAAAGGCGAGCTGCCGATCACCGGCCTTTACTCTATGGGCAGTACTTCTTCCGTCGGCCAAAGTTGCTCTTCCGACCTGGATATCTGGGTTTGCCACCAATCATGGCTGGATAGCGAAGAGCGCCAGCTGCTGCAGCGCAAATGTAGCCTGCTCGAGAGCTGGGCCGCGTCGCTGGGCGTTGAGGTCAGCTTCTTCCTGATCGACGAAAACCGCTTCCGCCATAACGAAAGCGGCAGCCTGGGCGGTGAAGACTGCGGCTCAACCCAACACATCCTGCTGCTGGATGAGTTTTACCGTACCGCGGTGCGCCTTGCCGGGAAACGTATTCTGTGGAATATGGTGCCGTGCGATGAAGAAGAGCATTACGACGATTACGTGATGAGCCTCTACGCGCAGGGCGTGCTGACGCCGAACGAATGGCTGGATCTCGGCGGCCTGAGCTCCCTCTCGGCAGAAGAGTACTTCGGCGCCAGCCTGTGGCAGCTGTATAAAAGCATCGACTCGCCCTATAAGGCGGTGCTGAAGACGCTGCTGCTGGAAGCGTACTCCTGGGAGTATCCCAACAACCGTCTGCTGGCGAAAGATATCAAGCAGCGCCTGCATGATGGTGAAATCGTCTCGTTTGGCCTTGACCCTTACTGCATGATGCTGGAGCGCGTCACGCTCTATCTGCAGGCCATCGAAGATGAAACGCGCCTCGATCTGGTGCGTCGATGTTTCTATTTAAAAGTGTGCGAGAAGCTGAGCCGCGAGCGCGCCTGCGTCGGCTGGCGCCGTGAAGTCGTCAGCCACCTGGTGAAAGAGTGGGGCTGGGATGAAAAGCGTCTGATGATGCTCGATAACCGGGCCAACTGGAAGATTGACGAAGTCCGTAAAGCGCACAACGAACTGCTTGATGCGATGATGCAGAGCTATCGTAACCTGATTCGCTTTGCGCGCCGTAATAACCTGAGCGTTTCCGCCAGCCCGCAGGATATTGGCGTGCTGACGCGTAAGCTGTACGCCGCCTTTGAAGCGCTGCCGGGGAAAGTGACCCTGGTAAACCCGCAAATTTCGCCGGATCTGTCTGAGCCGAATCTGACTTTCATCCACGTGCCGCCGGGCCGTGCCAACCGTACCGGCTGGTATGTCTATAACCGCGCGCCGGACATGGAATCGATCATCAGCCATCAGCCGCTGGAATATAACCGTTATCTTAATAAGCTGGTGGCCTGGGCCTGGTTTAACGGCCTGCTGACGTCACGTACGCGCCTGTTTATTAAGGGCAACGGGATTGTCGATCTGGCGAAGCTGCAGGAGATGGTGGCCGATGTGGCGCATCACTTCCCGCTGCGCCTGCCGTCTCCGACGCCGAAAGCGCTGTATAGCCCCTGCGAAATTCGCCACCTGGCGATTATCGTCAACCTCGAATATGACCCGACGGCGGCCTTCCGCAATCAGGTGGTGCATTTCGACTTCCGCAAGCTGGATGTTTTCAGCTTCGGCGAAGAGCAAAAGTGCCTGATTGGCAGCATCGATCTGCTGTATCGCAACTCGTGGAACGAGGTGCGTACGCTGCACTTTAACGGCGAGCAGGCGATGATCGAAGCGCTGAAAACCATTCTTGGCAAGATGCACCAGGACGCCGCGCCGCCGGATAGCGTGGAAGTTTTCTGCTATAGCCAGCATCTGCGCGGCCTGATCCGCACTCGCGTGCAGCAGCTGGTGTCTGAATGCGTTGAGCTGCGTCTTTCCAGTACCCGCCAGGATACCGGCCGTTTTAAAGCGCTACGCGTTTCCGGGCAGACCTGGGGACTCTTCTTCGAGCGTCTTAACGTCTCGGTACAGAAGCTGGAAAACGCCATCGAATTCTACGGCGCGATTTCGCATAACAAACTGCACGGCCTGTCGGTGCAGGTGGAAACCAACCACGTCAGGCTGCCGCAGGTGGTGGATGGTTTTGCCAGCGAAGGGATTATTCAGTTCTTCTTTGAAGATGCGGATAACGATAACGGATTTAACATCTATATCCTTGATGAGAGCAACCGCGCCGAGGTGTATCACCACTGCGAAGGTAGCAAAGAAGAGCTGGTACGCGACGTCAGCCGCTTCTACTCTTCGTCGCATGACCGCTTTACCTACGGCTCCAGCTTTATCAACTTTAACCTGCCGCAGTTTTATCAAATCGTCGATGTCGACGGCCGAGAACAGGTGATCCCGTTCCGCAGCCAGGTGATTGCCGCGGCGACCCTTGCTGCAGGTGAGGATTCCGCGACATCATCGATGTTGCAGCACTACTCATGACCCGCCGCGTAGACCTGTCATTCGGCGCAGGTAAATTTCCCGGGGGCGCTTCGCTTGCCTGGGCTTCGGGGTGATATGGGTTTTGTCGCCCGGATACGGCGTTAGCCGCAATCCGGGGAACTCGAATCACGCGCGTTTAGCGAAAACTCACCGCTTCACCGGCCTGCGCGGTCGCCGCCTGTTCCAGCAGATCCCAGAAGGTTTCGCCGCTGCGGTCGCATACCCACTCGTCGCCTTTCAAGTCGAAATGGTAGCCGCCTTGTTTTGTCGCCAGCCATACCTGGTGCAGCGGCTCCTGGCGGTTGATAATAATTTTGCTGCCGTTTTCAAAGCTGATAGTCAGCACGCCGCCGTTGATTTCGCAGTCGATATCGCTGTCGCCATCCCAGTCGTCGAGACGCTCTTCGATGGTCATCCACAGGGTATCGGCCAGGCGATGGAATTCACTGTCGTTCATGGTTCTTTCCCGCTTTTTTGATCGTGGCGGCAGTATAGCGCAATCTACGATGACTTCGGCAGATGGCGAAGGCGGATCAGCAGTAGAGACGTCACGATCGCCATCGCCAGCAGCCCGTAACGCGCGCTCAGCATCCGGCTCTGTTGATAATGCTGAAGAAGGCCAGAGAGATCGCCGGGCGCCAGGTTTTGTGTCTGGATAAGCTGATGGAAAGTCCGATCGCTCGTCCAGGGGATAAACGTGAGATGGCCGATGGCCTGTCGGGCGGCCAGGCCCATTGCCGGGTCGTGCTGTACCTGATATTTCATCAGGAAGGTTAACACCGTGAGCATGACGGTACTGATTAACGCCATTCCTAATGCCTGCCCGATATCGCGCGAGGCGGCCTGAACGCCGCCGGACTGTTCGGCGTGCCGATTCCCTGCGCCAGTGGTGACCAGTATCGGGGCATTGGCCGCGATGGTGCCCATCCCCGCGCCGATTAAACAAAGCCCTGACGCCATCAGTACAGGGGTAAACCCCGTCACGTGCAGCGCCGCGGCGGCAACCAGAGCGCCGGCGATTCCCGCCGTCAGCCCCATCTGGCACTGGCGGCGAGGGTTTCGCTGCTGAATAAACAGCGGCAGGCCCAGCGAACAGGCGGCGAGACATATCGCAAAAGGGAGTATCAGCAGCCCTGTTTCCATCGCCGATACGCTTTTAACAATCTGCGCAAAACTCACCACGGTAAAAATAGCCGAACTGTAGGCAAAAAATATCCAACCGGTGAGATAGAGCCCGTGGCGCACCAGGCGGGTTTTCAGGAAAACCGCGGGGAGCAGAGCGTGGCCGGTAGTGGCTTCAAAATGACGTTCCCAGCGCAGCATCATCACCAGCACCATCAGGCCGCAGAGAATAACGAAAGGGGCAGGGCTCAGGCCGAGAACGCTCACTGCCGGGTCGAAGGGCATAACCAGCCCCCAGACCGGGATGCGCAGAATACCGAAAATCGTCAGGAACAGCCCCAGGGTGCCTAACAGAAAGCCCGGGGTATCGAAGGCGATAGCGGCGCGTTTGTTTTCTGATGCCGGGATGATGACGGAGCAGAGCAGGATAAGCAGCGCCAGCAGGCCAAGCGAGGCAAACGCGATGCGCCAGCCGACGTGGTCCAGCAAATATCCGCATACAATTGGACCACAGGCGAATGAAATGCCGCTGGAGGCGCCCAGAGCGCCAAAGGCGGCAACCCGTCGTCGCTGCTGATACAGGGCAGAGATCAGGCCAAAAACGGCGGGGATCATCAGGCTACCGCCTATCCCGGCGGTCAGACGCGCCCCCCAGGTGAAGAGCGCGATCGATGGCGAAAAAAAGGCGCAGGCTTCGGCGAGGATAAAAATCAGGCAGCCGATGCGAAACAGCATTCGCCAACCCCAGATACACCCCAGCATTCCGCCTGCCACCATAAACGTGCCCGCAATCAACGGATACATGGTATTCGCTGTACTGACCTGCCCAAGCGTGGCGTGCAGATCGTTCATTAGCGCCTGCGTGGCGATACTTAACGTCACGTTATCGGCGGAAGCCAGAAACTGTGCGCAGCATAAGACAACCAAAGGTAACCAGTTTGTCGGTGTAGGGTTGGTGGTCACAGCGTGTTCCTTTTTGATAGAAACGACAAAACGCGCCCTTCCTCGCGGGAGGGGCGCGTTATTGTTAGTTATCTTTCGATCTTAACTCAGATTTTCGACTTCTTCGCACGCGGCTCTTCTCCTGCTGCGTCATCAGAACCCCTGGCGCGGACGGGAAGATTGCGCGTCCCGAATAAAAACAGCAGCGTCATGACCGCGGTGGCGACCATACCCGCTCGCGTGGCTTTCAGGCGGGCGGTTTTATAGACCTGGTTGAGTTCCGTTACATCCTTCTGATTCACGCCCTGGTCCAGCATCAGCGTTGAGAAACCCGTATCGCTGAGATAAGGAATAACGGAGAGATTTGCCACCTTCTGCTGTGTATCCTGGCTTAGCGAAGCGTCGTGGCTGGCCATATCCTGTACCGTCATGGTGACCGCCGTCAGCATCACCATACCGCAAACCGCTACGCCGATTGCCTGGCCGACGTTACGCGAAGTCGCCTGCACGCCGCCGGACTGCTGCGCATCGCGCGCCGGCAGGGCGCTGGTAACAATATAGCTGGAATAGGCGGAAACGATGCCCATACTGACGCCAATCAGACACATCCCTACCGGCACGATCATGCTGAAATCGGACGGGCCGAAGCCGAAGATGCACAACACGGAGCCCAGCGTGCCGATGAGCAGCGCGCTCTGGCACATCCGTTTCGGATTCGCGTTTTTCCAGACGATCGGCAGCCCCAGCGAAAAGACCACGACGCCCAGCGCAAACGGCAGAATGAGCAAGCCGGTTTCAATACCGTTCAGCCCGGCAACCACCTGTACAAAGCTCACGGTCACAAAAATACCGGAACCGTAGGCGAGGAAGATAAACGCCGTCAGATAGAGACCGTTACGCACCTGCGGCGTTGCGAGGAACGACAGCGGGATCAGCGCGCTGCCGGTGGTGGCTTCGCGATGGCGCTCCCACTTCAGCATAATCGCCAGCACGATCAGGCCAAACAGGACGAGGAACGGCGCCGGGCTAAGACCCATGACGGTGAACGGCGCGTTAAACGGCGTAAACAGACCCCAGCTTGATACTTTCAGGAAGCCGAGGATCACGCTGAACAGGCCGATAACCGTCAGGACGACGCCCGGCAGATCGAACACCACTTTGCGTTCAGGTTTTGCCGGCGTAGGGACCAGGAAGGAGCCGCTGAAGATAACGATGCACAGGCCGGCGATAGCGGCAAACGCGGCGCGCCAGCCGAGGTGGTCAACCAGCAGGCCGCAAATCAACGGACCGGCGGCGAAGGAGACGCCGCTTGCCGCGCCGATAGCGCCAAAGGCGATCGCCTGCTGGCGGCCTTTATAGTTACTGGCGATAAGCCCCAGCACCGAAGGGATCATAAAGCTTCCGCCAATACCGGAAAGCAGACGGGCGCCGTAGGTGAAGACCAGCATGTTCGGTGAGAAATAAGCGGTCAGCTCGGCAAGAAACAGCAGCGCGCAGCCGATGCGGAAGGTTTTCTTCCAGCCGACGATAAGCCCGGCCATCCCGGCGGCGACCATCAGAGAGCCCGCGGCCAGCGAATACATCGCGTTGGCGATGCTGATGAGATCCATTGACGCGTGCAGGTCTTTGACCAGCGCGCCGGTAGCGATGCTCAGCGTGGCATTATCGCCGGATGTCGAGAGCTGAGCGAGGCACAGCACCAGCAGCGGCAACCATTTCATCGCCGTATCGGCGGCCGCGTTGCGCGATATGCCGGGAGAGTTAATTACTGAATTTGTCGTCATGATCGTGTTCTGTGGTTAATTTCAGGCAATCTACACATCATCCTTCAAGCTGCCTCTGTGCTGGCTGCCTGCGTTCACCCCGGTCGCTTACTGTAATAAGTGACCGAGGATTCTCTCAGGTGCCGCCTTGATGCCACGTGAATGATTTTGTGCAATAGCTATCCGCCCGACGTCGCCGCCGGGTGGATAATGTTCGCAACAGGATTACTGGATTTGCTGTTTCTTACCGCCCAGCACGGTGCCCCAGACCTTCACATCTTTAAGCTGAACCGGCTCGATGGCCTGCGGATCGTCTTCCAGCACGGTGAAGTCGGCATATTTACCGCATTCGATGCTGCCGATCAGATGGTCCATTTTCATGGTCCATGCCGCGCCGAGGGTCATCGCGTGCAGCGCTTGATCGACGGAGATTTTTTCCGCTTCGCCCAGTACGCGCCCGGATGCCGTCAGGCGGTTCACCGCGCACCAGCCGGTGAACAGCGGGTTGATGGGGGTGATGCCGCAATCGCTGTGGAAGGCGAAAGGAATACCGTGGCGCACCGCGCTGCCGCAGGCGTCCATACGCATTGCGCGCTCCGGGCCCATGGTTTTGCTGTAGTGCTGATCGCCCCAGTAATAGACGTGGTTGCTGAAAAAGTTCACGCCCATACCCATCTCTTTGATGCGTTTGAACTGATCTTCACGCAGCATCTGCGCGTGCTGCATCACCGCGCGGTGGTTCACTGCCGGAATACGATTCAGGGTTTTCTCGACGGCTTTAATGAACGCTTCCGAGGCCTCGTCGCCGTTACAGTGGCAGTGAACCTGGTAGCCGCGGGACATGATGTCGTAGACCTGCTGCTCCACCTCTTCCGGCGTGGCGTTCCACGCGCCGTTGTGGCCATCCAGATAATAGAAGGGCTCCAGCATCCGTCCTGACCCACCCTGGATAGAGCCGTCGAGGAAGATTTTCATCGGGCCGAAGTGCATTTTTTCGTGCCCGTGACGCATGACGTCCGGGGCGAAATCCAGCGCTTCCTGGAAGGGTTTTTTGACGAAAGGAGGACCGTAGGCCACCAGCAGACGAATCGGGAAGTCCTCTTCACGGGTCATGCGGATGTAGTTGGTCATCAGCTCGGGATTGCTGAAATCGGTCAGACCCATATCGGCTGCGCTGGTGCAGCCTGCGCGAAACGCTTCCTGGCCGAAATTGGCGATGGCGATTTCGGTGGTGAGTTCGTCCCAGAAACCATATTTATTCAGGATTGGCCCCATGGCGGCGAACTCCACCAGCTCGCCGTGCAGCGTACCGTCCTGATTTTTCACCACGCCTTCGATCTGGCAGTCGTCAAATATTCCGCAGTCGTGCAGCGCGGCGGTATTGGCGCCCATCAGGTGGATGCTCATATGGATAACCGCGACCGGACGGGTGGTTGAGACGCGGTCCAGATGTTCGCGGCCCAGCTTTTCGCTGCCGAAATAAATGGGATCAACGCCCCATGCGATCAGCGGCGCGTGCGGATCGGTCATCTCACGTTCCACCGCCTGCAGCGCGCTGACGACGTCGTCAAAAGAGCGGCAGCCTTTCCAGACTTTACCGGTATGGTCCGGGCGATCGTAGTAACCCACATAGGGGAATTGCCACATACCGCCGCCGGTGACGTGCGAGTGGGCTTCAATCAGGCCGGGCATTAACACTTTATCGGCAAAGGTCTCGTCCAGCTGGTATTCGCCAAAGCCGGTGAGTTCTTCAAGCGTGCCGGTGCCTAAAATACGGTCGCCGCGCACCGCGACATGGGTGGTCTCCGGGCGGTTCGGGCACATCGTAATGATTTTTTTAGCGGCAAAAATCGTGATTTCTGATGCTGACATAGTAGGCTCAATCATTCAGGGTTCAGAGAGCGATGAAAGGCGTCGCTTTCATCATGAGTATTAATGCGCCTATGCTAATTGTCATATTGGATGTATAACAGGACCAAAAACCCACGATATTAAGGTGCCAATTTGTCGGTTGCTCTGCCTTTTGATTTAACGGGTATAAAGCTGGATGCTGGCAGAAAGCGTAGCGAGCAGCTTTATCGCGCCCTGAGAGAGAAGATGGTGAATACGCCCGGTCTTCACGGGGCTAAACTACCCGCGACGCGTGAGCTGGCGCGGCTGCTGGGGGTTTCTCGCAATACGGTGGTCTCGGTCTACGAGCGTTTATATGCCGATGATTTAATTGAAACCCGACAGGGCGACGGCACCTATATACGTTATCGCGGGCAGGAGGTTGACGAAGGCCCCGACGTCCCTGAAATTCCTGCCTTACGCGTCGACTCGCGCCTGCCGCTGACGGCGCGGTTTAATCGCCATTTTGTGCACGATGGCCCGCCGAAGGCTTTTCGCATCGGCATGCCCGCGATTGACCATTTCCCGTTTGATACCTGGTCGCGCCTGCAAAACCGCTTCTGGCGGCGGCGACCCATTGCGCAAATGGGTTACGGCGTTCCGGCGGGCGATTTACAGCTGCGCGAGCTTATCGCCAGCTATCTGCATACCTCGCGCGGCCTGAAGTGCGATCCGGCTCAGGTGATTATTACCCTTGGCGCACAACAGGCGATAATGCTCTGTTCCGCGCTGCTGCTGCGCGTCGGGCAGGACGTCATTATGGAAAACCCCTGCCACTGGGCGGCGGCGGGCGTATTCTCCTGCCTTGGTTTGAATATTAAAGCGATTAACGTTGATGATGAGGGGCTTCAGACGGCGCAGTTGACGGATTATCCCGACGCCCGGATGGTCTACGTGAGCCCGTCATGCCAGTACCCGACGGGCGCGACGCTCTCGCTATCGCGGCGGATGACGCTGCTGGAGTGGGCCAGAAAGCATCAGGCGTGGATTATGGAGGATGATTACGACGGCGAGTATCGCTATAACGGCACGCCGCTGATGCCGCTCGCCGCGCTGGATAACCGCCATCGGGTGATTTATATCGGTTCGTTTTCCAAAGTGATGTATCCCGCGCTACGCCTGGGCTACATGGTGGTTCCGCAACAGCTGGTGGAACCGCTGAACCTGCTGCGTACGCTATCCACCCGCCAGCCGCCAATGAACGACCAGCAGGTGATGGCGAGCTTTATTTCGGAGGGGCATTTCCAGCCCCATATCCGGCGAATGCGCAGAATCAGTAAAAGCCGTCGCGATCTGCTGCTGGCCGAGTGGAATCAGCATCTGAGCCATATTGGCGTGATGCCGGAAGTGGCCTCGGGGCTACATGCGGCGATTACGCTGGATGATGCTGAAACAGAAACCCGTCTCGTTAGCCAGGCTCAGGCGGCAGGCGTGGAAATTACGCCGCTGAGCGCATTGTGGATCCCCGGTACGCCTGAAAGCCGCCATCATTACGGCGTGGTGCTGGGATTTGCCGGCGTGATGGAAGCGGATATTGTGCAGTCGATACAGGTGCTAAAAAAATGCTGGCAGTGACCCTGCTAAAATGAATACTCAGCGTATATCCACCAACGCGTTTGCGCTGTAACCCTGGTGGAAAGCCGCTTTTCAGATGTCATAAAGCTGCCCTAAACGCTTGCTTTTACGTCTTCTCCTGCGATGATAGAAAACAGAAAGAATGAATTACGGGCTACTATCCATGAAAAACGTTTTCCCAGCGCTTGCCGTTTTATTTGCGGTCCTCAGCCTCACCGGCTGTGGTCTGAAAGGGCCGCTCTATTTCCCGCCAGCGGATAAAACGGCGCCTCCGCCGACTAAACCGGTTGATAGCGGTATCCAGAGCTCTACGCCGGATCGTAACGATCGCGGTGATAGCGGTGGTCCGACCCAGGTGAATTACTGACAGTTCCGCGCTGCTGGAGTAGATGATGCAGTTCTCTAAAATGCATGGCCTTGGCAATGACTTTATGGTTGTTGACGCGGTAACTCAGAATGTTTTTTTCTCACCGGAACTGATTCGTCGTCTGGCGGATCGGCATCTTGGCGTGGGCTTCGATCAGCTGCTGGTGGTTGAGCCGCCCTACGATCCGGAGCTCGACTTCCACTATCGCATCTTCAATGCCGACGGTAGCGAGGTGGCGCAATGCGGCAACGGCGCGCGCTGTTTCGCCCGCTTTGTGCGGCTGAAAGGCCTGACCAATAAACGTGACATCCGCGTCAGTACCTCGAACGGCCGTATGGTATTAAGCGTAACGGAAGACGATCTGGTGCGCGTGAATATGGGTGAGCCAAACTTCGAACCGTCGCAGGTGCCGTTCCGCGCCAACAAAGCGGAAAAGACCTATATCATGCGCGCCGCTGAACAGACAGTATTGTGCGGCGTGGTGTCCATGGGCAACCCGCACTGCGTTATCCAGGTCGATGATGTGGAAACCGCGACGGTGGAAACGCTCGGCCCGGTGATGGAAAACCACGAGCGCTTCCCGGAGCGGGCGAACATCGGCTTTATGCAGGTGGTCAGCCGCTCCCATATTCGCCTGCGCGTGTATGAACGCGGCGCGGGTGAAACGCAGGCCTGCGGCAGCGGCGCCTGCGCGGCGGCGGCAGTCGGTATCCAGCAGGGGTTACTGGGCGAGGAGGTCCGCGTGGAATTACCCGGCGGGCGTCTTGATATCGCCTGGAAAGGTCCGGGCCAACCGCTGTATATGACTGGCCCGGCGGCACATGTCTATGACGGATTTATTCATTTATGAAACAAGTCGGGGAAGAACAGCAGGAACTCGCCAGCGAGCTGAACGATCGCGCAGTGGTGGACTATCTGTTGCAACATCCTGAATTCTTTATTCGTAATGCGGCGCTGGTGGAGCATATGTCGGTGCCGCATCCGGTACGTGGTTCGGTCTCGCTGGTGGAATGGCACATGGCGCGGGCGCGGAACCATATCAACGTGCTGGAAGAGAATATGACGCTGCTGATGGCCCAGGCGACGGCTAACGAAAGCCTGTTTCAGCGCCTGTTTGATCTCCAGACGCGGCTGGCGGCGGCCGATAGCCTTGATGAAATGCTGAACCGCTTTCATCGCTGGGCGCGCGAGCTGGGCCTGGCGGGCGCCACGGTGCGCCTGTTTCCCGACAGCTGGCGGCTCGGCGCGCCCTCCAAATTCACTCATCTGGCGATAAGCCGTCAGGCGTTTGAGCCTATTCGCATTCAGCGTCTTGGGCAACAGCGCCATTATCTTGGCCCATTAAACGGCCCGGAACTGCTGGTGGTGCTGCCGGAAGCAAAAGCTGTGGGTTCGGTGGCGATGTCGCTGCTGGGAGGGGATGAAGCGCCCGGCGTGATGCTGTTCAGCAGTCGCGACCCTCAGCACTATCAGCAAGGTCAGGGAACGCAGCTTTTGCAGGAAATTGCGTCGATGCTCCCGGGGTTGCTGGAGCGCTGGATCGAGCGCGCATGACCGACTCGCCGCTGTTTACGCCCGTAGAACGCTTTTTACGCTATCTCGGCGTGGAGCGTCAGCTGAGCCCGATAACGCTGCTGAACTACCGCCGCCAGCTTGAGACGCTTATCGCGCTGGCGGATAGCGCCGGGCTGAAAAGCTGGCAGCAGTGCGATGCTGCCCAGGTCCGTAGCCTGGCGGTGCGCAGCCGTCGCCAGGGGCTGGGGCCAGCCAGCCTGGCTTTACGTCTCTCCGCCTTACGTAGCTTCTTTGACTGGCTGGTGAGCCAGGGCGAACTGGCCGCGAATCCGGCGAAGGGGATTTCGGCGCCGAAAACACCGCGCCATTTACCGAAAAATATCGACGTCGACGACGTTAACCGACTGCTGGATATCGATCTTAACGATCCGCTGGCGGTACGCGACAGGGCGATGCTGGAAGTGATGTACGGTGCGGGACTGCGTCTCTCGGAGCTGGTTAATCTCGACATTAAGCACCTCGATCTGGAATCCGGCGAGGTGTGGGTGATGGGCAAAGGCAGCAAAGAGCGCCGCCTGCCGATTGGCCGCAACGCGGTGGTGTGGATTGAGCACTGGCTCGACCTGCGCGGCCTGTTCGGCGCTGATGAAGACGCCCTGTTCTTATCAAAGCTGGGTAAGCGAATTTCCGCGCGTAACGTGCAAAAGCGCTTTGCCGAATGGGGCATTAAGCAGGGCCTCAACAGCCACGTGCATCCGCATAAGCTGCGCCACTCTTTCGCGACCCATATGCTGGAGTCGAGCGGCGATCTGCGCGGGGTGCAGGAGCTGCTGGGTCATGCGAATCTGTCCACCACTCAAATTTATACCCATCTTGATTTTCAACACCTTGCGTCGGTGTACGATGCGGCGCATCCGCGCGCCAAACGGGGGAAATAATGCGTTTTTACCGACCTCTGGGCCAGATTTCAGCACTGACATTTGACCTGGACGATACCCTTTATGACAACCGTCCGGTGATTGACCGAACGCTGCATGAGTCGCTGAGCTTTGTGCGCAGCTACCACCCGTCGCTGAGTCAATTTGACGCCAGCGAACTCAACCGGCTGCGCCAGACGCTGCTGGCGTCAGAGCCGGAAATTTACCACGATGTCACCGAGTGGCGCCGCCGCGCGCTGGAGCTGGGGATGATCAACGCCGGGCTTTCTGCGGCGATGGCGAAAACGGGGGCCGAGGAAGCGATGGCGAACTTCGCCCACTGGCGCAGCCTGATCGATGTCCCGCAGGAGACGCACGATACGCTGGCGCAGCTGGCGGAAAAGTGGCCGCTGGTGGCCATTACCAACGGTAATGCCCAGCCGGAGCTTTTTGGCCTGAGCGACTACTTCCGCTTCGTGCTGCGCGCCGGTCCGGACGGGCGCTCTAAGCCTTTTGCCGATATGTATCATCTCGCAGCCGAGCGGCTGGCGCTGCCGCTGGGGCAGATTCTGCACGTCGGGGACGATCTGACGACCGACGTGGCGGGCTCCATTCGTTGCGGCATGCAGGCCTGTTGGATCAAACCGCAGGGCGCAGACCTGATGCGCACCGCCGACAGCCGCCTGTTACCGCACATCGAAATTTCACGGTTGGCATCTCTGACCTCGCTGATATAATCGTCAGTAGTTCTGTATAAATTAACAGTAGCCCGGTGGACTGAACGTTGCCGGGCGTCTCATTTCCGGCGGTGCCAATGGACGTTTCTTATCTGCTCGACAGCCTTAATGACAAACAGCGTGAAGCCGTTGCGGCATCACGTACGAATATGCTGGTTCTGGCAGGCGCGGGCAGCGGTAAGACGCGCGTGCTGGTACACCGCATCGCCTGGCTGCTGAGCGTTGAGCACTGTTCCCCTTACTCCATTATGGCGGTGACCTTTACCAATAAAGCGGCGGCGGAAATGCGCCATCGTATTGGCCAACTGATGGGTACCACCCAGGGCGGTATGTGGGTCGGCACTTTCCACGGATTGGCGCACCGGCTGCTGCGCGCTCATCACCTTGACGCCAACCTGCCGCAGGACTTCCAGATCCTCGACAGCGAAGACCAGCTGCGCCTGCTCAAGCGTCTGATTAAGGCGATGAATCTCGATGAGAAGCAGTGGCCGCCGCGTCAGGCGATGTGGTACATCAACGGCCAGAAAGATGAAGGGCTGCGCCCGCACCATATACAGAGCTACGGTAACCCGGTTGAGCAGACCTGGCAGAAGGTTTATCAGGCCTACCAGGAGGCCTGCGATCGGGCGGGGCTGGTGGATTTCGCCGAACTGCTGCTGCGCGCCCACGAACTGTGGCTCAACAAGCCGCACATTCTTCAGCACTACCGCGAGCGCTTTACCAATATCCTGGTGGACGAATTTCAGGATACCAACAACATTCAGTACGCGTGGATCCGCCTGCTGGCGGGTGATACCGGCAAGGTGATGATCGTCGGCGATGACGATCAGTCCATTTACGGCTGGCGCGGCGCGCAGGTGGAGAACATCCAGCGCTTCCTCAACGATTTCCCCGGCGCGGAAACTATCCGCCTCGAGCAAAACTATCGCTCGACCAGCAATATCCTCAGCGCGGCCAACGCCCTGATTGAAAACAACAGCGGGCGCCTGGGGAAAAAGCTGTGGACCGACGGTGCCGACGGCGAGCCGATTTCGCTCTACTGCGCGTTTAACGATCTTGATGAGGCGCGCTTTGTCGTCAACCGCATCAAAACCTGGCAGGAAAACGGCGGGGCGCTGGAGCAGTGCGCGATTCTGTATCGCAGCAACGCCCAGTCGCGCGTGCTGGAAGAGGCGCTGCTGCAGGCCAGCATGCCGTATCGTATTTATGGCGGCATGCGCTTCTTCGAACGCCAGGAGATCAAAGATGCGCTCTCCTATCTGCGCCTGATCGCCAATCGTAATGACGACGCGGCCTTTGAGCGCGTGGTGAATACCCCGACGCGCGGTATCGGCGATCGCACGCTGGACGTGGTGCGCCAGACCTCGCGCGACCGTCAGCTGACGCTGTGGCAGGCCTGTCGCGAGCTGTTAAAAAATAAAGTGCTTGCCGGACGCGCCGCCAGCGCCCTGCAGCGTTTTATGGAGCTCATTGACGCCCTGGCGCAGGAAACCGCCGATATGCCGCTGCACGTGCAGACCGATCGGGTGATTAAAGACTCCGGCCTGCGCATGATGTACGAGCAGGAGAAAGGCGAGAAAGGCCAGACGCGCATTGAAAACTTAGAGGAGCTGGTGACGGCAACGCGCCAGTTCAGCTACAACGAAGAAGATGAAGATTTGATGCCGCTGCAGGCGTTCCTCTCGCATGCGGCGCTGGAAGCGGGAGAAGGGCAGGCGGATACCTGGCAGGATGCGGTACAGCTGATGACCCTGCACTCGGCGAAAGGGCTGGAGTTCCCGCAGGTCTTTATCGTCGGCGTGGAAGAGGGGATGTTCCCGAGCCAGATGGCGCTTGATGAGGGCGGTCGCCTGGAAGAAGAACGCCGTCTGGCCTACGTCGGCGTCACCCGTGCGATGCAGAAGCTCACGCTGACCTATGCGGAAACCCGCCGCCTGTATGGCAAAGAGGTTTATCACCGTCCGTCGCGCTTTATCGGCGAGCTGCCGGAGTCGTGCGTGGAAGAGGTGCGGCTGCGCGCCACGGTGAGCCGTCCGGTCAGCCATCAGCGGATGGGGACGCCGATGGCGGAAAACGACACCGGTTATAAGCTGGGCCAGCGCGTGCGCCATGCCAAGTTTGGCGAAGGCACGATCGTGAACCTCGAAGGCAGCGGCGAACACAGCCGCCTGCAGGTTGCGTTTCAGGGGCAGGGGATTAAATGGCTGGTCGCGGCGTATGCCCGGCTTGAAACAGTGTAACAGTAAGAAAAGTATCATTATTTTGTAATATTCTGCTACCTTTATACGTTAAGGAGCTTGATTTGCTCTTTAGCGTTCCGTTGCGTGTTGACGCCGTTTTTGCGCTGGCGTAACATGCGCGCACGATTACGCTAAGAGGACATTCGCCTTGGACACACCCAGTAGATGCTGGCTCAATTTCCTGCCCATCAGGAACAACTCCTAAGGCTATCCTCTTATGCTGATAGCCTTAGCGGTTGTCGGCGACCCGTTCTATTCCCGTCGCTCTGAGTCAGGCTTAATGGTCTGAAACCCAAATTGTTTCTGTGTGCCCACCGAACTGTCCGATAATTTTTTGCATTGGGAGTCCCGGTCATGCTGAGCGCATTTCAACTGGAAAACAATCGTTTAACACGTCTGGAAGCCGACGAGATCAAGCACCTCGCCAGTTCGGTGTGGGTCGATCTGGTCGAGCCTGACGACGATGAACGAAGCCGCGTGCAAACGGAATTGGGCCAGAACCTGGCGACGCGCCCGGAGCTGGAAGACATCGAAGCGTCAGCGCGTTTCTTTGAGGATGAAGACGGCCTGCATATCCACTCATTTTTCTTTTTTGAAGATGCTGAGGATCACGCCGGTAACTCTACCGTCGCGTTTACTATCCGCGAAGGGCGTCTGTTCACCCTGCGCGAACGGGAGCTGCCCGCTTTCCGCCTGTATCGCATGCGCGCCCGCAGCCAGTCGATGGTGGACGGCAACGCTTACGAGCTGCTGCTGGACCTGTTCGAAACCAAAATCGAGCAGCTGGCGGATGAAATTGAAAACATCTATAGCGACCTGGAAAAGCTCAGCCGGGTGATCATGGAAGGTCGTCAGGGCGATGATTACGATGAGGCGCTCTCGACGCTGGCGGAGCAGGAAGATATCGGATGGAAAGTCCGCCTGTGTCTGATGGATACCCAGCGTGCGCTGAACTTCCTCGTGCGCAAAGCCCGCCTTCCGGCCGGTCAGCTGGAGCAGGCGCGTGAGATCCTGCGCGACATCGAATCCCTGCTGCCGCACAACGAGTCGCTGTTCCAGAAGGTTAACTTCCTGATGCAGGCGGCGATGGGTTTTATCAACATTGAGCAGAACCGCATCATCAAGATCTTCTCGGTGGTCTCCGTGGTGTTCCTGC
This sequence comes from Klebsiella sp. CN_Kp113, assembly GCF_040064585.1. Classification (NCBI taxonomy): domain Bacteria; kingdom Pseudomonadati; phylum Pseudomonadota; class Gammaproteobacteria; order Enterobacterales; family Enterobacteriaceae; genus Klebsiella; species Klebsiella sp. CN_Kp113. The sequence continues at coordinate 34,275 of NZ_JBEAID010000028.1, read as the reverse complement.
CGCCGACGCTGGTGGCTTCCAGCTATGGGATGAACTTTGAGTTTATGCCCGAGCTGCACTGGAGCTTTGGCTATCCCGGCGCGATTGTCTTTATGATGCTCGCCGGCCTGGCGCCGTATCTGTACTTTAAGCGTAAAAACTGGCTGTAAAAAAAGGAGCTTCGGCTCCTTTTTTGCGTACCAGCTTGGCTTTATGCCCTACGCGTACGGCGTATTGTGTAAACCGCATCCATCACGAAAATCGCCAGCGCCACCCAGATAAAGGCGAAGGTTACCATTTTATCCGCGCCCGGCACTTCGCCGTAGAAGGTTACCGCCAGCAGGAACATCAGCGTCGGGCCGATATACTGGAAAAATCCCAGCGTGGAGAGGCGCAGACGCGTCGCCGCGCCGGTAAAGCACAGCAGCGGGATGGTGGTGACCACGCCCGCCGCCATCAGCAGCAGGTTCAGCGACCACGGATTCTGCCCCATGTGGCTGGTCGGGCTATCGGCAATACCAAACAGATAAATCGCGGCGACCGGCAGCAGCCAGAGCGTCTCAAACAGCATCCCGGTTTGCGCATCCACGGCGATCTTTTTACGCAGCAGGCCGTAAAAAGCGAAGCTGAACGCCAGGCCCAGCGCGATAATCGGCAGCGAGCCGAAGGTCCAGAGCTGTACCAGCACGCCGCAGGCGGCCAGCAGCACCGCCAGCCACTGCATCCGGCGAAAGCGCTCCCCGAGGAAGATCATCCCCAGCAGAATATTCACCAGCGGATTGATAAAATAGCCCAGGCTGGCTTCCAGCATATGATGGTTATTCACCGCCCAGATAAACAGCAGCCAGTTGCCGCCCACCAGCACCGCAGAGAGCGCCAGCAGGAACACCTTTTTCGGCGTTTTCAGCAGCCTTTTGACCTGCGGCCACTGACGGCTGATGCTGATCAGCGCGACCATGAAGAAGAAGGACCAGATCACGCGGTGAGTCAGAATTTCATCGGCGGGAACATAGTAGATAAGCTTGAAGTACGCCGGCGCGATACCCCAGATAAAATAGGCGGCCAGGGCCAGAAGAATCCCCACCCGCGTTTGTTTAGCGTCCATCGGTACAAATCCATTGCCAAAGAGAGAGATGTTACTCGATTTAGGCCGATCAACCCACCATATACGTCGCCGTGGCGCTGGCGATATACACCTGCTCTTCGTTATGCAGCTCGACGCGGGCCACCGCCACTTTATTACCGGCTCGCAGCAGGCTGCTGGTGGCGGTAAAGCGTTCCCCGCGGCCCGGACGCAGGTAGTCGACGCGCAGATCGATAGTGCCCATCCGCGACAGGCGCTGGCGCAGCTCTTCTTCATTGATGGTGTCGTGGCGAGTCAGCGTGCTGCCGACGCATACCAGCCCCGCAGCGACGTCCAGCGCTGAGGCGATCACGCCGCCATGTAAAATGCTCTGCGCCCAGTTGCCCACCATCATCGGCTGATTGTTGAAACTCAGCTGGGCAAACTCCTTTTCATAGCGCTCCAGCTCCAGCCCTAAGGCACGATTAAACGGCATATGGTAGACGAAGATCTCTCCCACCAGCTTCAGGGCGGCGGCGGCGGTCAGTTCAGACATAACAATACTTCCATAAGTTAATGAAATGTTGATTTTATGCTTCTAAAATATTGATTTCTACTTTAAGAACGGATAACAGGTCAGATGCCGCATAAATAGGTAGAATGCTGCCTGGGTTAAACAGAAATAATAAATATCCATCCAGGAGAACAGCAATGCGTATCTCTTTGGCCTGCCTGCTGGCGCTTGTTGCGCTTCCGGCCGGCGTTCTGGCGCAGGACGCGCCGGTGAATAAACAGGTCCACGACGCTCCGGTCGTTCGCGGGAGCATTATCGCCAACCTGTTACAGGACCATGATAATCCGTTCCTGCTCTATCCCTACGAGAGCAACTATCTGCTCTATACGTGGACCAGCGATCTCAATAAAGAAGCGATTCGTAGCTACGACTGGGCCGAAAATGCGCGTAAAGATGAAGTGAAGTTCCAGCTCAGCCTGGCGTTTCCGCTGTGGCGAGGGATCCTCGGTGAGAATTCGCTGCTGGGCGCTTCTTATACGCAAAAATCCTGGTGGCAGCTCTCCAACAGCAAAGAGTCCGCGCCGTTTCGCGAAACCAACTATGAGCCGCAGCTGTTCCTCGGGTTTGCGACCGATTACTCGTTCGCCGGCTGGACGCTGCGCGACGTTGAGATGGGTTATAACCACGACTCTAACGGCCGTTCCGATCCCACCTCCCGCAGCTGGAACCGCCTCTATACCCGGCTGATGGCGCAAAACGGCAACTGGCTGGTTGAGGTGAAGCCCTGGTACGTGATTGGCAGCACCGACGATAATCCGGATATCACCAAATATATGGGGTATTACCGGCTGAAAGTGGGCTATCAGCTGGGCGACGCCATCCTCAGCGCCCAAGGGCAATATAACTGGAATACCGGCTACGGCGGCGCCGAGCTTGGGGTGAGCTATCCGATCACCAAACACGTGCGCGTCTATACTCAGGTCTATAGCGGTTATGGCGAGTCGCTCATCGATTATAACTTCAATCAGACCCGCGTCGGCGTCGGGCTGATGCTCAACGATCTGTTTTAATCGTTGCACTCTGGCTCTCAGGCGCTGAAAATAGCGCCTGTTTTCTTTTCAGGCATATGGGGTCAACGTGGCGCAGGCGGAAGTATTGAATCAGGAATCGCTGGCTAAGCAGGTTTTACAAGAGACCTTCGGCTACCAGCAGTTTCGCCCGGGCCAGGAAACTATCATTGATACGGCGTTGGCCGGGCGCGATTGCCTGGTGGTGATGCCAACCGGCGGCGGCAAGTCGCTGTGTTATCAGGTTCCGGCGCTGGTACTGGGCGGTCTCACCGTCGTGGTGTCGCCGCTTATTTCCTTGATGAAGGACCAGGTCGATCAGCTGCTGGCTAACGGCGTGGCGGCGGCATGCCTGAACTCAACCCAGAGCCGGGAGCAGCAGCAGGAGGTGATGGCCGGCTGCCGCAGCGGGCAGATTCGCCTGCTGTATATCGCCCCGGAGCGCCTGATGCTGGATAACTTCCTTGAGCATCTTACGCACTGGAATCTGTCGATGGTGGCGGTAGACGAGGCGCACTGTATTTCCCAGTGGGGGCACGATTTCCGTCCGGAATACGCCGCGTTAGGGCAGCTGCGCCAGCGGATACCGCAAATCCCGTTTATGGCGCTGACCGCTACCGCCGATGACACGACGCGTCGCGACATTGTTCGCCTGCTGGATCTAAACGACCCGCTCATTCAGGTCAGCAGCTTCGACCGACCCAACATCCGCTATATGCTGATGGAGAAGTTTAAGCCGCTGGATCAGCTGATGCGCTACGTGCAGGATCAGCGCGGTAAGTCGGGCATTATCTACTGCAATAGCCGCTCAAAAGTGGAAGACACCGCCGCTCGCCTGCAAAGCCGCGGCATCAGCGCCGCGGCCTATCACGCCGGGCTGGAAAACCATATCCGCGCCGACGTGCAGGAGAAATTCCAGCGCGACGACCTGCAAATCGTGGTGGCGACGGTAGCCTTCGGTATGGGTATCAACAAACCGAACGTCCGTTTTGTGGTGCATTTCGATATCCCCCGCAATATTGAATCCTATTATCAGGAGACCGGGCGCGCCGGGCGCGATGGGCTGCCTGCCGAGGCGATGCTGTTTTACGATCCGGCGGATATGGCGTGGCTCCGACGCTGCCTTGAGGAGAAACCCGCCGGGCCGCTGCAGGACATTGAACGCCATAAGCTCAACGCGATGGGGGCCTTTGCCGAAGCGCAAACCTGCCGCCGTCTGGTGCTGCTCAACTACTTTGGCGAGGGGCGCCAGGAGCCCTGCGGCAACTGCGATATCTGCCTCGATCCGCCGAAACAGTACGACGGTTTAATGGACGCGCGTAAGGCGCTGTCGACGATTTACCGCGTCAATCAGCGCTTTGGTATGGGCTACGTGGTGGAAGTGCTGCGCGGCGCCAATAACCAGCGTATTCGCGATATGGGGCACGACAAGCTGCCGGTCTACGGCATTGGGCGCGAACAGAGCCACGAGCATTGGGTCAGCGTGATCCGTCAACTTATTCATTTAGGCCTGGTTACGCAGAATATAGCCCAGCACTCTGCACTACAGCTTACCGAGGCCGCGCGTCCGGTCCTGCGCGGCGACGTGACGCTACAGCTTGCCGTGCCGCGTATTGTGGCGCTGAAGCCGAAAGCGATGCAGAAATCCTTTGGCGGTAATTACGATCGCAAGCTGTTCGCCAAGCTGCGCAAACTGCGTAAGGCGATTGCCGACGAAGAGAATATCCCGCCCTACGTGGTGTTTAACGATGCGACGCTAATTGAAATGGCCGAGCAAACGCCGCTGACGGCCGGGGAGATGCTCAGCGTCAACGGCGTTGGCACGCGTAAGCTCGAGCGTTTTGGTAAAGAGTTTATGGCCCTGATCCGCGCGCACGTGGATGGCGATGATGAGTAGTCAGCCAGACGAAAAAGTGTAAATATAGTTTTCGTCCTGACTATTTCCCTGCGAGTTAATTATGTTGACGCTTTTTTTCACCGTGGCGCTGGTGCATATCATTGCGCTGATGAGTCCTGGCCCGGACTTCTTCTTTGTTTCACAAACCGCCGTTAGCCGCTCCCGCAAAGAGGCGATGATGGGCGTGCTGGGGATCACCTGCGGAGTAATGATATGGGCGGGCGTAGCGCTGCTCGGCCTGAACCTGATTATCGAGAAGATGGCCTGGCTGCATACCATTATTATGGTCGGCGGCGGCCTGTATCTGTGCTGGATGGGTTTCCAGATGCTGCGCGGCGCGCTGAAAAAAAGCGAAGCGGCAGCGGCGGTAGAGCCTCAGGTCGAACTGGCGCGCAGCGGCCGGAGCTTCCTGAAAGGGCTGCTGACCAATCTGGCTAACCCAAAAGCGATTATCTATTTTGGCTCCGTGTTCTCGCTGTTTGTCGGCGACAGCGTCAGTTCCGGCGCGCGCTGGGGGATTTTCCTGCTGATTGTTCTGGAGACGCTGGCCTGGTTTACGGTGGTCGCCAGCCTGTTCGCCCTACCGGGCATGCGCCGCGGCTATCAGCGGATGGCGAAGTGGATAGACGGCATTGCCGGTACTCTGTTTGCCGGGTTTGGTATTCACCTGATTATTTCGCGCTAAGCGTTCTGCGGCCCGCCCAAGGGTTATGGGCGGGCCGGATATTAATGACGCAGCTGCTGCAAATCGTCGGACGTCAGACCGGTCATTTCCATAACCGCAGTAGTATCAATGCCCCGCTCGAGCATGGCCTTTGCGACGTTAAGAAGCGCAGCGCGTTTGCCCTCTTTTATGCCTTCCTTAATGCCCTTCTGCATACCTTCCTCAAGCCACTTTTCTGCCAGAGTCATCAGTACACCTCCATGTTGCGGCACCCGCTGTGCCAGCTCATATAATAGCGGCCGAACATCCTGCTCTTCTCCCGCCTGGGCCATATATTTTATCAGTACGGTAATTTGTTGTCTGCTCATCTGTTCCAGCAACAGCAGGCTGGTGAGCTTGTCGACGAGCTCGGCCATATCGCGCTGCCATATATGCTTTTGTACCAGCGTCAGGGCCGCCATACTCCGGTGCTCCATGATTTCGTCATCGGGAATAACGGTGATGTCCACCAGCGGAAAGGCGGTGGAGTAAATCTGGCGCGCAGTATCCGGATCGGCAAAGTTCTCCAGCCAGTCCAGCGACCAGGGATAGGGGCTTCGCCGTCCCTGATAAAAAAGAATCGGGATCACCAGAGGTAGCGTTTTATGCCCTTCTTCTATGTGCCGCTGCATAGCAGCGATGGCATAGCGCATTAAACGAAACGCCATTAATTTATCTGGCGAACTTTGATGTTCAATCAGAACGTGAACATAGCCGCAACCACTGGTCGTTTCCAGAGAATAGAGGATATCGCTGTAGTAGGGGCGCAGATCATCTTCAATAAAGCTTCCTGACTCAAGGCGTAGGGTATCCCGTTTGCAAATTTGCATGAGTGAGGGGGGCAGATGGATCTCGATAAAATCCCGTGCGGTTTCCACACGGGAGAGAAAAGTTCTGAATACCGCATCGTGAGGGGTTGCCGCTTCCGCCATCGTTTTCGTCCATGAAGAAGAGAATCTGGCGGCATTCTGGCACTGGCGCTGCGAGTTCAACAGCGGGCAAAAAAATTATCTTTGTTCTTTGCCCGCCTGCTCGGCTGACGATGTCGCTATACCCGCAAAGCTAACGATAATTTGCGAGCGTGCTTCCATCCATCAGGCGTGGCGCGCGGAGGCCAGCAGGGCGCCGACCAGCATAAACAGCGATCCAAAAACCTTGTTTAGCGCCTTCATCTGTTTGGGCCCTTTGATCCACGCGGCGATGCGCTGCGCCAGCGTGGCGTAGCCAATCATCACGATAATATCGACCACGATGGTGGTGACGCCGAGCACGAGGTACTGCATCACCTGGGGCTGGTGCGGTACGATAAACTGCGGGAAGAGCGCGGCGAGGAACACGATGCTTTTTGGGTTGGTCAGGTTGACGAACACCGCGCGCTTAAAGAGTTTGCCGCGGCTCTGCGCTTGCGCAAGAGTATTCAGATCGAGAGAACCCGCGGCTCGCCACTGCTGAATGCCGAGCCAGATAAGATAAGCGGCGCCCGCCCATTTCAGGATTTCAAAGGCCAACAGCGAACGGGAAAAAAGCGTACCTAGGCCAACGCCCACCAGCACGATATGAATGCCGAGCCCGGTCTGTAGCCCGGCAATAGAAGCCGCCGCGCCGCGATAACCGTGGTTGATTGAGGTGGTCATGGTATTTATCGCCCCGGATCCCGGCGACAGGCTGAGAATAAGAGATGTCAGCAGATAGGCAAACCACCACTCGAACGTCATGAGAAACTCCCTGATTGTCTGTTTTTATGCCACAATACGCTATTGTGTAAGCATTGTGTGATGCACGATAAAAAAACGATTTTCAGCGGTTATCAGGGGTGTAAGCCCGATGTTTTTGCAGCAAAAGGACTGGGAAACACGAGAAAACGCGTTTGCGGCCTTTACCATGGGGCCACTGACCGATTTCTGGCGTCAGCGGGAAGAGGCTGAATTTACGGGCGTGGATAACGTTCCGGTGCGCTTTGTTCGCTTCTGCGCCAAAAGTCATGACCGGGTCGTGGTTATTTGTCCGGGTCGCATTGAAAGCTACGTTAAGTACGCCGAACTGGCTTACGATCTTTTCCGCAGCGGTTTTGACGTGATGATTATCGATCATCGCGGCCAGGGGCGCTCCGGACGCATGCTTTCAGATACCCACCGCGGGCACGTCGTTAATTTCAGCGATTACGTCGACGATCTCGCCGCGTTCTGGCAGCAGCAGGTGGCGCCCGGACGCTGGCGGAAACGGTTTATACTGGCCCACTCCATGGGCGGCGCCATTGCGACGCTATTTTTGCAGCGCTACCACCAGCATTGCGACGCGATGGCGCTCTGTGCGCCGATGTTCGGCATCGTTATGCGCCTGCCTGACTGGATGGTGCGCCATATTCTCGATTGGGCTGAGGGCCATCAGCGCATTCGTGAAGAGTATGCCCTCGGTACCGGCCGCTGGCGGGCGCTGCCCTTTGCGGTTAACGTACTGACGCACAGCCGTCAACGCTATCGCCGCAACCTGCGCTTTTACGCCGATGAGCCGCAGCTGCGGGTCGGCGGGCCGACGTTCCACTGGGTGCGCGAGGGGATCCTCGCCGGCGAAGAGGTGCTGGCCGGTGCGGAGAAAGACGTCACGCCAACATTATTGCTCCAGGCGGAAGAAGAGCGGGTGGTCGATAACCGTATGCACGATCGCTACTGTGAACTTCGCGCCGCTGGCGGTCATCCCTGTGAAGGGGATAAGCCGTTTGTCATAGAAGGGGCATACCATGAGATCCTTTTTGAAAAGGACGCAATGCGCTCGGTCGCGCTAAACGCTATCGTCGATTTTTTTGGTCGACACACTTAATCCGGCGAAACGCTCGTCGCCCTGCTTAGAGGTTAAAATTTTTATGTACCAGGTTGTTGCGTCTGATTTAGATGGCACGCTGCTTTCTCCCGATCACTGCTTAACTCCTTACGCCAAAGAGACGCTGAAGCTGCTTACCGCACGCGGTATCAACTTCGTGTTCGCGACCGGCCGCCACTACATCGATGTTGGGCAAATTCGCGATAATCTCGGCATTAAATCCTATATGATCACCTCGAACGGCGCTCGCGTGCACGATAGCGAAGGGAAGCAGATCTTCGCCCACAACCTTGACCGCGATATCGCCGCCGACCTGTTCGAAATGATGCGTAACGATCCGGCGATTGTGACCAACGTCTATCGTGAAGATGAGTGGTATATGAATCGCCATCGTCCGGAAGAGATGCGCTTCTTCAAAGAGGCGGTGTTTAACTACAAGCTGTACGAGCCGGGCGAGCTGGATCCTGAAGGGATCAGCAAAGTCTTTTTCACCTGCGATAAGCATGAGCATCTGCTGCCGCTGGAGCAGGCGATCAACGCCCGCTGGGGCGATCGGGTGAACGTGAGCTTCTCTACCGTTACCTGCCTCGAAGTGATGGCGGGCGGCGTGTCGAAAGGGCATGCGCTGGAGGCCGTGGCGAAGATGCTCGGCTATAGCCTGAAAGAGTGTATCGCCTTCGGCGACGGTATGAACGATGCGGAAATGCTGTCAATGGCGGGCAAGGGCTGCATTATGGCCAACGCGCACCAGCGGCTGAAAGACCTGCATCCTGAGCTGGAAGTGATCGGCAGCAACGTCGATGACGCCGTTCCCCACTACCTGCGTAAACTCTATCTTGACTAAAAAAGATTGACGATTGTTTAATTAATGAGCAGTCGTCAACCTATCACTCCGCTACAATGCGTGTTCTTTACTCTATGAGACATTCATTGTGGCGCTACTGATTATCACCACCATTCTGTGGGCCTTTTCCTTTAGCCTGTATGGCGAGTACCTGGCAGGCCACGTCGACAGCTATTTTGCGGTGCTGGCGCGCGTTGGCCTGGCGGCGCTGGTGTTTTTGCCCTTCCTGCGCACCCGCGGGCAGAGCCTGTCAACCATCGGCCTGTATATGCTGGTGGGGGCGATGCAGCTCGGCATTATGTATATGCTGAGTTTCCAGGCCTATCTGTACCTGACGGTATCGGAGCTTCTGCTGTTTACCGTCCTGACGCCGCTCTATATCACGCTGATTTACGATGTGATGAGCCGCCGTCGCCTGCGCTGGGGCTACGCCTGCAGCGCGCTGCTGGCGGTAATCGGCGCGGGCATCATCCGTTATGACCAGGTGACCAACCATTTCTGGACCGGTTTGACCCTGGTTCAACTCTCCAATATCAGCTTCGCGATTGGCATGGTGGGGTACAAGCGCCTGATGGAAACGCGTCCGATGCCGCAGCATAACGCCTTCGCCTGGTTCTACATCGGGGCGTTTCTGGTGGCGGCGGTTGCCTGGTCGATGCTGGGTAACGCGCAGAAAATGCCGGAAACTTCGCTACAGTGGGGCATCCTGGCCTTTCTTGGCGTGGCGGCATCCGGGATTGGTTACTTTATGTGGAACTACGGCGCCACCCAGGTGGATGCCGGTACGCTCGGCATCATGAACAATATGCACGTGCCTGCCGGGCTGCTGGTAAACCTGGCCATCTGGCAGACGCAGCCCCGCTGGCCGAGCTTTATTATTGGCGCTCTGGTGATCCTGGCCTCGCTATGGGTCCATCGACGCTGGGTCGCTCCGCACTCCGCACAAACGGTAAATGATCGCAAGCGTGGTTCCGCGCTGAGCGAATAAACGCCTCGGTAACCGGCTGGCGCTGCTCGCCGTCGCGCACCGCGGCGTACAGTCGGCTCCACAGTCCTTCGCCCAGGGTTTTGGTCACCACCAGGCCCTGGCGCTCAAAGCTTTCCACGACCCAGTGCGGCAGGGCGGCGATGCCCATTCGCGCCGCCACCATCTGAATTAACAGCAGCGTATTGTCGACGCTCTTCAGCTGCGGGCTAATCCCGGCAGGCTGCAGGAAGTGACGCCAGATATCCAGACGTGCGCGCTGGACCGGATAAATCAGCAGCATTTCAGTCGCTAAATCCTCGGGCGCGATGCGCGCCTTTGTCGCCAGCGGATGATCCGGCGCCATCACCAGGCGCACTTCGAAATCAAACATTGGCGAATAGTGCAGGCCGCTGCGCGGCAGGATATCGGAGGTCATCACCAGATCCAGCTCGCCCTGCTGCAGGCCCGGCTGCGGGTCGAAGATCACCCCGGACTGAAAGTCCACCTCTACATGCGGCCAGCGGGCGCGGAAACTCTCCAGCGCCGGCGTGAGCCACTGAATACAGCTATGGCATTCGATGGCGATACGCAGCCGGGTTTGCTGCGGCTCATTGCAATCCTGCAGGGCGCGGCTGATTTGCGGCAGGACCTGATTGGCCAGCTGCAGCAGGATCTCTCCCTGCGGCGTAAAGCGCAGCGGCTGACTTTTACGTACAAACAGACGGAAGCCGAGGCGCTGTTCCAGATCGCTGAACTGGTGGGACAAGGCGGATTGGGTCTGGTGCAGGGCCGCCGCCGCGCCTGCCAGAGAGCCGCTATTCCGCAACGCCTGGAGCGTTTTCAGGTGTTTAATTTCGATCATGAAAGTCCTTCACTTCGGCATGAATAATTTGCGCTTGAGGAATATACAGTAACTGCCAATTATGGATGTGTAAACATCTGGACGTCTAAATCCTTTATCTTTCGAATTTATGGCAGCGTTGGCTGCACTTCCTCACCCCAGTCACTTACTTCAGTAAGCTCCTGGGGATGAGCAAGTTTGCCGCCTTCCCTAAATCCGAAATCTTTCGGATTGCAATTATGAGGCTCAAAAAATGACAATTATTAACCACACCCTCGGTTTCCCTCGCATTGGCCTGCGCCGCGAGCTGAAGAAAGCGCAAGAAAGCTACTGGGCGGGCAATACCAGCCGCGAAGAACTGCTGGCCGTTGGCCGCGAACTGCGCGCTCGCCACTGGGAGCAGCAGAAGCAGGCGGGCATTGACCTGCTACCGGTGGGCGATTTCGCCTGGTACGACCATGTTCTGACCACCAGCCTGTGGCTTGGCAACGTGCCGGCTCGTCATCAGAACAAAGACGGCTCCGTTGATATCGATACCCTTTTTCGCATAGGCCGCGGCCGCGCGCCGACCGGCGAACCGGCCGCGGCGGCGGAAATGACCAAATGGTTTAACACTAACTACCACTACATAGTGCCGGAATTTGTGAAGGGCCAGCAGTTCAAACTGAGCTGGACCCAGCTGTTGGATGAGGTGGACGAAGCGCTGGCGCTGGGCCACAAAGTGAAGCCCGTTCTACTTGGGCCAGTCACCTATCTGTGGCTTGGTAAGGTGAAAGGCGAGTCGTTCGATCGTCTGAACCTGCTGCACGATATTCTGCCGGTTTACCAGCAGGTGCTGGCGGAGCTGGTAAAACGCGGCGTTGAGTGGGTGCAGATTGATGAACCGGCGCTGGTGCTCGAGCTGCCGCAGGCGTGGCTGGATGCCTTCAAACCGGCTTACGCGGCCCTTAGCGGTCAGCTTAAGCTGCTGCTGACTACCTACTTTGAAGGCATTACCGATAACCTCGACACCATTACCGCACTGCCGGTACAGGGCCTGCATGTGGATCTGGTCCACGGCCAGGACGATGTCGCCGAACTGCATAAGCGCCTGCCTGCCGACTGGCTGCTCTCCGCGGGGCTGATCAACGGCCGCAACGTCTGGCGCGCCGATCTGAGCGAGAAATACGCGCAGGTTAAAGATATCGTCGGCAAACGTGAACTGTGGGTAGCCTCTTCCTGCTCCCTGCTGCACAGCCCGATCGATCTGAACGTGGAAACGCGGCTCGATGCCGAAGTGAAGAGCTGGTTTGCCTTCGCCCTGCAAAAATGCCGGGAGCTGGCGCTGCTGCGCGATGCGCTGAACAGCGGCGACACCGCGGCGATTGCTGACTGGAGCGCGCCGATCCAGGCACGTCGCCAGTCAACCCGCGTGCACAACTCTGCGGTAGAGAAGCGTCTGGCGGCCATTACCGCTCAGGACAGCCAGCGCCAAAGCGTCTACGAAGTTCGCGCCGAAGCGCAGCGCGCCCGCTTTAAGCTGCCGGCCTGGCCAACCACCACCATCGGCTCCTTCCCCCAGACCACCGAGATCCGCGGCCTGCGTCTGGACTTCAAAAAGGGAAATCTCGACGCTAACCGTTACCGCACCGGCATCGCCGAACACATTAAGCAGGCGATCGTTGAGCAGGAGCGACTGGGGCTGGACGTGCTGGTACACGGTGAAGCCGAGCGTAACGATATGGTGGAATACTTCGGCGAACACCTGGACGGCTTTATTTTCACGCAGAACGGCTGGGTACAGAGCTACGGCTCCCGCTGCGTCAAACCGCCGGTGGTCATCGGCGATATCAGCCGCCCGGAGGCGATCACCGTCGAGTGGGCAAAATACGCTCAGTCCCTGACCGACAAACCGGTAAAAGGCATGCTGACCGGCCCGGTGACCATTCTTTGCTGGTCCTTCCCGCGTGAGGACGTCAGCCGTGAAACGATTGCGAAACAGATAGCCCTCGCGCTGCGCGATGAAGTGGCGGATCTGGAAGCCGCCGGTATCGGTATCATCCAGATCGACGAACCGGCCCTGCGGGAAGGCCTGCCGCTGAAGCGTAGCGATTGGGATGCGTATCTGGCATGGGGGGTGGAAGCTTTCCGCATCAATGCCGCGGTGGCGAAAGACGACACGCAGATCCACACCCATATGTGCTATTGCGAGTTCAACGACATCATGGATTCCATCGCCGCGCTGGATGCGGACGTGATTACCATCGAAACCTCGCGCTCTGATATGGAGCTGCTGGAGTCGTTCGAAGCGTTCGACTACCCGAATGAAATCGGGCCGGGCGTGTACGACATTCACTCCCCGAACGTGCCGAGCGTGGAGTGGATTGAAGCGCTGCTGGAAAAAGCCGCGCAGCGTATCCCGGCAGAGCGCCTGTGGGTGAACCCGGACTGCGGCCTGAAAACCCGCGGCTGGACGGAAACGCGCGCCGCGCTGGCCAACATGGTCAAGGCCGCGCAAAACCTGCGCCAGGCGTAATATAAATCACACTTGTGGGAGGCCCCGGCCTCCTTTTTTGGTTTCTTCTCTTCGCTGGCAAAACCGAATGTGAAGAACTGTTCGGCGTGAGGCGGCAGCGTCTGGATAACGTCCACCCGCTCCCGGCTGTTGCTCAGGACGGATGTCTTTGACTACAGTTAAGCGTTCCCTGAACCGAAGCTGTGATAACTCTCCTGAGGTGAAAGATGATTGAACACCACGATCAAAAAGGGTATTTGCGTTTTGCCATTAATCTGGGTAATCCGGTGCTTACGACACTGCTGCCGGATGGGTCTCCGGGGGGGATTACCGTCGAGCTGGCAAAGAAACTGGCTGCAGAGAGCCAGCGCGAAGCGCGGTTTGTGACCTGGCCGACGGCCGGGCAGGTAGTGGACGCGGCGCTGCAGGATCAATGGGATATCGCCTTTCTGGCTATCGACCCGGCGCGGGAAGATAAGCTTCGCTTTACGCCATCCTACGTCACTATCGAAAGCTCGCTGATGGTGAAAAAAGAGAGCCAGATTCAATCGGTTCAGGAGATGGACCGCGCAGGCGTGGTAATTAACGTGGGCAAAGGCGCGGCCTACGAGCTGTATCTGATTCGCACGCTGCAGCATGCGACGATGCGCCAGTACGCCACCTCACAGGAGGCTATTCAGGCGTTTATCAACGGCGAAGGCGATTGGGTGGCCGGTATTCGCCAGCCTCTGGAGAAAGCCGCGCAGGAGAATCCGCAGTTTCGCGTTCTGCCCGACAGCTTTAGCCAGATACACCAGGCGATATGCGTACCGCGCAATGCGACGCAGCACTATGAATTTATTTGCCGCCGCCTCTCTTCCTGGATAGCGGACGGTACTATTGCCGGGATGGTGAGCCGCCATATCGGCAATAGCTGATCGTTAACCGCGCTTACCGCCATACTGCGCAAACCAGGCCAGCATCCGCTGCCAGCCGTCTTTTGCCGACTCTTCATGATAGCTGGCGCGATAGTCGGCATTAAATGCGTGGTCGGCGTGCGGGTAAACCACGATTTCCGCCGTGGCGTTGGCCGCCCGCAGCGCCTGACGCATCGTTTCCACCGTGTCCTGCGGGATGCTGTCATCTTTCGCGCCATAAAGCCCTAACACCGGCGCGTTAAGATCGACGGCAATATCGACCGGATGCTTCGGCGAATTCAGCGTTTTCTCGCCGACCAGCTTGCCGTACCAGGCGATGGCGGCTTTTAACTGCGGATTATGTGCAGCGTACAGCCAGGTAATACGCCCGCCCCAGCAGAAGCCGGTAATCAGCAAGCGATGGGCATCGCCGCCGTGGCGGTAGGCCCAACTGGCCACGTGATCGAGGTCGGCCAGCACCTGAGAATCCGGCACCTTTTTGACCAGTCCCTGGAACAGAGAAGGGATGTCGCTGTAATCATTAGGATCGCCCTGGCGGAAGTAGAGCTCCGGTGCGATAGCCAGATACCCCTCCTTTGCCAGACGGCGGCAGATATCGCGGATATGTTCATGCACGCCGAAAATTTCCTGGACCACGATAACGACCGGCAGCGGACCGTCGACGCCGCGCGGGCGAGCATGGAACGCCGGCATGTTGTCTCCCTGTGAAGGGATGGATGTCTCCCCGGAGACGATGTTCTCATCTGATGTGTGAACGGCAGTTGAGGCGTGCGGCGTGGCTGCAGGTGCAAAGCCGGTTTGCTTAATTGTCGTCATGGTATTCTCCGTACCCTCAATTTATTAGCGCATCAATAACTATAGCTGCTCTGGACAGGACGTTAATCAAACACAGTGCCCGAAACAGGCTATCTTTTGTTCAGGCTTCTGCGATTTAGCTTGTTAATGTGATGTATATCACTCTTTTATGGAAAGTTATTGCAATGAATTTCATTCATGGTGATTGTGGTCACAAAATTGAGCCGACAGCTTCTGTAAAGTACCGTTTTGCTTCTGCTGATAATTCGACCCACAGAGGAGTTTTTTATGTCCAAGTCTGATGTTTTTCATCTCGGCCTCACCAAAAACGATTTACAAGGGGCTACGCTGGCTATCGTCCCTGGCGATCCGGAGCGTGTGGAAAAGATCGCCGCGCTGATGGATAAGCCGGTTAAGCTGGCATCTCACCGTGAATTCACCACCTGGCGCGCTGAGCTGGATGGTAAAGCAGTGATTGTCTGCTCTACCGGTATCGGCGGCCCATCGACCTCTATCGCCGTGGAAGAGCTGGCCCAGCTGGGCATCCGTACCTTCCTGCGCATCGGCACCACCGGCGCCATTCAGCCGCATATTAATGTCGGCGACGTTCTGGTGACGACCGCGTCCGTCCGTCTGGACGGCGCAAGCCTGCACTTTGCGCCAATGGAGTTCCCGGCGGTGGCTGACTTTGAATGTACTACCGCGCTGGTTGAAGCGGCGAAGTCTATCGGCGCGACCACCCATATCGGTGTCACCGCCTCTTCCGACACCTTCTATCCGGGCCAGGAACGTTACGATACCTTCTCCGGCCGCGTTGTTAGCCGCTTTAAAGGCTCGATGGAAGAGTGGCAGGCGATGGGCGTGATGAACTATGAAATGGAATCCGCCACGCTGCTGACGATGTGCGCCAGCCAGGGCCTGCGCGCCGGGATGGTTGCCGGAGTTATCGTCAACCGTACCCAGCAGGAAATTCCGAACGCGGAAACCATGAAGCAAACCGAAAGCCACGCGGTGAAAATTGTCGTGGAAGCGGCGCGCCGCCTGCTGTAGTTACCCTTTCTTCTGCCAGGGGTCGGACTCTCCGGCCCTTCTTTTTTGCGTAGCGCCTCGCAGGAAAACCCTTTCAAACTGGACGTTTGTACAGCACAATTCTATTTTGTGCCGTAAGTCGTTGCCGCAGGGGGCGTTGTGGATATCTCAATTATTATTAGTGCCGTTGTGGCGCTGGCCGTCGGGCTGATTGTCGGCTGGCTGGCGACCAAAGCGCACGCCGATCAAATTCGCGCCGATCTTATCGATGAGCGGCGCGAGCTGGATATTGAGCTGAGCGCGGCCCGCCAACGTCTGGTGCAGGAGTCACACTGGCGAGAAGAGTGTGAACTGCTCAATAACGAACTGCGCAGCCTGCGCGATATCAACGCCTCGCTGGAAGCCGATCTTCGCGAAGTGACCACCCGACTTGAATCCACTCAGCTGCATGCGGAAGACAAAATTCGCCAGATGGTGAACAGCGAGCAGCGTCTTAGCGAACAGTTTGAGAATCTGGCAAATCGCATTTTTGAGCACAGCAACCGGCGGGTGGATGAGCAGAATCGCCAGAGCCTGCACGGCCTGCTGACGCCGCTTCGCGAACAGCTGGATGGCTTTCGTCGGCAGGTGCAGGATAGCTTTGGTCAGGAAGCGCGGGAGCGCCATACTCTGGCCCATGAAATCCGCAATCTTCAGCAGCTGAATGCGCAAATGGCCCAGGAGGCGCTAAACCTGACGCGCGCGCTCAAAGGCGATAACAAAACCCAGGGCAACTGGGGCGAGGTGGTGTTGACCCGCGTGCTGGAAGCGTCCGGACTGCGGGAAGGATATGAATATCAGACCCAGGTCAGCATCGAAACGGACAACCGCGCGCGGATGCAGCCCGATGTGATTGTCCGTTTACCGCAGGGGAAAGACGTGGTGATCGATGCCAAGATGACCCTGGTGGCCTATGAGCGCTATTTCAACGCCGAAGATGATTACACCCGTGAAGCGGCGCTGCAGGAGCATATCGCTTCGGTACGCAACCATATGCGCCTGCTGGGGCGTAAAGACTACCAGCAGCTGCCGGGGCTGCGTTCGCTCGACTACGTTCTGATGTTTATCCCGGTGGAGCCCGCCTTCCTGCTGGCTATCGATCGTCAGCCAGAACTCATTAGCGAAGCGCTGAAGAACAACATCATGCTGGTGAGCCCAACCACGCTGCTGGTGGCGCTGCGGACTATCGCCAATCTCTGGCGCTATGAGCATCAGAGCCGTAACGCGCAGAAAATTGCCGAAAGAGCGGGGCGGCTGTATGACAAGATGCGCCTGTTTGTCGATGATATGTCCGCCATCGGACAGGGCCTGGATAAAGCTCAGGATAACTACCGCCAGGCGATGAAAAAGCTCGCCTCCGGACGAGGTAACCTGCTGGTACAGGCGGAATCATTCCGTGAGCTGGGCGTGGAGGTTAAGCGTGAGATTAATCCTGAGTTAGTTGAACAGGCGACGGCCCAGGATGAAGAATACCGCCTTGCGCAGGGGGGTAACCCGCCGGAAGATAACGATATTTCATCCGATCCTACGGCTACTGCCATGTTTGGGGGCGGCTCCCGGCCACGTTGAAGCGTATGGGAAGTGCGCTAAACCTGTTACACTCAACGAACATTTTCTTGATAAGCAAGCAGGCATTGAGATGGTTGAGGATTCACAAGAAACGACGCATTTTGGCTTTCAGACTGTCGCCAAAGAGCAGAAAGCTGACATGGTGGCGCATGTATTTCATTCTGTGGCCGCAAAATATGACGTAATGAACGACCTGATGTCGTTCGGTATTCATCGTTTGTGGAAGCGTTTCACCATCGACTGCAGCGGCGTCCGCCGCGGGCAAACCGTATTGGATCTGGCTGGTGGTACCGGCGATCTGACGGCGAAATTCTCTCGCCTGGTGGGTGAAACCGGCCGCGTGATGCTGGCGGACATCAACGACTCTATGCTGAAAATGGGCCGCGAAAAGCTGCGTAACATTGGTATTGTCGGCAACGTGGAATACGTCCAGGCAAACGCTGAAGCGCTGCCTTTTGCAGACAACACCTTTGATTGCATTACGATTTCTTTCGGTCTGCGTAACGTGACCGACAAAGAAAAAGCGCTGCGCTCAATGTATCGCGTATTAAAGCCGGGCGGCCGCCTGCTGGTGCTGGAATTCTCAAAACCGATTATTGAGCCGCTCAGTAAAGCCTACGATGCCTATTCCTTCCATATCCTGCCGCGCGTGGGTGAGCTGGTTGCTAAAGATGCCGAAAGCTATCGTTATCTTGCTGAATCTATTCGAATGCATCCCGATCAGGACACGCTGAAAGGCATGATGCAGGACGCAGGGTTTGAAAGCGTCGACTACTACAACCTGACGGCAGGTATCGTTGCGCTACACCGCGGATATAAGTTCTGACAGGAGGGACGCTATGCCTTTCAAACCACTGGTCACCGCCGGTCTTGAGACGGTCCTTAACACCTTCCTCTGGCGCGATCGGGCGCTGAAACCCGCGCGCCAGCGCCTGCTGGGGAAAGTGCTGCGCATCGAGCTGCAAGAGCTTTCCGATCCTGTGGTGCTGGTTTTTAGCGAACGTCAGCTGGACGTGCTGGGCGCGTGGGAAGGTGAGGCTGATTGCACCGTACGTACCCGCCTTAGCGTGCTTCCGCAATTGCGCAATCGCCAGCAGCTTACCGCGCTGATTCGCAGCGGCGATCTTGAAGTGCAGGGCGACCTGCAGGTGGTGCAAAATACCGTCACGCTGTGCGATCTGGCAGAGTTCGATCCGGCTGAACTGCTCGCCCCGTATACCGGTGATGTGGTTGCGGAAGGCTTTAGTAAAGTATTCCGCGGCGGCGCTCGCTTTCTTCTGCATGGCGCTCAACGCCAGCAGCGCTATGTCGCGGAAGCGATTACCGAAGAGTGGCGCCTGGCGCCGGGGCCGCTGGAGCTGGCCTGGTTTGCAGAGGAAACCGCTGCGGTAGAACGAACCCTGGCCGCGCTGGAAAAACGGCTGGACACGCTGGAGGGCAAATGACGCCAGGAGAATTACGGCGCCTGTATTTTATCGTCCACACCTTTTTGAGCTACGGGCTTGATGAGCTCATTCCCAAAATGCGTATCACGCTGCCGCTGCGAATCTGGCGGCGGATGCTGTTCTGGATGCCCAACCGCCATAAAGATCGTCCTCTTGGCGAGCGACTGCGCCTCGCATTACAAGAACTGGGGCCGGTGTGGATCAAGTTTGGTCAGATGCTCTCGACCCGTCGCGACCTGTTTCCGCCGCACATTGCCGATCAGCTGGCCATGCTGCAGGATCGCGTCGCGCCCTTTGACGGTCTGCAGGCCAAAAAGCAGATTGAGCAAGCCATGGGCGGCCTGCCGGTAGAAGCCTGGTTTGATGACTTCTCTGTTGAACCGCTCGCTTCCGCTTCTATTGCCCAGGTGCATACCGCGCGTCTGAAAGAGAACGGTAAAGAGGTGGTCATTAAGGTGATCCGCCCGGATATCGTGCCGGTTATCAAAGCGGATATGAAGCTTATCTACCGTCTTGCCCGCTGGGTGCCGCGTCTGTTACCGGACGGCCGTCGCCTTCGCCCGCAGGAAGTGGTTCGCGAATATGAAAAAACGCTGCTGGATGAGCTCAACCTGCTGCGTGAATCGGCTAACGCTATCCAGCTTCGCCGCAACTTCGACGAGAGCCCAATGCTTTATGTCCCGGAAGTTTATTCGGACTACTGTAGCGAAGGCATGATGGTGATGGAGCGGATTTACGGGATCCCGGTGTCCGACGTCGCCGCGCTGGAAGCGCAGGGGACTAACATGAAGCTGCTGGCCGAGCGTGGCGTGCAGGTCTTCTTTACGCAGGTTTTCCGCGACAGCTTCTTCCATGCCGACATGCATCCGGGCAATATTTTTGTCAGTCGTCATCATCCGGAAGATCCGCAGTACATTGGTATTGACTGCGGTATTGTCGGTTCGCTGAACAAAGAAGATAAGCGCTATCTGGCGGAGAACTTCATTGCCTTCTTCAACCGCGATTATCGCAAAGTTGCGGAGCTGCACGTTGATTCCGGCTGGGTTCCCGCGGATACCAACGTTGAAGAGTTCGAGTTTGCTATTCGTACCGTCTGCGAGCCTATCTTTGAAAAACCGCTGGCGGAAATCTCGTTTGGCCACGTGTTGTTGAACCTGTTTAATACGGCGCGACGTTTCAATATGGAAGTGCAGCCGCAGCTGGTTCTGCTGCAGAAGACATTACTTTACGTAGAAGGTGTAGGTCGCCAGCTCTATCCTCAGTTAGACTTGTGGAAAACGGCGAAACCGTTCCTTGAATCGTGGATCAAAGATCAGGTGGGCATTCCGGCTCTGGTGCGGGCGTTTAAAGAAAAAGCGCCGTTCTGGATCGAAAGAATGCCGGAAATACCGGAGCTGGTTTACCAGAGCCTGCAGCAAAGCAAGCAGCTGCAGAATAGCGTCGATACCATCGTGCGCGACATCCAGGTGCGGCACGTGCGCCAGGGTCAGTCCCGCTATTTGTTCGGTATAGGCGCGGTTTTATTACTGAGTGGTACGCTGCTATTCATTCATCGTCCCGAGTGGGGCATGATGCCAGGCTGGCTGATGGCCGCTGGGGTCGTAACCTGGCTTATCGGCTGGCGAAAGACGAACTGACGGCGGCCGCCTTTATCACTGCGCATAATGTGTATAATGCGTCCTAATAATTCATCATCTGTCATAGGGGAATGTGTATGGGTGGTATCAGTATTTGGCAGTTACTCATTGTTGTCGTCATCGTGGTTCTGCTTTTTGGGACAAAAAAGCTGAGCTCGCTCGGTTCAGATTTAGGGGCGTCGATCAAAGGCTTTAAAAAGGCCATGAGCGACGAAGAGAAACCGGAAAAATCCTCCGCGCCGGATGCAGATTTCGCGGCGAAGACCCTTGCTGATAAGCCGGATGATGCAAAGAAAGACGAGACTAAACGCCACGACAAAGAGCAGGTGTAATTCGTGTTCGATATCGGTTTTAGTGAGCTGCTGCTGGTATTCGTGATTGGCCTCATCGTTCTGGGGCCACAGCGACTACCGGTAGCGGTAAAGACGGTGGTGAGCTGGATCCGCACGCTGCGGTCGCTTGCGGCTACCGTACAAAATGAAATTACCCAGGAATTAAAACTGCAGGAGTTTCAGGAAAGCCTTAAAAAGGTGGAAAAGGCCAGCCTGGACAACCTGACGCCCGAGCTAAAAGCTTCAATGGATGAACTGCGTGAAGCGGCTGAATCTATGAAGCGATCCTACTCCGCCCACGATCCTGAAAAAGCCAGCGATGAAGCCAATACCATTCACAACCCGGTCGTAAAAGGGAGTGAAGAGCAGCGCAAGGACGTGACGCCAGCGACGGCTGAACATCAGGCCAGTGCGCCAGAGCATGCGCCTGACTCCGTGTCTGAAGAACTCCCCGCTTCGCAGAGTGAAATCCCGGCAGCGAAAGTGAAAGCTGCCGTGTCGGCTTCCGATTCCTCCTCCCCTGTACCGAGTGATAAACAGTAAAAATGGGCGTAGACGATACTCAACCGCTAATTACGCATCTGATTGAGCTGCGCAAGCGCTTGATCAACAGCATTCTTGCGATTCTGGTGATTTTCCTGGCGTTAGTCTATTTCGCCAACGATATCTATCAGCTGGTTTCCGCGCCGCTGATTCGGCAGATGCCGGTCGGTGCGACCATGATCGCCACGGATGTGGCCTCGCCTTTCTTCACGCCGATCAAGCTGACCTTTATGGTATCGATAATTTTGTCGGTCCCGGTCATTTTGTATCAGGTCTGGGCCTTTGTGGCGCCAGCGCTGTATAAGCATGAACGTCGGCTGGTTATGCCGCTGCTGGTCTCCAGTACGCTGCTGTTCTATATCGGCATGGCCTTTGCCTACTTCGTCGTTTTCCCGCTGGCGTTTGGTTTTCTGACCCACGCGGCGCCGGAAGGCGTACAGGTCTCTACCGATATTCGCAGCTACCTCGACTTTGTGATGGCGCTGTTTATCGCCTTTGGCGTCTCATTCGAGGTTCCGGTGGCCATAGTCCTGCTGTGCTGGATGGGCGTCACCACGCCGGACGACCTGCGTAAGAAACGCCCCTACGTACTGGTTGGCGCATTCGTTGTCGGGATGCTGCTGACCCCGCCGGACGTGTTCTCGCAAACCCTGCTGGCGATTCCGATGTACTGTCTGTTTGAGGTCGGGGTCTTCTTCGCGCGGTTCTACACCGGTAAACGCCTGACGCGTGATGAGGATGCCGCTGCCGAAGAGGCGCAGGGCAAAGAAGAATAACGTTCAACCGCCCGCCAGGGCGGTTGCCGTATGGGAGCGATGATGTTTGATATCGGCGTAAATCTGACCAGTTCGCAGTTTTCCCGCGATCGCGACGAGGTGGTTTCCCGGGCCCGGGCGGCGGGCGTCAGCGGGATGCTATTGACGGGAACCAACCTGCATGAAAGCGCGCAGGCGCAGCAGCTGGCGCGCCGTTATTCCGGGTGCTGGTCAACGGCCGGCGTTCATCCCCACGACAGTCGCAGCTGGACGGACTCGGCGGCGGCAGCGGTCTATGCGCTGGCTCGCGAGCCGGAAGTCGTTGCGGTGGGTGAGTGCGGGCTGGATTTCAACCGCAATTTTTCGACGCCTCAGGAGCAAGAAGCGGCGTTTAGCGCTCAGCTGGCGCTGGCCGCGGAGCTGTCGATGCCGGTATTTCTGCACTGCCGCGATGCGCACGAGCGCTTCCTGGCCCTGCTGGTGCCCTGGCTTGATAAGCTCCCGGGGGCCGTTGTGCATTGTTTTACCGGTAGCCGCGAAGAGATGCGCGAATGCGTGGAGCACGGTTTATTTATTGGTATCACCGGCTGGGTATGCGATGAGCGTCGGGGGCTGGAGCTGCGAGAGCTGCTGGTCGATATTCCGGCAGAGCGCCTGCTGATTGAG
Organism: Klebsiella sp. CN_Kp113; assembly: GCF_040064585.1. Taxonomy (NCBI): domain Bacteria; kingdom Pseudomonadati; phylum Pseudomonadota; class Gammaproteobacteria; order Enterobacterales; family Enterobacteriaceae; genus Klebsiella; species Klebsiella sp. CN_Kp113. The sequence continues at coordinate 11,362 of NZ_JBEAID010000028.1, read as the reverse complement.
ACCGATGCGCCGTACCTGTTGCCGCGAGATATGCTGCCAAAACCCGCTTCTCGCCGCAATGAGCCCGCCTACCTGCCGCATATTCTGACCCGCATCGCGCAATGGCGTGGGGAGGAGGCGCAATGGCTGGAAGACGTGACTGATGCTAACGTCAGAAGACTTTTTGGCGTGGGTTTTTAAGCGCCGTCAGATTTTATAAAAGTCAGTATTTTTAACGCTCTGGAGCACCTGCTTGTTAAGCAGATTCAGCAGCAGCATCGAGCGGGCTTCGCCGTCCGGTTCGGTAAAAATAGCCTGCAGACCCTCAAAAGCGCCATCGGTAATCAGCACGCTGTCGCCTTCGTGCGGCGTTTCAGGATCGGTGATACCTTCCGGTTTGTAGATGGAAAGCTGATGAATGACGGCAGATGGCACGATAGCGGGCAGCGCGCCGAAACGCACAAAACTGTTCACACCGCGCGTGGCGCTGATGGTAGTGGTATGAATCACTTCCGGGTCGAACTCGATAAACAGATAATTTGGGAACAGGGGCTCGCTGACCGTCGTGCGTTTACCGCGGACGATTTTTTCCAGCTCGATCGTTGGCATCAGGCAATTGACGGCCTGCCGTTCAAGGTGTTCCTGGGCTCGTTCAAGCTGCCCACGTTTGCAATAAAGTAAGTACCAGGCTTGCATAATGACTCTTTCCAATGCTACTAGCTGCAAGCATAACAAAAGCCCGGTACGATCGCGAAATCATTGCGGGTGAAAACTAAATTTCAGCGTTCTTTCACGCTAATTTAACAAAAATACAGCATAGCTCCGGCGAACGCCGTATAATCACCCGCCTGTATAGAGGTCAATAACAACTCCATGAAATACCACGATCTACGCGAATTTCTGACATTACTGGAGCAGCAGGGGGAATTGAAACGGATCTCCCTGCCGGTCGATCCTCACCTGGAAATCACCGAAATTGCCGACCGCACTTTGCGAGCTGGCGGTCCGGCGCTGCTATTCGAAAATCCCAAGGGCTACGCCATGCCGGTGCTGTGTAATCTTTTCGGCACGCCGCGGCGAGTCGCGCTGGGGATGGGGCAGGAGGATGTCAGTTCTCTGCGGGAAGTGGGTAAGCTTCTGGCATTCCTGAAAGAGCCGGAACCCCCAAAAGGCTTCCGCGATCTGTTTGATAAGCTGCCGCAGTTCAAACAGGTGCTGAATATGCCGACTAAGCGTCTGCGCGGAGCGCCGTGCCAGCAAAAAATCATTCAGGGTGATGAAGTTGATTTGACTCGTATCCCGATCATGACCTGCTGGCCGGAAGATGCCGCGCCGCTGATCACCTGGGGTCTGACGGTGACCCGCGGCCCGCATAAAGAGCGGCAGAATCTGGGCATTTATCGCCAGCAGCTGATTGGCAAGAACAAGCTGATTATGCGCTGGCTATCGCATCGCGGCGGCGCGCTGGACTTCCAGGAGTGGTGCGCGGCGCGTCCTGGCGAGCGTTTCCCGGTCTCCGTCGCGCTGGGTGCCGATCCGGCAACCATTCTCGGGGCGGTGACTCCGGTTCCGGATACTCTTTCCGAATACGCTTTTGCCGGGCTACTGCGCGGCACCAAAACCGAAGTCGTGAAGTGCATCTCTAACGATCTTGAGGTGCCCGCCAGCGCGGAGATCGTGCTGGAAGGGTATATTGAAGCCGGAGAAATGGCGCCGGAAGGCCCCTATGGCGACCATACTGGCTACTACAATGAAGTGGATAACTTCCCGGTCTTTACCGTTACCCACATTACTCAGCGTGAAGATGCCATCTATCACTCGACCTATACCGGGCGCCCGCCGGATGAGCCGGCGGTACTGGGCGTTGCGCTGAACGAAGTGTTCGTCCCCATTCTGCAAAAGCAGTTTCCTGAAATCGTGGATTTCTATTTGCCGCCTGAAGGCTGTTCCTATCGCCTGGCGGTCGTCACGATGAAGAAGCAGTACGCCGGTCACGCGAAACGCGTCATGATGGGCGTCTGGTCGTTCCTCCGCCAGTTCATGTATACCAAGTTCGTTATTGTCTGCGATGACGATGTCAACGCGCGCGACTGGAATGATGTGATTTGGGCGATTACTACCCGTATGGACCCGGCGCGTGATACGGTACTGGTAGAAAATACGCCAATTGATTATCTGGATTTTGCCTCACCGGTTTCCGGTTTGGGTTCAAAAATGGGGCTGGATGCCACAAATAAATGGCCTGGAGAGACCCAGCGCGAGTGGGGTCGTCCGATCAAGAAAGATCCTGAGGTGACGGCGCGCGTCGACGCCATCTGGGATGAACTGGCTATCTTCAAATAACAGTAAGCGGGGCTACGCCGCTGTTTTGCACAATAGACCCGACAGAGGGGACGCATGACAACCTTAAGCTGTAAAGTGACCTCAGTGGAGGCGATTACCGATACTGTGTATCGCGTTCGATTAGTGCCGGAAGCGGCGTTTTCCTTCCGTGCCGGTCAGTATCTGATGGTCGTGATGGACGAACGCGACAAGCGCCCATTCTCGATGGCCTCCACGCCGTCGGAACAGGAGTTTATCGAGCTGCATATCGGTGCATCTGAACTGAACCTGTATGCGATGGCGGTGATGGATCGAATCCTGAAAGAGCGTCAAATCGAGGTCGATATGCCGCATGGCGAAGCCTGGCTGCGCGATGATGAAGAACGTCCTCTGATTTTAATCGCCGGGGGAACGGGCTTCTCTTACGTGCGTTCGATTCTGCTCACCGCGCTGGCGCGCAATCCGAATCGCGATATCGCCATCTACTGGGGCGGGCGCGAAGCGAAACATCTCTATGACCTGGCCGAGCTCGAAGCGTTAAGCCTGCAGCATCCGGGCCTGCGCGTCGAACCCGTTGTTGAGCAGCCTGACGCCGAGTGGCGTGGCCGTACCGGAACCGTACTCACGGCGGTTCTGCAGGATTACGGTACGCTGGGCGAGCATGATATCTATATCGCTGGCCGCTTCGAGATGGCGAAAATTGCCCGCGACCTGTTCTGCAACGAGCGCGGCGCGCGCGAAGATCGCCTGTTTGGCGATGCCTTTGCGTTTATCTGATAGCCGCTCTGCCGGCATCCGGGCTTTTGGCCCGGATGCTGTTGTTACCGGGCATCGCTGAAGTAAACGTACAGCGGTCGCTCGTTTTCCAGCAAACAGAGCATTTTCCCTACCGGGTTCCCTTCTTTTTCCAGCGTGGCGGCTAGCTGCGTCGCGATATGCTGGCTGCCTATCTTCTCATCATAGCGTTCGGTAGTGATATCGGTGACGGTCAGATCCTTGAACCGCTCGCTTTGCGGATCCTGCGCCATTTTACCGATCCCCCATGAGAGGCAGGCCTGAGCGTTATCCTGTTCGCTGGCGAGCGCTGCGGCAGGGAACGTCGTTAGCAAAAAAATGATGGGGATTATTTTCATGACTCTTCATTATCCTTAATGAGCGTGACGTATCCGGTGATAATAACCGAATAGCGGAAATAAAAAACCCGCCCCTGACAGGCGGGAAGAACGGCAACTAAGCCCTCTCTCTTCGCCATTGTCACCATAACTGCGTTGGCTGCATTCATTCACCCGAATCACTTACTATATGTAAGCTCATCGGGATTCATTCACTTGCCGCCTTGTTCTGGCACCAATGGCTTTGAGATGACTCTTTGATTAAACCCGCTCGAATACCGTCGCGATACCCTGACCTAAACCAATACACATCGTCGCCAGGCCGAACTGCGCGTCTTTGCGCTCCATCTGGTTGATCAATGTGGTACTAATGCGCGCGCCGGAACAGCCGAGCGGATGACCCAGGGCGATCGCGCCGCCGTTGAGGTTGATCTTCTCGTCGATCTGTTCCATCAGCCCCAGATCTTTAATGCACGGCAGGATCTGCGCGGCAAAAGCTTCGTTCATTTCGAACACATCGATATCGCTGGTGGAGAGCCCGGCTTTTTTCAGCGCCAGTTTTGACGCGGGAACCGGACCATAGCCCATTATTGACGGGTCGCAGCCGACGACAGCCATCGAACGCACGCGAGCGCGGGGCTTCAGGCCCAGTTCGCGGGCGCGGCTTTCGCTCATTAACAGCATGGCTGCGGCGCCATCGGAGAGGGCGGATGAGGTTCCCGCCGTCACGGTTCCGGTTACCGGATCGAAAGCGGGTCTAAGCGCGGCCAGCGCTTCAACCGTTGTCTCCGGGCGAATCACTTCGTCGTAGCTGTAAGACTTCAGCACGCCGTCGGCGTCGTGACCGCCGGTCGGGACAATTTCCGCTTTGAATGCGCCGGATTGCGTCGCGGCCCAGGCGCGGGCGTGGGAGCGAGCCGCAAACTGGTCCTGCATCTCGCGGCTGATGCCGTGCAGGCGCGCCAGCATTTCTGCCGTCAGCCCCATCATTCCGGCGGCTTTGGCGACGTTACGGCTCAGGCCCGGATGGAAATCTACGCCGTGGCTCATCGGGACGTGGCCCATATGCTCTACGCCGCCAATCAGGCATACGCTGGCGTCGCCGGTCATGATCATGCGTGCCGCGTCGTGAAGCGCCTGCATGGAAGAACCGCACAGCCGATTGACCGTGGTGGCGGGTACCGAATGCGGGATTTCCGCCAGCAGCGCCGCGTTGCGGGCAATATTGAAGCCCTGTTCCAGAGTCTGCTGAACGCAGCCCCAGTAAATATCGTCAATCGTGCTGGCTTCAAGGGATGGGTTGCGTGAAAGCAGGCTACGCATCAGGTGCGCGGAGAGATCTTCTGCGCGCACGTGGCGAAAGGCGCCGCCCTTTGAACGGCCCATCGGGGTACGAACTGCATCGACAATGACAACCTGTTCCATTGTGACTCCTTAAGCCTTTTTCAGGTCGCCTGGCGCACGGGCAGGCTCAACCGGTGGATAGTACGGTTCGTTATGACGCGCTTTGCTGCGCAATCCTTCCGGCACGTCGTATAGCGGGCCGAGATGCTGATACTGCTGGGCCATATCGAGATATTTTGCGCTACCGAGCGTATCCAGCCAGCGGAACGCGCCGCCGTGGAACGGAGGGAAGCCCAGGCCATAAACCAGCGCCATATCGGCTTCTGCCGGGGTGGCGATAATGCCCTCTTCGAGACAGCGCACCACTTCGTTGACCATGGGGATCATCATGCGGGCGATAATCTCTTCATCGCTGAAATCACGCTTCGGCTGGCTGACTTCCGCCAGCAGGCTATCGACTGCGGTATCCTCTTCCTTCTTCGGCTTACCTTTACTGTCTTCTTTGTAGCGCCAGAAGCCGAGGCCATTTTTCTGGCCGAAACGGTTAGCGTCGAACAGCGCATCGATCGCATCGCGATAATCTTTCTGCATCCGCTGCGGGAAGCCCGCCGCCATGACCGCCTGCGCGTGATGCGCGGTATCAATGCCAACGACGTCCAGCAGATAGGCCGGGCCCATCGGCCAGCCAAACTGCTTCTCCATCACTTTATCGACTTTGCGGAAGTCCGCGCCGTCGCGCAGCAGCTGGCTGAAACCGGCGAAGTAGGGGAACAGCACGCGGTTAACAAAGAAACCGGGGCAGTCGTTGACCACAATCGGCGTTTTGCCCATTTTGCTGGCCCAGGCGACCACTTTCGCAATGGTTTCGTCCGAGCTTTTCTCGCCGCGAACGATCTCGACCAGCGGCATCCGGTGCACCGGGTTAAAGAAGTGCATACCGCAGAAGTTTTCCGGGCGCTTCAGTACGCTGGCCAACTCGCTGATGGGAATGGTGGAGGTATTCGAAGCCAGCACGGTATCCGGGCGGACTTTGTCTTCCGTTTCCGCCAGCACCGCTTTTTTCACTTTCGGATTCTCAACAACGGCTTCGACCACGACGTCCACGCGTTCAAAGCCGGCGTAATCCAGGGTTGGCTGAATAGTAGAAATGACGCCAGCCATCTTAAGACCGTCGATTTTGCCGCGCTCAAGCTGTTTATTCAGCAGCTTGGCCGCTTCGGTCATGCCCAGCGTCAGCGATTTGTCGTTGATATCTTTCATGACGACCGGCACGCCTTTCCAGGCTGACTGGTATGCAATGCCGCCGCCCATAATTCCCGCGCCCAGCACGGCCGCGTGTTTTGGCGTGTCGATATCTTTCGTCAGCTTCTTCGCTTTTGCTTTGACGTACTGATCGTTAAGGAAGATACCTACCAGCGCACGTGCCTCGTTGGTATGCGCCAGCGGGACGAAACTTTTATTTTCCAGATCCAGCGCTTCTTCGCGGCCAAAGCGGGCGGCGGCTTCGATGGTTTTAACGGCGGTAATCGGGGCCGGGTAGTGCTTCCCGGCGGTTTGCGCCACCATGCCTTTGGCGATGGTAAAACTCATCGCGGCTTCAATTTTACTCAGATGCAGCGGCTCCAGCTTCGGCTGGCGCTTCGCCTTCCAGTCCAGGTCGCCTTTAATAGCCTGACGCAGAATCGCGACCGCGCCATCGATCAGTTTTTCATGCTTAACCACGCCATCGACGAGGCCGATTTTTAAGGCCTGTTCGGCGCCAACGTCTTTGCCGGCGGCAATGATTTCCAGCGCGCTGTCCGCGCCAAGCATCCGCGGCATCCGCACCGAGCCGCCAAAGCCCGGCATGATGCCCAGCTTCGTTTCCGGCAGACCAATGCGCAGATCCGGCGTCGCCAGGCGATAATCGGTCGCCAGCACGCATTCGCAGCCGCCGCCCAACGCATAGCCGTTGACGGCGGAGATGGTCGGAACCGGCAAATCTTCCAGGCGATTAAATACGCTATTAGCGAAATGCAGCCACTGGCTGAGCTGTTCTTCGGGAACCAGGAACAGAGAAAGAAATTCGGTGATATCCGCGCCGACAATAAAAGCGGCTTTCTCGGAGCGTAGCAGCAGCCCTTGCAGATCTTTTTGTTTTTCGAGTACGTCCAGCGCTTCACCGAGGCTGGCTACGGTTGCGGTATCGAGCTTGTTGACCGAGCCGGGGGCATCAAATACCAGTTCGGCAATGCCGTCTTCCCGCCAGTCGAGGTACAGGGTGTCGCCTTTGTAGAGCATGTCAGTCTCCTGAATCCAGCAATATGATCTGGTCATACCAGATGAGACGGAGTGTGGATTTTATGTTAAGAAATTGCAAATAAGACTTTAAATAAATGCTGGTCGGATCACACCCGGTAGAGATCACCCCGTTTGAGGTCATTGTGCTAAGATGCGAAGCATCACGATCTCATAAAATCAAAGGATAAATGATGGAATCCCTTGCCGGTCTCTATAAAAATCATATCGTTACCTTACAAGAACGCACCCGCGATGTTCTGGCCCGCTTTAAGCTGGATGCCCTGCTGATCCACTCCGGTGAACTGGTCAACGTCTTCCTTGACGATCATCCGTATCCGTTCAAGGTCAATCCCCAGTTCAAAGCCTGGGTGCCGGTTACGCAGGTCCCTAACTGCTGGCTGCTGGTGGACGGCGTCAATAAACCCAAACTGTGGTTCTATCTGCCGGTCGACTACTGGCATAACGTGGAACCGCTGCCGACCTCATTCTGGACCGAAGAGGTGGATGTGATTGCCCTGCCGAAAGCGGATGGTATCGGCAGCCAGCTGCCCGCCGCGCGCGGCAATATTGCCTATATCGGGCCGGTGCCGGAACGTGCGTTGGGGTTAGATATCGCGGCGGATAAAATCAACCCGAAAGGGGCGATCGATTATCTGCACTACTATCGTTCTTATAAAACTGACTATGAGCTGGCCTGCATGCGCGAAGCGCAGAAGTCAGCGGTTAACGGTCATCAGGCCGCTCATGAAGCGTTCCTCTCCGGGATGAGCGAGTTTGATATCAACCAGGCCTATCTGACCGCGACCGGCCATCGCGACACCGATGTACCGTACAGCAACATTGTGGCGCTGAACGAACATGCCTCCGTGCTGCATTACACGAAGCTGGATCATCGCGCGCCGGCGGAATTGCGCAGCTTCCTGCTGGATGCGGGCGCGGAATATAACGGCTATGCGGCGGATCTGACGCGTACCTGGGCGGCGCATGGCGATAGTGACTATGCTCAACTGATTAAAGACGTTAATGAGGAACAGCTGGCGCTGATTAGCACCATGAAGGCGGGCGTGAGCTACGTGGATTATCATGTCCAGTTCCATCAGCGTATTGCCAAACTGCTGCGCAAACATCAGATAGTCAAAGATATGAGCGAAGAAGCGATGGTGGAAAACGACCTGACCGGACCGTTTATGCCACACGGCATTGGTCATCCTTTAGGTCTCCAGGTTCATGATGTCGCGGGTTTTATGCAGGATGATTCGGGTACCCATCTGGCCGCGCCGGCAAAATATCCTTACCTGCGCTGCACGCGCGTACTGCAGCCGCGGATGGTATTGACGATTGAACCGGGCATCTACTTTATTGAATCGCTGCTGGCGCCGTGGCGCGAAGGGCAGTTCAGCAAACACTTCAACTGGCAGAAAATTGAAGCGCTGAAACCGTTTGGCGGTATTCGTATTGAAGACAACGTCGTGATCCACGAAAACAGTATTGAAAACATGACGCGCGATCTGAAACTGGCGTAATGGAAAGCTGGTTGATACCGGCCGCGCCGGCCACCTTTGTGGAAGAGATCAAAAAGAGCCGCTTTATCACGCTGTTGGCGCACACCGACGGCGTAGCGGCGGCAAAGGCGTTTGTCGAGTCAGTCAGGGCGGATCACCCGGATGCCCGTCACCACTGCGTGGCGTGGGTCGCCGGGCCTCCGAATGACTCGCAGCAGCTGGGGTTTTCCGACGATGGCGAACCGGCGGGGACGGCGGGTAAACCGATGCTGGCGCAGCTGATGGGTAGCGGCGTCGGCGAGATAACCGCTGTCGTCGTGCGCTACTACGGTGGTATTCTGCTGGGCACCGGCGGCCTGGTCAAAGCGTACGGCGGCGGTGTGCACCAGGCGCTTGCGCTGCTGACAACACAGCGCAAGACGCCGCTGACCGCGTATACTTTGCAGTGTGAATACGGGCAGTTGGCCGGGATTGAAACGCTGTTGGCTCAGTTCTCAGGGAAAATTGTCGAAAGCGAATATCAAGCGTCTGTTCAGCTGCGCGTGGCGCTTCCTCAGGCTGAAGTGGCGCTATTTTCAGCAAAACTGGCTGATTTTAGTCGCGGTTCGTTGCAATTACTGAAGATTGACGAATAATCCCCACCTGATTTTTTTGCATATCAAAGGAAGCGCCAGAGATGCATTTTCGCGCGATAACCCGAATCGTTGGACTGCTGGTCATTTTGTTTTCGGGGACAATGATCCTCCCGGGATTAATAGCCCTGATATATCGCGATGGCGCGGGGCGGGCGTTTACCCAGACCTTTTTCGTTGCCCTGGCGATCGGTTCGCTGCTGTGGTGGCCCAACCGTCGTGAGAAGGGGGAACTGAAATCCCGCGAAGGGTTTCTCATCGTCGTGCTGTTCTGGACGGTGCTCGGAAGCGTCGGTTCGCTGCCCTTTATCTTCTCTGAACAGCCCAACCTGAGCATTACGGATGCCTTCTTTGAATCCTTCTCGGGTCTGACAACGACCGGGGCAACCACGCTGGTTGGGTTAGATTCGTTACCCCACGCCATTCTTTTCTATCGTCAGATGCTGCAATGGTTTGGCGGGATGGGGATCATCGTGCTGGCGGTAGCGATACTGCCGATACTGGGCGTCGGGGGGATGCAGCTGTATCGGGCGGAAATGCCCGGGCCGCTGAAAGATAACAAGATGCGGCCGCGCATTGCTGAGACGGCGAAAACGCTGTGGCTTATCTATGTCTTACTGACGGTGGCCTGTGCGCTGGCGCTGTGGTTTGCCGGCATGCCGGCGTTCGACGCCATCGGGCACAGTTTCTCGACGATTGCGATTGGCGGATTCTCCACCCATGACGCCAGCGTGGGCTACTTTAATAGCCCAACGATTAACTCCATTATTGCGATTTTCTTGCTGATATCGGGCTGTAACTACGGCCTGCACTTTTCATTACTCAGCGGGCGTAGCCTGAAAGTGTACTGGCGCGATCCCGAATTCCGCATGTTCATCGGCGTGCAGCTCACGCTGGTGGTGGTATGTACCCTGGTGCTGTGGCTGCATGACGTCTACAGTTCGGCGCTCATGACGGTGAATCAGGCGTTCTTTCAGGTTGTATCGATGGCGACAACGGCGGGCTTCACGACCGACAGCATTGCGCGCTGGCCGCTATTTTTACCGGTCCTCCTCCTCTGTTCGGCTTTTATCGGCGGCTGTGCCGGGTCGACTGGCGGTGGTTTGAAGGTTATCCGTATTCTTCTGCTTTTCAAGCAGGGTAACCGTGAGCTTAAACGGCTGGTACATCCTAACGCGGTATACAGTATTAAACTGGGGAACCGCGCGCTGCCGGAACGTATCCTGGAAGCCGTCTGGGGATTCTTCTCCGCCTATGCGCTGGTGTTTATCATTAGTATGCTGGCGATTATCGCCACCGGCGTGGATGATTTCTCGGCCTTTGCTTCGGTCGTTGCGACGCTGAATAACCTTGGCCCTGGGCTGGGCGTTGTGGCGGATAACTTTGCGACGATGAACCCTGTCGCAAAATGGATCTTGATTGCTAATATGCTGTTTGGTCGTCTGGAAGTGTTCACCTTGCTGGTGCTATTTACTCCGACTTTCTGGCGCGAATAACAGGAGTGCCTGTGAAAACTTTGATTCTCTTTTCTACCCGCGACGGACAGACGCGTGAAATCGCCTCCTATCTGGCATCTGAATTAAAAGAGCAGGGGATTGATGCGGACACGATCGATCTCAACCGCACCAATGAAGTGGAGTGGCCCTTATACGATCGTGTCGTCATCGGCGCATCAATCCGCTATGGTCATTTTCATCCCGCCTTAGAACGGTTTGTAAAAACGCATCTTCAGTCGCTGCAGGCGCTACCGGGCGCCTTTTTCTCGGTCAACCTCGTCGCGCGTAAGCCAGAAAAACGAACGCCGCAGACAAACAGCTACACCCGCAAGTTTCTGCTTAACTCGCCGTGGCAGCCGCAGCACTGCGCGGTGTTTGCCGGCGCGCTCCGCTATCCACGCTATCGTTGGTACGATCGGTTTATGATTCGCCTTATTATGAAGATGACCGGCGGCGAAACGGATGTCACTAAAGAAGTGGTGTATACCGACTGGCAGCAGGTGGGCAGATTTGCGCGGGAAATTGCGCAAATGACCAGCAAATAGCGCGTTAAATCACCCTGGTGATGGAAAGTTGAGCGAACGAAAAGTTTTTTGAAATTTCCCCTTGTCACTTCGGAATTACTCCCTATAATGCGCTCCCACTGACACGGAACAACGGCTTACAGCCCGCCGGGTCAGCGGGATTCAGCGATG